>JBBQPO010000035.1:0-30718 GCA_038217285.1 Chthonomonadales bacterium
TTGAACTGCTCTTCGGCCTTTTTGTTACCGGGGTTAAGATCAGGATGGAATTTGCGCGCCAGCTTATGGTAGGCCTTTTTGATCTCCTCCGGCGTCGCCGTCTTGCCGACGCCCAGTATCTGATAGAAATCTTTTGCGCTCATACCCCTTCACCTTCCCCCGGCAGTACTGTCGAGTTCTAGGATTTGAACTCGGCTTCGACCGTATCGCTCTCGGCGTGGGTCGGCTCTTCCGGAGTGTGAGTCTCCGGCTCCGCAGGGGCGCCTTCGCCCGCCGACTGCTGGTAGAGCAGCTCGCCGAGTTTGAACGTCGCCTGCTCCAGCTCGCCCGTCAGCCGCTGCAGCTCTTCCACCGTGGTGTCGTTGGAGTTGAGCCCGGTACGCAGATCCCGGATATGCGTTTCGAGCGTGGCCTTCAGATCCCCGGGAACCTTGTCCCCCAGGTCTTTGAGCTGCTTCTCGGTCTGGATCGTCACGGCCTCGGCGCGGTTGCGGGTCTCGGCGCGCTCGCGCAGCGCCTTGTCCTCTTCCGCATGAGAAGCGGCCTCTTTCATCATCCGATCGACCTCTTCCTTGCTCAGACTGCCCGAGCCGGTAATGGTGATCTTGTTTTCGCGGCTGGTCGCCTTGTCGCGGGCGGCCACGCTGACGATGCCGTTGGCGTCGATATCGAAGGTGACCTCGATCTGCGGCACACCCCGGGAGGCGGGCAGGATCCCCGTCAACTGGAAGTCGCCGAGCAGCTTGTTGGCTACGGCCATCTCTCGCTCGCCCTGGAACACCTTGACATGCACACTGGTCTGACCGTCCTCCGCCGTGCTGAAATCCATCGACTTGCGGTGCGGAACGGTGGTGTTGCGCTCGATCAGCTTGGTCATGACGCCGCCGAGGGTTTCGATGCCCAGCGAGAGCGGCGTGACGTCGAGCAGCAGGATCTTCTTGCCGGTGCCCTCTTCGCCCCCGAGCACGTTGGCCTGGATGGCCGCGCCGACCGCCACGACCTCGTCCGGGTTGACGCCTCGGTTCGGCTCTTTACCGCCGCCGAGCTCCCGCACCAGGTCCTGGATCATCGGCATACGGGTCGATCCGCCGACGAGCACGATCTCGTCGATTTCACTCGGTTTGAGCTTGGCATCCGCGAGCGCCTTCTCGAACGGCACTTTACAACGATCCACCAGGTCGCGCGTCAGCTCTTCGAACTTGGCGCGGGACAGGTTGATGTCGAGGTGGACCGGCCCGTCCGCCGTCATGCTGATAAAGGGCAGGTTGATGTTGGTCTGGGTGACGCTGGAGAGTTCGATCTTGGCCTTCTCCGCCGCCTCACGCACCCGCTGCAACGCCGCCTTGTCTTTCTTGATATCGATGCCGTTGTCTTTTTTGAACTGCTCCGAAACATACTCGACGATCCGCTGATCCCAGTCGTCGCCGCCAAGCTGCGAGTCGCCGTTGGTGGAGAGCACCTGCAGCATCACTTCCAGTTCGGTGTTGCCGGCTGTATCGCTGATCTCCAGCAGGGAGACATCGAAGGTACCGCCACCGAGGTCGAAGATCAGGACTTTCTCCTCTTTCTTCTTATCCAGGCCGTAGGCGAGCGCCGCAGCCGTGGGCTCGTTGATGATACGCAGCACATTCAGGCCCGCAATCTCACCGGCCTGCTTGGTCGCGGTACGCTGTGCCTGGTTGAAGTAGGCCGGAACGGTGATGACGGCGTCGGTGACCGGCTGGCCCAGATAGGCCTCCGCGTCGGCCTTCAGCTTCTGCAAAATCATCGCGGAGATCTCTTCCGGCGAATAGGGCTTGCCGTCTACGGTGACCTTGTCGGTCGTGCCCATACGGCGCTTGATCGAGATGATCGTCCGATCTGGACTGGTAATGGACTGGCGCTTGGCGCTGGCACCCACCAGGCGCTCGCCGGTCTTGTTGAACCCAACGATAGAGGGCGTGGTCCGGCTGCCTTCCGCGTTTGGTATGACCGTCGGTTCGCCGCCCTCCAGAATGGCAACGACGGAGTTGGTCGTTCCCAGGTCGATTCCTACTGCTTTCCCCATGTTTATAAGCCTCCACAATCTATGTGCGTAGTGGTAGAATGAACCCGTGTAAATTTGTCTCTTTGTGACATCGTTATTATACTACTTTAGTGTGGTATTGTCAAGTGTCTCTGCAGAAGGTTTCTTTAGCCGGTGAGCACTATGTGCCCGCTGTCGGCACAATGGAAAAGCGGGCACGTTGCGCTGTTTCGGAAGGGGCTAGGCGGGATCGCGGGTGAGGGGGAGCTTGATCCAGAAACAGGCGCCGTCGCCCAGTTCGCTGATCACGCCGACCGTGCCGTGGTGGGCGTCGGCGACACTCTTGACGAAGCGGGTTCCGATACCGGTGCCGCCGGGGGTGGTGCTGATCGTCTTGGTGGTGAAGAGCGACTCTTTCACATCGTCCGGGATGCCGGGGCCGTCGTCCCGGACGGTGATGCGACAGTAGTTCCCGTCAGGAAAGACGCCCTCGCTCATGGCCGTCGCCGCGATGCGGATGTTGAAGCCGCCCGCCCGCATCTCCAGCTTCTTCTTCTTGACGGAGTCGTTGATCGCGCCCAGGGCGTTGTTGACCAGATTGTAGATCGCGCGCCCGAGCAGGCGACTGTCGAAAGCGAAGACGGGAATCTCCGTCATATCCTCCAGATGCAGGGTAACGCGGCGGTTGCGGGCCAGCACCATGAGGCGGCGCAGACGCTCCTGGATCACTTCGTCCAGACTGTTCTCCTCGAAATGGGTCGCCTGCACGCCTTTGATATAGTCGGCGATCTCGCTCACCATCTCGCGAATATCGGAGCAGCCGTCCTTGACCGATCCCTGCACTTCAGGGTACCAGTCGCGCAGCAGTTGGGTCTGCGTCAGCAGCATCCGGGCTTTTTCAGGGTCGGACTCCTGCCAGGAGGCGGCGAGGGCGTCTATCTCCTCGAACATCGGCACGATAAACGCGTGTACCGTCGTATCGACCATGGTCTCGATGGGAGTCAGGGCGTTCTTGATGTCGTGTCCGAGATCGCCGACAGCGCGGGCGACCGCTGCCAACTGCGCCTCCTGCGCCAGCGTCGCATTGACGATCGACGTGGAGGCCAGGCTACTGACGATCTCCAACAGCTCCTGATCGTCTTGATCGAACTGACCGGTGCTGCGGTTGAGAGCCTGCATGACGCCGATGGTCTCATTCATATTCTTGAGCGGCACCGTCAGCATATTCTTCGTGATGTAGCCGGTATCTTTGTCGAAGCGAGGGTTGTGGCCGGACATACTCGTGTCCGGCGTGATAAGCGCGTGTCCGGTCCGAAACACGCGTGAGGCGTTGCCTGTGGTGTCGATGCGGGGGTCGAATTCGCGTCCGATGAGTTCCGTCGCGCCTCCGATGACATAGCGAAACACCAGAACATTCTTTTCGCGATCGTACAGTAATATCGAACCCGCATCGGCCTCGACGGTTTGGAGCGACACGGTCAGCGTTTCTCGCAGCAGATCGTCCAGGCTGGTTTTGGAAAAAAGGGCTGCACTGATCTGATGCATCGCGTTGACCTGACGTTCGCGTATCTCCAGGCGTGCCTGCAATGCTTTCACGCTCTCCTCTGTCATGTCCCTAGGATCCATAAATAAAAAGCCTTGCAAGTTCAACGGTACATAAAGCAAAAATCGATTGCCGCCCGTGTTCCCTGTTCCCTTCTAATGATGTTGCGATGGCTGCTTTTTGGCAGAGAAAACGGAAGTTTCCTACCGCCCTCCTCTTCGGCGCATCATTGCGTTTTTCCTGCCGCAACCACTTCTTCTATGCTGAAGATGCCAGGTCGACATACCCGCATCTCTAAAGATTTAGCAGGAGGTCGCCCGCTAACGATAGAATAGAGTGAGAGGGCACGAGCCATCGTCCGAACGGATCGGAGCGTAGGACCGCGCCATTGTTGTGTCTTTTGCCCATTTATGCTGAAGGAGGCTGCGCGATGTCTTATATAGTACGTGACTTCGATCCTGAATCGCTCGAAGACGCCGCGCGACTGGCGGATCTGTTCAACAGCTTCGATTCGATCTGGCCCGGCGGTTTTACGAACGGTATCCCGGATACCGCCGCCAGTGTGCAGGAGCGCCATCGGCGCATGCGGCGGCTCGCGGTCTGCGTCGCCGTGCATGAGAGCGGAGAGTTTGCGGGCTACTGCAACCTGAGCGCCGAGACCGGCATCACCGACCGTGCCTATCTGCCGCTGCTGGGGGCCAGCCCTAAACATCTGAATCAGGGTGTGGGCAAAATGCTGCTCCTGGAGATTATCCGGCGGGTTACGGCAAATGGATTCCGGCAGGTCACGCTCGGCACGTGGGGCGGAAATCTGAAGGCGGTCCCACTCTACAAGAAGACCGGATTTCACTGGGTTCCGGAAACACATGTCCACATGAGGAACTTCATTCCTGGCTGTCTGACCGTGCCCGAGGGCCGCGCCTTCTTCGCCGACCGCGACTGGTACGCCTGCCTGAAACGGGAGATCGTCGTCGCGCCGGATGACGTCAAGTGGCATGGCCGCAACGTCTTTCCCTATCACTTTCAGGACGGCGATGCCTATCTGAAGCTGATTTTCGACTCGGTTTCAGAGGCGTTGACCGCGATTGAGACACCGGACTACTCCGTGGCATGCTGGCTGGAATCCGAAGAGTGCGCCGTTGGAGAAACCTTCCCGATCACCTGGGAGATCCAGAACCGAAGTGACAAGCCGCTCGAAGTCGTGATCCTCACAGAAGCCGATGCGGGGCTGGAGCTGAAAGTGCAGGAGCGGCTGATCGTTGCCCAGACAGCGACCTTCTCCCGGCCCATGCGCGTCCTGCCGGAGGCCCGGCCCGCGCGTGAAGGAGAAAATGCGCGCCGCATTCGTACCACGGTGCTTGTGAACGGTCAGCCGATCAGCCTGGAGACAGGCGTCAAGATCGTGCGCCCGGTAGAGATCGATTTTGATGGTCGCCGCTTGCTGACCGGTCGGGCGCACCGGATCACCGTCAAGATGCGCAACCGCCTCGACCGCGAGTTGACCGGCACACTCGCCCTCGATCCTCACCCGCACCTCGCCTGCGCGGCGCTCGTGCAGCCGTTCACGCTGCCCGCGAAATCCTGGACGCAGTGCGAGTTCACGCTGACGGCGACGGCGGCAGGCATCCTGCCAACGCAGTTGCGGTTGGCGGCGGGCGAGACGCGCCTGAGCCGCCCAGTCGTATTTCGCGCGTTCCGCACCTCCGAACCACAGGCGTATAGCGAGCCGAAGGAGACGGAGAAGGTCGCTCTGGAGACCCCGTACTTACATGTCGCAACGTGGATGCGGGGCGGCTGGTGCAGCGTCTCTCATGGCGCGACGGGCGCGGACCTGATCACACATCCGATGGCGGAGCTTGGCCCGCCCTTCGCCTCCTGGCGCGAGCGCCCGCTCGCCCTCGACCTCCGCATCGAGCAGACGGAGCACGGGTTGAGCCTGGTACAGTCCTCCGCCGCGCCGGAGCACCCCGGACTGGTGGTGGAGCGCACCCTCTCGCTGTTTGCCGAAGACCTGGTTCGAGTCGCCTATCGGGTCGTCAACACCTCCGATCTGCCGCAGCCTGCCCAGATCCGTCTGGGCGCCTACACCAATCTGAGGGAAGCGACCGTGATTCCGACGGTGGAAGGAATCCTGCGCGAACCTAGGCACGGGCATGACGGCTTTCCGGAGGGCGAGCGCGACGCGCTGCCGCCCGGCCTGCCGCTCGCGGAGGAGTGGATCGCCTGCGAAGGCGACGGCCTGGTGGCAGGGCTTCTGTGGGAAGGCGACCCGAAACGCGATATGCAGTGGACCAATCTGCTGAACCTCAACTACGATCTGGGCGAGCTGCCGCCGCACTCCGAGACTGTGGTGCCGCCGATCTATCTGCTCGGTGGGAAAGGGGACTGGAAGACGGCGCGCGAGTGGTGGCGGCGGCTGCACCATGCGATGGACGATCCGGAGACCGAAAAGCCGCAGGCGAAGCGCGTCCTGGATGTGGCGTTCGCGCCGTCGCCTCTCCTGCTGACCGGCGGAGAAGGCCGGACGAACGTGACGCTCGCCAACCGGCGCGGTAAAACTCTCAGTGGCACCCTGAGTCTGACGGGGAGCGCCTTTCTTCCGGAACCCGCCGCCTTTGTGCTCTCCGAGATCAATCGCGACAAACCGTTTGCCGCCGAGGTGCAGTTGACCGGACCGACCGCGCCGACCGCCGAAAATCTCTGCGCCTCTCTGGATTCCGGAACCACCACGCAGACGTTCGATCTGCCGGTCATACAACTTGGCAGGGGAAATAAGCTGCGAGTCACCTCCTCCGAAGACGGCCTTTTCGTGATCGCGAATGGCCTCCTGACCGTGCGAGTCGCTCCGCAGCACCGGGGGGCGATCACCAGCTTTGAGCAGAACGGCGTGGAGCATCTGTTCTCGGCTTATCCGGAGCCGAAGCCGTTCGTCTGGTGGAATCCCTGGCACGGCGGTCTCTATCCTAGCCTGGGCTACGGCGCTGATGACGACGCTCTGAGAACGGGAACCTTTACGGGTGAGGCCGTGGAGCGGGTCGGCGACCGTGGACTCATCTGGCAGGGGGTGCGCGTGGGATGTACTATCACGCATAAGGACTGGCGATGGCTGGGCGTCGAGGCGGAGTATCTCACGCTGCCCGGCACCAACCTGATCGCTATTGTCACGCGCTGGACGAATCTCAGTTCGGCGCGCATGGAGGCGGGGATTTCGGTCATGGCGTGGCTTCAACCGGGCGGAGGGCGGAGCGGCATCGTGGCGCACCGAACGGGGGGAGGCGTACGGATGCTGACGCGGCGCGGGGGCTTTCAGTCGCAGCACCGGTCCGGCCCGTGGGCCGCCGTCGAAAACCCGGCGACCGGAGATACCCTGCATCTCATCACCTCGGGTCCAGACAGGGACATCGACGTAATAGATATGGCGGAGGAGGGCGCACACCTCTCCGCCGGCCACCCGCTCACACTCGCGCCTCATGAGACGAAAGAGCGCCTGACATGGCTCGTGCTGACCTCCGGCCTGGCCTCCTCGGACGCTTACGCCTCCCTGGCGAAAGTGGAGCGCCTGCCCTGATACCTGCCTGCGCCCTGTCGGATGCGCCGCGTCGTGCCGGTGCGTTGACAGGGCGTCTTGCTGCGTGTCATACTGACACGTCCCAAAACCCACTTCGACCCCATCAGAACTGAATTTATGAAACGTTCACCGCTCATCATTCTCTTTGTCACGCTTTTCATCGACCTGCTCGGATTCGGCATGATCCTGCCGCTGCTGCCGATCTATATCTCCCACTATGGCGGAGGACCCCGGGTCGGAGGAGCGCTGATGGCGACCTTCTCCATCATGCAGTTCGTCTTCTCCCCGATCTGGGGACGGGCCTCAGACCGCTACGGCCGCCGCCCGCTCATTCTGATGAGCCTGGCCGGCTCCGCCCTCTCCTACTTCTTCTTCGGCATGGCGAACAGCCTGGTGGTGCTCTTCGCCGCGCGGGTCGCTTCCGGAATTTTGACGGCGGCGAGTATCCCGACCGCACAGGCCTACATCGCCGATGTGACCCCTCCCGAGAAGAGGGCAGGGGGCATGGCGATGATAGGGGCCGCGTTTGGCCTCGGTTTTGCGTTCGGCCCGATGATCGGCGGCGTGTTGGGGCAGTACTCGGTCTTCGGTCTGTCTAAACTCGCCACGCCTGCGCTTTTCGCGGCGTCGCTGGCCCTGGTCAACTTCGTGCTGGCCTATTTCCTGCTGCCGGAAAGCCACCTGAATCGTGGGGTTGCTACGGATGCCGGGAAACGCGGGCCACTGGAGGGCCTGCGCAGCATCGGGAAGATGCTTCAGAATCCGACGGTTAGCCCTCCGATGATCGTCTATGCCTTCACCACCTTTGCCTTCACGGCGGTCGAGACAGTCTTCTCCTGGCTGATTATTCTGCGCTTCCACCGTATGCTGCTGCAGAACGTCCACCAGGCCTGGCAACTCGCGCACGGGAACCTGCTGATGCCCGCTGCTCTCGAAAAGGCGGCTCTGGAGGTAGCGCAGACGCGTACAACCACGGTCGTCTTCGGCATCGTGGGGATCACCATTCTCGTGACCCAGCTTATGATGATGGGTGGCCTGGCGCGGAAGTTCGGCGAGAACCGTCTGATCATGTTCGGTACACTGTTGCAGACCGGCTGTCTGCTCGGCATCGCTTTTGCGAGCAGTCTGCCGATGCTGTGGGTCGCCTCCTGTTTTCTTGCCATCGGCAGCGGAGTCCTCAATCCCTCGCTGACCGCTCTGATAATGCAGTCGGCGGGACCGAATGAGCGCGGCGCCATCAGCGGAGCGCAGCAGTCGCTGGGCAGTCTGGCGCGTATCGTCGCGCCGCCCATCAATACCACGCTGGTCGCCATGAACACCGCTGTGCCGTTCGTCACCTCGGCCGTTCTTATGAGTATGGGCTTTCTGCTCGCCCTGCGACTGCGTCCGCTGAAGTCGTTACTGCCCGCTGTCGAGATCCCGAACCGGTCCGTCGGTGCGGAAGTGGAATAGCAGATCTCTCTTTAGCGAGTGTGGGAACAAATCGGATCGCTGGTACGTCTTCATTTAGAGGAGAGAATTATCCTCCCTCGCACGGTCACCGATACAAATATTCGACAGGTTCGGGGCCGCGCACTCATCGTCCGACGCTGTGAATAGAGACGATGACCTAGCACACAAACGTATCCGACAATTTCGCGAAGAACTGTCGCATTCTATGCAGGAGACGAGACACAATGGCACGCAACAATACGGCTGTAAAGCCTACTACTTCTAATGAAATCGAAACCACCACCGAGCATGTCAGCGGGCGTGGATGGCACGGAAACCCGGAGGGTCATGCCGCCGCTGGCCGCAAGGGCGGACGCAAAGTTTCCGAAAACCGTGAGCATATGGCCAGTATCGGCAAAAAGGGCGGCTCCAAGGTCGCACAGGATCGGGAGCACATGGCGGAGATCGGTCGTCGGGGTGGCTCCAAAGTCGCGCAGAATCGCGAGCACATGGCAGCCATCGGTAAAAAGGGCGGCGAGAGCCGCGAGAGCAAAGACAAGTAGATTTTAGGGCATAGCTCAGTTAGGCGTCGCTGCGGACGGAGAACGTAGGTTCCCCGTCCGTCTTTGCACGTCTGGCCCGCACCGATGCCTGAGATTCATGAATGAGGATCCGCAAATGCGGTTGGTCAACAGAAAGCAGTATGTCTCCGTGGAGGGAAGGTTTTACTCCTTCATTGTTGCTGGCACGGTTACGTTGGGCCTTGGCATGATCCTGCTGTTTGCGACACTCGGCCTCTGCGTAAATTTCTGGGGGAATTTCTCATGGGGCGGCCTTCTGATAATATCGGCGAGCGTCGGCGCGACTGTCTTCCTGCTGATCACTGCCCTGAAAATGCTCGCAAGGGCATCGGAGGTGGAGAATGTGGAGATCGTAACCCCACAAAATGCGCACCTCCTCCCGCTGGAGAAAAGTCTTGTACGGGCCTCTGATCTGCCGTCCTCCGAACAGCAGACGGAGCTCCTGCGCGCTGCACGCTCCGGTGAAGAAGCGTTCCCCGAACAGCTTCTGCGAGCGACACAGGAGAACAGACCGGACTGACAGGCAGATTTGAAGTCAATCTGGTTGGGGCCGATGTCCGCCATCAGAAACTCGACGGAGCAAACTTTACTCTGGCCTCCCTGAACGACGCCGACTTCACGGACACTTCTTGCATCAACGCTGTCTTCTACAGCGTCCACATGCAGCGCGCCGACCTCAGCCACGCGCGCCTCTGGGGGATGAATGGAGACGGCGCGGATCTGCGCAATGCGGTGCTGGTCGGCGCGCAGATGGAAGCCGCCTGGCTGCGACACGCCAGCCTCGCCCATGCGAATCTGCGGGAGGCCGATCTCAAAGCCGTCTACCTGGGTCATGCTTCGCTGCGCTACGCCGACCTGCGCGCCTGTGGTGCCTGCCTTCCCGATGCGTTTCTGCTCGGCACGGGCTATGCAGAAGACGAACGGCACCTTCTGCGAGTTATGTATCCCTCCAAGTAGAAGGCATTCAACAATGGCCGTTTTGTGATATGCCACCGAAGAGGTTCCTTCACCAAAGTCCCGACTTACAGTGGAAGGTACTGCACCCGATCTGCGTATTCGTGCGCCTCACCTACTGTGGCTACCAGTTCCAGATCGTCGATGCAGAGGCTGACCGTGATGTTGTTCTGGTGGGCATAGAGAACGCCAGCGAATGCCGTACCGCTGGACTGGCGCTTATGGGCTTCTTTCAGCAGGTCGTCGTCATGGGTGAACAGCACCCGCCCAAGTTCGGTCGCGCGATCAAGTACCCTGGGATCGGGTGTGTTGTCGTGCCCGTCTTCCTGCGCCGTGACGACGTCTACGCCTCGCTGGAGCAGTCCGCGGTGAACGGTCCCGCGAACGTTCTCGTCTAGGTAGAGCCGGATCATCGGGCCGTTGCTTGACGGGCCAGCTGCCGACGCTCCTCAAGTTGCTCGCGGGTTACGTGCCCGGTGGCCTCACTGCGCAACTGCTCGACTTCCTGATGGCGGCGAGCGATCTCGTCGTCCAGTTCGCTTTTGTGGTCGTAGTAGTAAGAAAGCGCGGCATGTACCTGGGCCAGGGAAAGATGGGGATGTTCGGCGTGGATCTGTGGGGCAGAGAGCCCGAAGGCAGTCTGATCCAGCACCACCTCGATGACCTTGGTGGTGGTATTGGCGATCCAGGCGCCGCCGCTGCCGTCCACACGGATATGACTGGTGGCGATCAGAGGCATAATTTTACTTCCTCCTCGTGTGCGTAGCATAGTTACAGTGTATCCGATCCCGTGCGGGATTGCAACAGGGTGCGTTGACAGCGATTGGATCCCCGCGTTGCTTTCTTCTTGCTATTGAAGCCAAAAAACCCCGCATTGTTAGCGCCGGTCGAGGACTTGGCGCAGGTACTGGCCGGTGTGGCTTTCGGGAATGGCGGCGATCTGCTCCGGGGTGCCAATGGCGACGACTTTGCCGCCGCTGTCTTCGGGACCCATGTCGATCAGCCAGTCGGCGGTCTTGATGACGTCCAGGTTGTGCTCGATCACCAGGACCGTGTTGCCGGAGGTGACCAGACGATTGAGGACGGCGATCAGCTTCTCGACGTCGGCGAAGTGCAGGCCGGTGGTCGGCCCATCCAGAACGTAGATCGTGTGGTCTGTGCTGCGATTGGCGATTTGGACACGATTTCAAACATTTCGCTTGCCAAATCGCTTACGGAATCACCTCGAAAGCACGTTTGTTCTGAAAGAGGTAGATGTAGAAATCGGCGTCCTGTGTGAAAATGCTCGGGTTGTTTAGTGCCTCTGCCGCCGCGACAAGGGAAGCATCTGCCAGATCCATAGGGCGGTCACGATAGCGTTCCATGAGTTCGATCATGCGTTGCGTTTCGGCTTCATCCGGAAAGTGAAAACGAATCAGGCCAAGGCGGACGTAGTCCCAGAGCTTGTTTTCAAGCGGCCACCCGCCGATTCCGAACACAAGATACATCGCTTCGGTAAAGGCAGGCCAGGTGGTGAGGAGGGGACGCGGAAGTGTATTGAAGAGAGAACGAAACTCTACGCTTCGGGACTGTCGCTTGTCTACCAAATTGACCATAGCATTGGCGTCGATCAGGCTCACTCCTGAAGCCCAATCTTGCGGTGTTTCTCATCGATCATAGCGGCGATACGTGCCTTTTGCTCATCCACATAGGTTCCGGAATGGCGCTCCATGGCGTCCGTTTCGGCGAACAGTTGATCTGTCAATGCCCGAAAGCGCGCTTGCTGTGCCTCATTCTTTAGAGTTTCCATCAGCATAACATCCTCCTGATTGACAAAAACATGGACTTCGTCGCCAGTCTGTAGACCGAGTGTCTGCGCCTCATCTGGCAGTTCCAACGTCCGACTGTCTTTGACTCTGGCAGTATAGTGAACGATTGCCATCTTCCTCACCTCCGGGTGTCACTCTCATCATTATAACATAAGAGTGTGCGGGGCAAGCATCTCTTTTTTGGAGACTGGAGAGCCGCTTATGGTGGATCGCCTATCGCTTGCCTAGAACTCTGCGCAGATAGTGGCCGGTGTGGCTTTCGGGATTGGCGGCGACCTGCTCCGGGGTGCCGATGGCGACGACTTTGCCGCCGCCGTCGCCGCCCTCGGGACCCATGTCAATTAGCCAGTCGGCGGTCTTGATGACGTCCAGGTTGTGCTCGATCACCAGGACCGTGTTGCCGGAGGTGACGAGACGATTGAGAACGGCGATCAGCTTCTCGACGTCTGCGAAGTGCAGGCCGGTCGTCGGCTCGTCCAGAATGTAGATCGTGCGGCCTGTGCTGCGCTTGGCAAGCTCCGACGCGAGTTTGACGCGCTGGGCTTCGCCGCCGGAGAGGGTGGTGGCGGGCTGCCCGAGGCGCAGATAGTCGAGGCCGACATCGTGCAGAGTCTGGAACTTACGCGCGATATTGGGCATCTGCGAGAAGAACTCGACGGCCTCCGAGACGGTCATGTCGAGAACGTCGGCGATAGATTTGCCCTTGTACTTCACTTCCAGCGTCTCGCGGTTGTAGCGTTTGCTCTTGCAGACTTCGCAGGGGACGTAGACGTCGGGTAGGAAGTGCATCTCGATCTTGAGAATGCCGTCGCCCTTGCAGCTTTCGCAGCGTCCGCCCTTGACGTTGAAGGAGAAGCGCCCCGGCTCGTAGCCGCGCACACGAGCGTCCTGGGTCTTGCTGAACAGATCGCGGATCAGGTCAAAGACGCCGGTGTAGGTCGCCGGGTTGGAGCGCGGGGTGCGGCCTATCGGCGACTGGTCGATGTCGATCACCTTGTCGATATGCTCGATGCCGCGCAGCTCGTCGTGCGCGCCCCAGACGGCGTGGGAGCCGTAGATCCGGTGCATCAGCAGCGGAAACAGCGTCTCCTGGATCAGGGTCGATTTGCCCGAGCCGGAGACGCCCGTGACGGCCACAAACAGCCCGAGCGGAATACTCACGCTGACGTTCTGGAGATTGTGCTGCCGCGCGCCGATCAACTCCAGCGCTCGCTCTCCCGGCTCGCGTCGCGCTGGAGGCACTTCGATCTGCTTGGTGCCGCTCAGGTACTGCCCGGTGATACTGGCAGGATTGGCTTTGACCTCCGCCGGTGTGCCCTCGGCCACGACATGGCCGCCGTGCTCGCCCGCCCCCGGCCCGATGTCGATCAGCCAGTCGGCGGCCTCCATCGTCTCCTCATCGTGCTCTACGACCAGAATGGTGTTGCCCAGGTCGCGCAGCCGCTCCATCGTGCGGATCAGGCGCGTATTGTCGCGTTGATGCAGGCCGATGCTCGGCTCGTCCAGAATATAGAGAACCCCCATGAGGCCGCTGCCGATCTGTGTGGCGAGGCGGATGCGCTGCGCCTCGCCCCCGGCCAGGGTGGCGGCGGCGCGGTTCAGGGTCAGATAGTTCAGCCCGACGTTGAGCAGAAAGCCGAGCCGCGACCGGATCTCCTTCACGATCTGGCGGGCGATGATCAGCTCCCGCTCCGTCAGTTGCAGGCTCTCGAAGAAGCCGAACAGCTTCTCCAACGACATCGCGCAGAGATCCGCGATGTTCTTCGTGCCGACCGTGACCGCGAGCGACTCCTGCTTCAGCCGCTGGCCCTTGCAGACCGGGCAGGGCCGCTGGCTCTGGTACTGCTCCAGATCCTCCTTGACGTAGGCGCTGTCGGAGTCGCGGTACTTCTCTTCCATCTCGCGCAGGACGCCGCCGAACTCGCTGTCGAAGGCGCGTGTGCGCCCCCAGCGGTTGCGGAACTCCACGGTGACATTGCCTTTGATGCCGTACATCAGCGCGTTGAACTGCATCTCGGACAGCTCTTTTAGGGGCGTCGTGATCTCGAATTCCAGCTTCTTCGCGACCGCCTTGAACTGGCTCTCGCGATGCTCGGTCAGGACTCTCTTGCCGGTTTTTAGTACATAGTAGCGGATGCCGCCCTCCGCGATACTGAGGTTGCGGTTGGGCACGATCAGGCCGGGATCGAACTCCGTTTTGGTGCCGAGGCCGTGACACTCCGGGCAGGCACCGTAGGGGGAGTTGAAGGAGAAGAGGCGTGGCTCGATCTCCTCGTAGTTGAAGCCACCGTCCGTCGTGGCATAGTTCTCGGAGAAGACTATCTCCTGCGCGGCGATGTCGCCTCCCGCCTGCACAGAGACGAGCGCGACGCCTTTCGCGCGCTTCAGCGCCTGCTCCAGCGAATCGGCGATGCGCGACCGGTTCATATCCGGCTTCTGAATCAGGCGGTCCATGACGATCTCAATGGTATGCTGTTTGTAGCGTTCCAGATCGGGAATCTGCTCGCTCAGATCGACCATCTCGCCGTCGATGCGGGCGCGCACGAAGCCCTCCTTCAGAATCTCTTCCAGCTCTTTTCTATACTCGCCCTTGCGTCCGCGCACGATTGGCGCGAGCACGAGATACCGCGCGCCGTCCGGCAACGCCAGCACCTTATCGACCATCTCTTCGATGCTCTGCTTGATAAGCGGCAGCCCGGTCACCGGGTCGTGCGGGATGCCGATGCGCGCGTAGAGCAGGCGCAGGTAGTCGTAGATCTCCGTGACCGTTCCCACGGTCGAGCGCGGGTTGCGGCTCGTAGATTTCTGATCGATGGAGACGGCGGGGCTCAGCCCGTCGATCTGGTCGACGTCCGGCTTGTCGTGCTGCCCGAGGAACTGACGGGCGTAGGCGGAGAGGCTCTCGACATACCGCCGCTGTCCCTCGGCGTAGAGGGTGTCGAAGGCGAGCGACGACTTGCCAGATCCGCTCAGCCCCGTGATGACGACGAGCTTATCGCGGGGAATATCGATGTTGACGTTCTTGAGGTTGTTCTGCCGCGCCCCCCGGATACGGATGACGTTGCGATTGGGCAGTTCGCCCATTTTTTCCACGCTGGCCATAATGGTGTCCAGGCGCTCCTCTTCCTGTACAGCGTCCGCTGCTGGCGCAGACGTCTCCTCGGAACGGGAATCCGCCTTGTGGGCGGTCGGTTTTTTGCTCGTCTGTGTCCGTGTCTGTGCCATTCCTGTTCGCTCGCCTTCCTGCGTATTGAGTTCGATACGTTGACAGGATTCTACCCGAAACGCCGCCTGCGAAAACAAGTAGACACGGCCCGATTCTCGGCAGCCGCGCAATCTCCGGGAAACCGTCTGCGTTTCCCGCCGTCTAATGGACGGGAATACTGGAAGTACGCGCACAGGAGAAAAAAAGTTGATAGGCAGATTCGGCAGAACAGGGATTGTGCAAGCGGGGATTGCCCTGGTGATGGCGACAGGTTTCGCCCCTGCACAGACCGTCGTTGGGGCGCAAACGTCGCCTGCGGCGAAGCCTCCGGCGATGGTCGGCTATATCGCGGCGGACAGCGCGCCGTACCGTCTCGAATGGACGGGTTCGGGCGGCACCTTTGTACAGCATAAGTATGCGCAGGAGCCCGAAAAGCGCCTCCCCATGGACTATCTGCACACGCAGGCCGGGCCGACCGGATACTCGAAACATCTGGCCTGGTTTATCACGCGGGACAACGACACTTTTAACATCCTCTGGCTCTATCTGGACGATGCCGGGACCGATTTCGGCTGCTGGCTCTATAAGTATCCGTCCAACCAACTGACCTACCTGCGATTTACCGGCAAGTACCGCTTCACACCGCCCGCTATGACGCCTGCTCCCAATCTGTTGGACGGCGTCCTGCTGCACCGTCCGCCGCGCTATATCGGCCCGGATTTCACGTTCCGCGACTGGACGCGTGAGAACGGCACACTCTCCCACCTCGCACTGTTCTTGCCGCCACCCGAGGGACCTGTGGTCGGCACGACCGCTGTCTCTCCCTCCGGAGCGCCGCCGAAAGCGCCGGATCGGGTTCTCAACTCCCTGCGGGTGCAGCCGCTGCATCAGATCCGTGTCGGGGAGGCCAACGGCTGGCGTAACGGCGGATGGCAGGAGCTGCACGGTCTGGCGTTCGATTCCGCCGATGATCCTTACTACCTCATTCTCTACTCCAACGAAACGACGGGATTCGTGGTGGACATCAAGCATGCGCAGACCTACACCGCCAACTTCGGCGCCAAAGTGCAGTTCAGCGCGGACAATTCCGGCGCGCTGCAGAGCGATCACAGTGAAGGTCAGGGTAACCTGCGCGTTCGCCGCTACGACTGGCACGATTTCGCGCTACACTCCACTCAGAAGCACGTCAACGCCTACACCGAGGTTAATCTCCTCGGCGAATTCGTCGGACCCAACGGCAAGAAAATCTTGATTCCCGGCTTCTGGGACAGCGGCAACCGTTGGAACCTGCGCTTCTCCCCCGGCCTCATCGGAGACTGGACCTGGCACGTTCGCTCCAACGATCCCGATTTGGAAGGACAGGGCGGCAGCTTCGAATGCGTGGCGCTAGACGGCAACGAGCGCGCCTTTTTCGGGGTACACCCCAATCGCTCTTATCGCCGCCATTTCGCTACCAGGGACGGCAAACCTGTCTTCCCAATGGCCCTGCACGATCCGGTGTTCAATGCGACTCCGGAAGAACTTCGTGCCAATGGTTCCCAGCCCGCCGCCGCCGCTGAGGCCGAAGATGCGGCCATACCGGCCTCGTTTGCAGCGTTTCAGAAGCGTGTGAGCGCCTGGGCCTTTCGCGGCGTCAACCGCTTCGTAGGCGGATATTTACTCGATCATGACGGTTTCATGGCGAAGACGCAGGCAAACGAAGGCGGCCCGCCGTTTCTGGATAGCAACCTCGACCGCCCCAACCCGGAGTTCTTCCACTGGATGGACCGGCGAATCGCGTACTGCATCGAGCATGGGATTGTGCCGGACATCGGCCTGGGCTGGCCTTCCGGAGGGATGTTTCAGAACTATACCGATGTACAGTTGCGCCGCTTGTGGCTCTCCGTACTGGCCCGCTATGCCTCTATGGATGTCTCCTGGAATCTGTTCGGTTACGATGGACAGCCGCTGCCTGCCGCAACCGAAAACCGAATTACCGCCTTCGCCGAGCTTACGCATCTCTACGACCCCGGTCATCACGCCCTGACGGTCATGCAGAGGGGGCCGGTCGGCCTGGAATATAGGATCATCGAGGACGCGCACGCCCTCGGTGCAGCGGGGCAAAAGCTGCCTCCCGTGGCGGTTCCGGCCGGCCCACCGCTAATACCGACTGGAGACTATCCGTGGCTCGACTATCTGACGCTGGTCGGCGGCAACGGCAGATCTTTGGATCCTTTTGCAGATCTGGACAAACCCATCGTGGTATGGGAAGACAATGGCCTTCCAGGCAAACGCGAAGCTATCTCTCCCGACATCACACGACGCTGGCTCTGGGAGACACGGATGCGGGGGGGATACTGGGTCGGCAGCGCGAACAGCGCCGCCGCCGCCGACGATCCGGATGTCAAAATGGCGCTGGACTGTGCGAAGTTCTTCCGCCAAACGAAATGGTGGCGTCTGGAAGCGCATCCGGAGATGCTGACCGGCAAAGAGGAGACACCCGCAGAGCGGCGCCAGCGTAAGAAGATCGAAGAAGCGGCGCTCAAAGCCGCAGGGGTGGGGCAGTCTCCGGATCCTGCTCTGCCTCCGGGCGTCGCGAAGAAACCCTCCGGGCCGCTGTTCCTGCTCGCCGATCCGGGGCGAGCGTATGTCGCCTATCTGGAACGGGGCGGTTTTATTACGCTCGACCTGCTCGAGATGCCAGGCCATATCAAGTTCATCTGGTTCAATCCCCGTACCGGAAAGTCGGAGGAGCAGCCCGTCCTGCAAGGCGGCGACTACACCACCTTTGTCGCCCCGGACAACGACGACTGGGTGCTCTACCTCTCACGCCACTGAGCGGTCGCACCACTTGCATTCAGAAACGCGCCGACGGTCCCGTCTTCCGCTAGGAGGCGGGACCACTTTCCGCGACGGTTCTGAGGGCAAGGTGCCGCCTGAGAACTCTCTCTGGTCAAAATACGCGATTTGTGATATGATAGACTGTTAGAATCTGGGCGCTGCGAGTACGACAAGAGGCACTATGGCGACGAGCGTGGAACAACTGAAACCCGGAACACTGCTCAACGGACGCTATCAGATCACGCGTCCGCTGGGCCGCGGTGGTATGGGCACCGTGTTTCTGGCGGAGCATCTCCAGTTGCAGTCTATCCTCGCGATCAAAGAGGTATGCAGTCCGGGGCAGTCGGAAGGGGAGCAGCAGGCGGCGCTGGAGCAGTACCAGCGTGAGGCGCGTTTTCTGGTTCATCTTGACCATCCCAACCTGCCGAAAGTGACGGACGCGTTTGTCGAGAACGACCGTTTCTATCTGGTCATGGAGTACATCGAGGGCGTCACGCTGGAGGCGCGGCTCAAAGAGCGGGCCGGACGTCCGCTGCCGGTGATTCAGGTGATCGAGTGGGGTCTGCAGATCGCCGATGTGCTGGCCTATCTCCACAACCAGAACCCGCCTATCATCTTTCGGGATCTGAAGCCTGCCAACGTGATGGTCAAGCCCGACAACACCATTCGCCTGATCGATTTCGGGATCGCCCGCCGTTTTCAGTTGGGCGCGGTACAGGACACCTCGCTCTTCGGAAGCGTCGGTTATTCGCCCCCCGAACAGTTCGGACGGCAGCAGACCGATGCCCGCTCCGACATCTATGCGTTCGGAGTCACCCTCCATCAGATGCTTACCGGGATCGACCCTTCGATACAGCCGTTCAAGTTTGTCCCTGTTTCGAATGTGAACTCCTCTGTGCCCGAACTGCTCTCTAAATTGATTCAACAGTGCCTCGCCATGGAAGCCGACACGCGTCCGGCCGATATTCATCAGGTGGCAATGGGGCTGGTGGCGGCGCGCGAGCTGATCAGCGCTCTGGAGCCCGAGGCGCTGGACGAGGCCAATAGGCCCCTTTCGCCCGACGCCATGAATGCTCCGATCGCGCCAGGCCGCAGCGGTTCCGGGCCGTCCGGTTCCGGCAGCGGCCCCCGGATTATCTCCGCCAAACTGGCAGAGGCGGAAGCGGAGCGACGGCGCAGCGGCAGCCAGGAGATTCCACGCGGCAACGCTGGAAATGTGGTCGCTCGGGCCGCCGGGTCGGCGCGCGCAGTCGTCGCAGCGAAACCTTCCCAAACACGTAATCCCGCGCTCCTGGTCGGTGGGCTTCTGCTGCTCCTTGCGGTCGCCGGAATGGGCTATGTTCTGACGCATCCACATCACGATATCGTGCCTGCTGTCCGCCCTGCGGCGCCGCTGCCTACCTCCCCACTGGGGGCCAACCCGCAGCCGATCACGCCTCCGGTCGGGAATAGTGCAGGCGGCGGCTCCGACAGTGATAACAGTCATGTGGTAATGGGCAAACTCCAGGTCGTCTCGGCCAATCTGGTCGTCCTGTCTGACAAGACGATGGCGCTCAGACTTACCATGAAGGGCGAAGTCACCGGCGGCCATATGTCGGAGATTAGCCTGAGTGGGCAGTTTACGGATAACAACGGTACGGCTATTCCTGCGGTACACAGTTCCTCTGCCTTCAATGGAGGCGGCGTCATCATTATCCCGGATACGCCCGTTGTGGGAGACGCTTTCGAAAAACAACTGGATATTCCTCTCCCCGAATTTCCCCCGACGGCTCTGGCTAGCACCGTGAAGTTCAACGGCTCGGCGAAGATCGACGGCCGACTCTTGAAGGATGCCGAACCATTTGCGATACCGACCACGCTCTTTGCCCCCTACCTGGCGAAGCTACCGGAGGGCACGGCCATTTCGCCTCCGGAACCGCCGAAATCCCATAAGAACGGCGGCAGCCTGGGTTTCGACAGTTTTCATGGCAACAGCGGCCAGTAGTCCCGTACAGAGAGGCTGTCATTCCTCTTCGCTGGGTCCTTTGGCCCTTGTCGGTAGGCTCCAAATCGGGTTATACTGAGGGAAACAACGAGAAGCACGGTCGCGGAACGCTGCACGACCGGTGGCGACAAGGAGCAAGCGATGAGTCGGCGGACCCTGTATCGGATGTTTGAAGAGACGGCGCGGCTGCACGGCGGCGCGGCGGCGGTCGGGTTTCGTGTCGGCAAGGCGGCTGAACTCACCTGCTGGACCTACACCGAGTTGGCGCAAAAAGTGAAACAGTTTCGGCGCGGCCTGGATGCGATGGGGCTAAGCAAAGGCGACCGGATCGCGATTCTTGCCGAAAACCGGGTCGAGTGGGCCATCGTCGATCTCGCCGCACAGGCACTCGGGCTCATCAATGTCGCTCCCTACGCCTCTCTGCCAACGGCGCAGGTGGCGTATATCGTCCGGGATTCTGGCGCGAAAATGCTCGTCCTCTCGGATGCCAAGCAGATCAAGAAGGTGCGGGAGTTTCGGGCAGACTGTCCGGAGCTGCAGTACGTCGTCGCGATGGATGGAGAAGCGGAGGCTCTGGCGGTCGACAACGTTCTGCCCTTCGTGGAGGTCACCGAGCGCGGGGAGACGGCGGGTCGGGACGAGGCGACATTGGACCAGATCGCGCGCGATGTGGACCCCGATGCCCCGGCTATGTTCATCTACACGTCCGGCACAACGGGCGATCCCAAAGGCGCGATGCTGTCGCATATGGCGATGCTCCAGACCCCGGACGCGGTCATGGACGAGCCTATCGCCGCCGTCGGACCGGGAGATCAGTTTCTGTCGTTTCTGCCGTTGAGCCATATCACCGAGCGCGTCGGCGGCTACTATCTGCCACTGCGTGCGGGAGCCTGCATCGTCTATTCTCAGGGTCTTTCCAGCATCGGGGAAGAGATCACGACCACCGTTCGCCCCCATATCATGCTCTGTGTGCCGCGTATCTTCGAGAACATCTACGACAAGTTCAAAGACAGCATGGCGAAGATGGAGCCGAAGATGCGGGGCAAAGTGGAGTGGGGGCTGAAGGTCGGCACCGCGGTGGCAGAGCGGCGTTCGGAAGGCAAAGGTCCGGGTCTGGTGCTGGGCGTCCAGTATGCGATCGCGGCAAAAATCATCCTGCCGAAGCTGCGCGAGAAAGTGACCGGCGGCCGCATCCGGTTCTTCGTCTCCGGCGGCGCGCCTCTGGATCGCGAGACTGCCACCTTCTTCCTGGCCATAGGCGTGCAGATTCTGGAAGGGTACGGCCTCTCCGAAACCAACATCATCACGCTCAACCGTCCAGGCAAACAGCGGATCGGTTCGGTTGGCAAACTGCTGCAAAACGCGGAGGTCAAGATCGCAGCGGACGGCGAAATCATGATGCGCGGGCAGGGGCGGATGTCGGGCTACTTCAACAAACCGGAAGCGACCCAGGAAGCGTTAGACGCGGAGGGTTGGTTCCATACCGGTGACATCGGCGAGCTCTCGTCGGACGGTTTCCTGAAGATCACGGATCGTAAGAAAGACCTGATCGTCTTGACCAACGGCAAGAAGGTCGCGCCACAGCCGATCGAAGCGACCCTTAAACAGAGCGCCTATATCGGAGAGGCCGTGCTGTTCGGGGACAAACAGTCGACGATCAGTGCGCTCCTGGTTCCGAACTTCGGTCGCCTGCTGGAGTGGGCGAAAGCGCAGGATCTGCCGGTCAACGATGTCGCTGGCCTTGTCGCTTCCCCCGAAGTGCAGAAGTTGCTCAAAGCGGAAGTGGACCGGGAGACTCGCGGCCTCGCCGACTACGAAAAGATCAAAAGGTTCCGCGTCCTCGACAAACCGTTCGGCATCGAATCCGGGGAGCTGACGCCGACCCTCAAGGTCAAGCGCAAGTTCGTGGCGCAAAAATACGCTGATGTTCTGGCCGGTATGAGTCGTGCTTGATGTTGATTCATGTCCAGTCTCGCAGCGGGAGGCCGTCGCTGTCTTTGAATCTGCCGAGGACAAGCAGGATGAGGTCCACCAGCCAGCCGAGGCCGAACATGCCGCCGGTCAGGAGCCAGAGGATACCGGTTCCGATCTTCCCGACATAGAAGCGGTGCAGACCCAGCCCGCCGAGGAAGAAGCAGAGCAGAAATGCAATCAGTATTTTGCGGTCGGAAACATAGCCAAAACGCATCGGTTGCCCTCCAAAACCAGGTTCGCCGCGTCGGACAAACCCTGAACTATCTCCACCATTCACTACGCAGTGGACGGAGGGCGGTTTCGGGAAACCTTCACGGGACAGGGTCGAGGAAACAAAACAGGGTTCGGAGTTCAGGTTGGATCTCTCCATCGTCATTGTCAGTTACAACACCTGCGGTATGCTGCGCGACTGTCTGAACGCCCTGCCCGCCGCGACGAAAGGGCTTGTCACCGAGACCTTCGTCGTCGACAACAACTCCCCGGACGGCAGCGCGGCTATGGTCGCGGCGGAGTTTCCTCACATTCATCTCACGGCCAGTACCGAGAACAACGGCTTTACCAGGGGCAACAATATGGCCCTGCGACATGTCGTCGGGCGTAACGTCCTCCTGCTCAACCCCGATACCGAGGCCGCGCCCCATTCGCTGACGCTGCTGGCACGCTATCTCGACACCCACCCGGACGTCGGCGCGGTTGGGCCAAAGCTCCTCAACACGGACGGCTCTCTCCAACCCAGCGGCATCCCTCTGCCGACCCCGTGGCGCGATTTTCTCGGGCATACCGGCCTGTGGAGGCTAAGGCCCGGACTTTCGGCGCGAATGTGGCAGTACGGACGCGAGGACTTTGAACAGGAGTGGGAGACCGACAGTGTGACGGGCGCTTGCCTGATGACCCGTAAGGCCGTTCTGGATGAGGTCGGGCTGCTGGAAGAGGCGTTCTTCATGTTTTATGAGGAGGTGGAGTTGTGCTGGCGCATCCGCCGCGCGGGTCTTAAGGTCGTGTTTCTGCCGCAGTCCCAGGTGGTGCATCACTGGATGGGCAGCGTTCGCCAGCAGAACAAGGCCATGACCCGCCGTCTCTTTCAGAGCATGGCGATCTACTACCGCAAGACGATAGGATGGCGAGGGGTCGTCGTCTATCCTATCATATGGTACGGCCTCCTCAAGAACGAGCTTCTGTATCTAGGCGTCGCGGTGAAACGCCGCCTGCGTGCGGCGAAATTGATTCGCTAGATTCCCCAGTCAGTTCTCAGTAGTCCACCGGGCGCAGGTAGTAGTCGTTAATGGAGGTGGAGGAGAGCATGGCGACGGTCGGGAGGTGGCGTTTCCAGTGCGTCGAGTCGAGGCGGCGCTTGACGATAGCGACTTCCGCCTCCGGAAATCCCATCTCGATCAGCCGCAATGCCGTGAAGCCGCGCAGCAGATAGCACAGGATGCGGTCGGCTTTGGGATAGGAGATACCGAAGTCGCCCTCGTCGGTCTGTCCGACGATCAGGTCGGCTGAGGCGGGCTTGTTCACGATGACGTCCGGCACACCAATATATTTGGAGAGGGCCCAGACTTGCGTCTTGTAGAGGTCGCCGAGCGGATTGACCGGCGGGGAGTCGTCGGCGTGCCAGGTGAAGTAGCCGAACAGCCGCTCGGTCTTGTTGCCGGTGCCGACCGGGAGCGTACCGAGTTTTTGGCTCTGGTCGAAGAGGATGATCATACGGACACGGGCCATGACGTTGCCGCGTCGGCGGCCATCGGCCTCCGGGCAGAGGTTCAGGTAGCCGTCGGCGGCGTCGGTGATCTCTATCGTCTCCATGTTGATGCCGGTGGCCTTCGCGACGAGGGCGGCGTGGTCGAGGCTGTCCTGCGAGGAGGTCCGGTAGGGCATGCGGATGCCATAGACGTTTTCCGGGCCGAGTGCGCGGGCGAGCAGAAAGGCGACAAGCGACGAATCGACGCCGCCGGAGAGCCCGACGACCGCCTTGCTAAAGCCGCGCCGCCGCACGATTTCGTCGCGCAGAAACGCGATGAGCCACTCCGTCAGCAGCGGCTCATTGACGTTCAGATTGTCGTCGGCCTCTGCGGCGAGAGGGCGGGCGCGCAGAATGGGTAATCGGTTCAAGGTGGGCGCTCCTATCTACGCTCGGTGGGGATTGCGGGCGATCTGTTCCAGTTCCATCGTGATGTCGCCGAGGGCCGCTTCCAGATCGGCGAGCAGGGGAGAGGAGGCGCGGGCCGTCGCCACATCCTCCATCTCGACGGTCGCCTGCAGCAGACACTCGTCGATGGCGGATCCCAGCACAAGGACATTCCCCCAGGGATCGATCACCTGCGAGGAGCCGGTGAAGCCCTTCCCGCCTTCGAAGCCGACGAGTCCGGCGTAGACCACCCAGACATTGTGTTCGTCGGCGATACCGGGCAGCAGCACGTTCCATCGCGCCACGTTGCCGACGTGAGTGCCTCCGAAATCGCGCCCCGGCGACGCGCTGACGACATAGACGACCTGCGCCCCACGCAGCGCCGCCAGTGTGGCCGAAATGGAGTGCCAGGCATCTTCGCAGATCAGCACGGCAACGGTTCCAAAGCGGGTGGGGAACGCCTCGACCGTGCGGCCACGGGAGACGAAACGCTTCTCATCGAAGACGCCGTACGTGGGGAGGAAAAACTTGCGGTGGACATGCAGAATGCTTGCGCGAGGGTGGTCTGAATCGGCCTCGGCAATTTCTGAAGTCAACGTCGCATAGAGAGCGCTGTTGTAGTATTTGCCTTCGCCGAGCTCGTAGAAGCCCAGGCAGATGTCGAGAACAGCGTCGGCGCGCTGCACGCACTCCCGGTAGATCCGCAGCAGGTCGTCGAACAGTTGGCTGCGGGTGAGAGCCAGATCGCGCACACCGCCTTCCAGAAAGTAGCCGGTCAGAACCGTCTCCGGGAGCACCAAAACCTGCGTCTCCGGCGCGTCTGCTTCTATCTGCTCGAACATCTCTCCCAGACGCCGGAGATTGCTCACATACTCGCCCTTGCGCGGCTTTATCTGGCCTACCGCGACCTCGATTTTCACAGCGACCCCCTCGCTTTCTCAGGGACGCAAGGTTCCAATCGCCCTCATTTCCCACCAACAGTTTACCCGAATTTCCCCGTGCCTGTTTCTTTCGCTTCGGAGTGACAGGCTTGCTCATAAGCAGGATTACGAACCAACAGGTACAAAATACTCACAAGCCTGAACTGTATCTCGCTTCGCAAACTGCCAAAAGCCGACTTTCGCTCGACTCCCTGATCGGTTGACTCTTCTCTGCGCTTCTGTTAGAATTGGATATGTCTCCAGGGCGCCGAAGGGTTGGTCTTCCTGGGAACAAACAGATGCTTTCTGCTCAGAAACGCCAGGGCTTCAGCGCTCTGTTCCATCGGAAGAAACCACTTATATGCAACCCGAAAACATTCCGCCGCCTGTCAACTATCCTGTTTACGCGCCGCCTCCGCGCACGGGAACGCCCGTCTGGGTATGGGTGCTCGTAGGATGCCTGGGAAGCGGCTGCATCTTAATTGTCCTTCTCCCCATCTTGTCAGCCATTCTCTTTCCAGGCTTTGCAAGTGCGCGCACCAGCGCCAGAAGGGTCTCCTGCCTTTCTAATTTGAAGCAGATCGGTCTTGCAAACATCATGTATGCTCAGGACTACGACGAACGCCTTCCCATAGCCTCGAACTGGCAGACAGACCTCGTGCCTTATACCAAAAACGAGCGTCTCTTTCATTGTCCGGAAGTTCCTACGGGAACGGAACAGTCCACCCCGGTCGGCACGAACTACGCCTATAATAGTGCGATGGACATGATGAAGACGAAACGCCTGGCAGAACCGGCGAAAACCATTTTAACCTATGACTCCACCAACTTCAGTCAAAATGCCAACGATGCACTCGCCTCGCTGCCCTCGCCAGGGCGCCACCGAACGGCAAGCAGTAAGGGAAACAATATTGGTTTCGCCGATGGGCATGCGCAGACGTGGCCAGACGCTAAACCCCTGCCGAACGGACAAATCCTGCCCGATGCTCCTTGATGGGACTACCCCAGTTCAGACAGTGTTCCGTTACTTCTTCGTGTGGGCCGCGATCCAGTCGCCCATGGTCTGGAGAGCGATGGGAGCCATCGTCTCTTCGATGTCGCCATACTCCGTCGGAGAGCCGGTCGTGCTGTTCTGGAACAGGTGATTGAGGTTGGGCAGCTCTTTGATCGCATAGTCCTTATTTCCTCCTGCTTTCAGGGCACCCTCGATGGCGCTCAGATCTTCCTTTGGCGGAACCTGAAGGTCTTTGCTGCCGTTCAGAGCCAGCACCGGACAGGTGACCTTCTGCAGTGCGGGAACCGGATCGTAGGTCAGGAAGAAGCGCATCCAGGGAGTGAGGACCGCTTCGCCCTGCGCATAGAGTGGCGCTTCCGACTTGAACGCCGTGCGCTGCTCCTCGGTGAGGCCAGCCCAGAGCGCATCGACGATCTCTTTCATTCTCTGCTTCGCAGCGGCGGGATCCTTGACCTCCTTGCTGACGGCGAACATCTTCTCCTGTGCCTTGCGGTTGGCGGCGATGGCCTCATCGGTGCCTCCGCCGGCTTTCGCGATGAGAGCGCTCTGCCGGTAGAGAATCTGCTCGCCGTTCAGTCCAGTGCCCGCCATGAGGACAATGAAGGCTACACTCTTGTTTCGGCTTGCGACCAGCGGCGCGATGACCCCGCCCTCGCTGTGCCCGATCAGGCCGATCTTCTTACCGTCTACCTCCGTACGAGTTTTCAGGTAGGCGACGCCTGCCTCGGCGTCATCCGCGAAATCCG
This sequence comes from Chthonomonadales bacterium, assembly GCA_038217285.1. Classification (GTDB taxonomy): domain Bacteria; phylum Armatimonadota; class Chthonomonadetes; order Chthonomonadales; family Chthonomonadaceae; genus JANXLO01. The sequence continues at coordinate 26,683 of JBBQPO010000035.1, forward strand.
CCGTGGTCGCCGCCGCATAGCTTCCGGTGGACTTGCCGGTGCCGCGCTTATCGTAGCGCAGCACGGCGAATCCTCGACGGGTCAGGTAGTCGGCCAGCACCAGGAAAACCTGATGGTTGAGAATAGGTTCGTTGCGGGTGTTCGGACCCGAACCGCTGATTAGCAGTACGGTGGGAACCTTGCCTGTCCGACCTCTCGGTAGGGTCAGGGTGCCTGCGAGCTTGACGTCGGGCCTGCTGTCGAAGGTGACGTCTTCGGCGTCGTAGGGGAACGGCGCTTGCGGGGTCTGCGGACGCCGAACTTCGACGACTTTGCCCCCTTTCGTCAGTGTCAGAGGCAGTTCGCCTCCGCCCTGACTCCAGGTACCTGCCAACTCCCGCCCTTCCTTACTCAGCTTGCCCTCGAAGCTCCCGCCGATCAACGGAACCGCAAACTTTAGACTCTCTTTATCGTAGGTCGTCACCGTCAGGGGAATGCCTTTCGCGCCCTGATTGGGACTGTCCAGTGTGCCGCTGTATTTGCCATCGGTCGCTTTCACGATGTGAATGACGATATGGAGCTTTATGCCGCCCGCATCGAGGGCGCCTTGCCAGACCTCTTCCAAGCTGTCTGCCCAGGCCAGGAGGGGCATTCCACCGACGCAGCAAACCAGCGCTATCATGGTGAGGAATCGTTTCATGTCACGTTCTCCTTTTTAGATAATAGTCAAGAGGTGGGGCAAACTATCTTTTGCTGAGCCGCAAAAGTACCCATCCGCCGCGCTCCGTTCCCTCCTGGTCGAGGACAGTTGCGGTTATATCCGGCGCTTGTGCCAGTTCCTTCTGAAGCTCGCCCGCGTAGATGTCCCCGGCTGTCACGACGTCTGCCGCGAAGGTCGGCGCTTTGAGCTGCAGCCGCAAGAACGGCAGCAAGGGCTCTTCTTTGCGTTCGAGAGGCGCGTAGCCGCCATAGTAGAGCATGCTCGGGCGGCGCGGGATGATATGGTAAAAAACGACCGGAACCCCGGCAACGGCATCGCGGTGCGCTGCTGCCGCCGCGCGCTGATAGGGACCAAGCACATACCGCTCCGCCACGCTATATCCTTCGGACGTACCGAGCGCGATCAATCCTACCATCGTCGCCATCAGAAGCGCGACCCCGGCCTTCCGACCGCGTTCGCCCTGGCCGCGCCAGTGCAGGCAGATCCACGCCGCGCCGCATCCGAGCAGCAGCAACAGGGTTATGTGGCGCACGGCTGCCACCATCTCCGCAGGGATGGGCCGATCCGTGGGAACCAGACGCGGGGCAAGCATCGCGCCGACGACCAGGGCTCCTGCCGTGATCGTGGCCGCGAGCGCCCCACATTCCAGCGATTTTCGCGCCTCCCGCAGGGCTCTATCCAGCCATAGTCCTGTCAGGAGCGCGGCGGCAGGGTAGCATGGCACGATATAGGTGGGCAGCTTCGCCGCGCCTATCGTGAAGAAGAGGAAGATCGTCCAGAACCAGACCCGCAGAAAATCCGTGGTGGCGATAGTGTGCGCTGCTTTCGGAGAGAGCCCCTCCGCGATCAGCGTTTCGGGTGCAGAGACTTGCAGCCGGAACCCCACGATTTTGCGATCCGGTCGTCGGGGCTTCCCATCGCCTCCAGCGGCCGGCAGCCCGGAACGTCGAAAGGCGGCGGGAGCGAAACAGGCCCAGGGGAAAAAGCCGAACAGGAAGTAGACGAAGTAGCTCGGCAACGGGGCGTTGTGCACCGTGTCCAGGCCCTTGAACCGTCCGATATGCTGTCGAACGATATACTCCTGCGTCCACGTTCGGCCCTCGGCGTCGCGATCTCTGGTACGCCAGATCGCCAGATGCCAGGGCGCTGTCAGGGCTACGACAATCAGCAGGCCGAGCAGCAACCGCAGTCGTTTCACGCCGCCGCTCCACTGCGCAAACCCGCGCAGCCTCCCGATGATTCGGATACGGAAGCCTTGCGTGTCGCCCCAGCCTGCGAGGGCTGCAAACCGGTCGAAGAGCAGATAAGCGCCGATGACGAGGGTGGGCAGCAGCAGACCGACCGCGCCTTTCGTAAGGACGGCCAGAGCGCAGGCTACCCAGAACGTGATCGTGATGAGCAGCGGAATGCGGCTGAATCGATGGGGAAAGAGGGCATAGGTCAGTGGCTGACCCCGCTGGGCGTGGCGGCTCTGCAGTTCGTAGAAGGCCAACATCGCCATTGTGAACCAGAGTACCAGGAGCCCATCAGTCGTCATCTGGCGGGCATCCACCAACGTCATTGGCGCGGTGGCATAGACGGCGGCGGCCAGAAGTCCTGCTCGCCGCCCGAACCAGCGTGTACCGGCGAAGGCCACCAGTCCGGTGGTCATCAGGGCGGCGAGCGCGACCGGCAGTCGCGCCGCGCCCTCCGACATGCCGAAGGTGCGCAGCGAGGCCGCGCAGGCCCAGTAGACCAGGATCGGCTTCTCGAAGAAAGGCACGACCTGCTCGTCCGGACGCTGGAGTGGGCGTGAATTGAGGCGAGGCGTAACGATGTCGCCCGACAGGACCATCTGCCGTGCGCCGGTTACGTAAAGCGCCTCGTCGAGATCGAAGAGCGGTACGCCGCCCAGCCGCCAGAAAAAGAGAAACAGGCACAGAATCACGACGCCCCACTCGGGCAGTCGGCGCATCGGTCGGCGCAAGGTAGGCGCGCTAGGGGTATCTTCAGTCATAGATTCAGGATACCTGAATGCCCGGCAGTTTCGCTTTGAAGCTTGCTACGGTTGTTTGGGCACGAGGGTATTGATACGCTTGAGTTCGTCCTCGCTGAACTCTAAGTTATCGAGAGCCTTGATGTTCTCTTCGATCTGCTGCACACTCGACGCTCCAATCAGGGCGCTGGTGATTGTGGGCAGGCGTAGAGTCCAGGCCAGTGCCATCTGCGCAAGCGTCTGTCCTCGCTCTTTCGCGATCCCGTTCAGCGCGATCAGCTTCTCCCGCTTCGCAGCGTTGAGGTTCTTCTCGACCCATTCCTTGCCCCATTTCTGCGCCGCCCGACTCTCCGCCGGAATGTCGCCGCCGAGGTATTTGTCGGTAAGCAGACCGGACGCCAGCGGGCAGAACGGGATGACGCCGGTTCCGACGCGCTCGGTATGCGGCAGCAAGTCCCACTCGATCCCGCGACTCAGCATGTTGTAGTAGGGCTGATGGATTGTGATGGGAGCAAGACCCATCCGCTCGCAGATTCGCACGGACTCGGCGAACTGCGCGCCGCTATAACTGCTGACGCCGATGTAGAGCGCTTTTCCCTGACGGACGAGTTGATCCAGGGCGGCCATCGTCTCTTCGAGAGGTGTGTTGGGATCGGGACGGTGCGAGTAGAAGATGTCGAAATACTCCAGTCCCATCCGCTTCAGCGACTGGTCGCAACTCGCGATGATATACTTGCGGGATCCCCATTCGCCATATGGCCCCGGCCACATCCGATAGCCCGCCTTGCTGGAGATGATCAGTTCGTCTCGCGGCATGTCCGCGATGATCTTGCCGCAGACGATCTCCGCATTGCCAGGCGGGCTCCCGTAGTTATTGGCAAAGTCAAAATGCGTGATGCCATTTTGGAAAGCCGCATGAAGACATGCCTTTGCTACGTCCGCATCTCGATAACCACCGAACGTCTCCCATGCTCCAAGCGAGATAGCTGGCAACATGAGTCCGCTGCGCCCACATCGTCGATATTGCATCGTATCGTAACGGTTCTCCGCCCACTGCTGTGTCATCTGTCGCATCCTTCTACGCGCTTTAAACGCGCGCTATCGGTGTTTTTATCTCCGCAGTAAACCTGTGAAATACCTCGGATGTCTATTAGAAATACGGGTACGAGAGTCCTGCAAGGAGGAAGGTTATGCGCCTTGAACGAATATAAACGCATTCTCGGAATTGATGTTTAGACTACCAGGCTGTCCTTCTTGTCGTTCTTTTCGCTCTTGAAAACGGTGCGATAGCGTGGAGCCTTCTTGATTTTAGCCCCCGGCGAACGGCCTGGTGAATTTCCCCGCACTTGGGACAAGCGAGC
>JBBQPO010000036.1:0-30543 GCA_038217285.1 Chthonomonadales bacterium
GAATTTATAGAGAGTTGGGTACAGCCCGTTCGCTGTTCCAAAGTGCCATAAATTCCTGGCAAAACTTTCGGGAAATGCTTTTTGATCTCATTTGCCTTCGATTAGGCCGCGTTTGAAGGTTCAATTTAGTCTAAACGTCAATCGGGAAAGGACAAGGTTTAACTTCGCTATGATGAAGAAAGTCGCTAAACCTATATACATTCCACTTGGGCAGAATTTTCTTGCCGTTACGTTTCTCTTTGCTGCCTGTGCTAAGTGGATACAGTTAGGCGATTTTGTCGGTACATTAACCGCTTCAGGATTAGTCCCTTTGTCGCTGGCTCCCTTGCTCGCCATGCTAATCGTAGTGTTGGAGTTGTTTGCCGGGATAGGATTGCTTATACGCTCCTTGCGCGTGCAAGCCTTAACTATTCTTCTCGTACTTCTTCCTCTCTTTTTGTTCTATTCGATCTGGAGACAGGTTCAGCATATAGAAGTACCTTGCAACTGCTTCGGCGCCATATTCAAAATCTCTCCCATGCAATCGATCCTATTTAATATCGGTTTACTGGGTCTAACGGTTTTGCTATTGAAGTCGCAGCGCCACATCCCTATAGACGGGAAACCTGACCAGGGCAATTCGGAGCCTACGCTTGCTGATACGATCCCTGAATCTCAAAAAATGTAGAATGCCCTTCCATCAGGCGCGCCCGTCTACGTCAGCCCGGTGATATGGTTGCAGAAAGCTGTTCACACGGTTTCGAGTTTCTAGACAGAACTTGGCGTTGTCGTGCTTGGGAGAGGGAACCGAACGTGAAAAAATATACTGTACTACCTGCTGCAATTTCCGTCTGTCTTGCCATGGCGATGTTGGCAGTCTATAGCAATCAATCCCGCTCGCCAAGGATCGAACCCCAGCCGACTTCTGCACCTATGACAACGCAAGTTGCCGTAATAAATCGTTTCTCGTTCGAGCCGTTGGGAGAGGCCGATGCCAATCTGGAGATCGCGAAACGCTTCAAAGTCGTGCTGCATACCAAACTGTCCAAACACGAGTACACGCAGCTGATGCAGTCTTTCAGCGCTTTGCTGACCGTCTTTTATAAGCACGACTTTCCGGCGTTCAAACAGGCGGTCATAGAGCGGCATGGAACGCCTTCGGCAGTTTGGTCGGCAGGCGTCGCATCATTAGGGATATTCCACGAGCCTGATCACCTGCCGGGGTCAGCGAAATCCCTCTTTAATCTATCGCAACCTTGGCCTCCGAAAGACAACTGGATAACGATCCAAGCATGGTGGGCTGCGCGTTACGATCAAGGGGGGGTGTGGAAAGGGGTCCAGATGGCCGACGCGCAGATTGAAATCTTAGAGCAGACAGGTGAACCGTCCCGTGCCGACCAGGACGCATTCGCCGCCAAAGTCGCGAAAGATGCGCCGATCCGTTTGTTTCAAGACAATCATTTCTTTGCTCCGGAACAAGGCAAGGCAAAATACGCCGTCGTCTACTTTGTGGCCGAACATCAGGGAGGTGATCCCATATTCCCGCTTTTTCTCTGGTTTAGATGGGATAAGGCGGTAGACAACTGGATTTTGGATAAGGCCGCTCAGTCTTACTCTGCAGATAGAAGCAGCCACTGTGATCTCATATTGTGAGGCTGCCAGACCGCATTTAAGGAAGTATTCTGATGCCAGTACCAGCAAAGCTGACCCTGCCTTTAGCTATTATGCTAACCGCTCCTTTCGCAATCGCGGCCTTTCTCGCTGCCACCAGCTTCCACCAGAAACAGGTTCCCGTGGGCGTTCGCAGGAATCTATGGCAGGACGGCGTCCTCGCGCGTGGTGAGAGCCGCCGGCACCAAACGGTGCTGTACAATACTACCGATCATCCAGTACACATTGCACACTTCGTCGTTACCCCCGGTGCTACGTTAGCATTTGAAAAACGTGATATTCCTGCGCACGGAGAGGTGAGCGTCTTTTTCGGTGCCAAGCCGGACAGCAAAGGTAAGAACTGGCTGTGTGGTTCAGACATCTATCTGGACGGCTACCTGGACCCGATTACCCTGAAAGCTTACGGAAGTATTATTGACCTGGCTCCAGCGGTCGTTGACGCTGGAGAGATATACCTCGCGAAGGAAAAACTCCTCTCGTTTCCCTTGCAGTCTCGTAACGGCAACGCTTTGCGTGTATATCGAGCGGTCTACGATGCAAAGCGTCTTGAGGTTAAAGTAGCCGCTGGTAAGTTGGGGAGCGAGGCGCAAATACGCGTATTGCCGATAGATACTCCAGGGAAATTCGCAGCGACGGTGACGCTCACAACGGACGATAAGTTGTTTCCCGAAGTCACGACGCAAATTGTTGGACGATGCCTGCCGCATGTTGTCGCGAGTCCCGATATACTCTCGCTGGGTGTGTTCTCCAGTCTAGAACAGGCCGAAGCGACGATCTCGCTTCGGTCACCATACGGCAAACCATTCACCGTTCGTCGTGTTACTATCGTGCCGGCGGAAGCGTTGCAAGTCATCGGCCCACCGCATCCTGTGGCTGACGGCTATGCGCTGCGTGTCGCTTTGAAGAACGGTACAGCAGGGATATCGCTCGACGCCAGAGTATTCATCGAGATTGTGGTAGACGGCAGTCGGAAGCCAGAGACTGTGAACATTCCCGTCTATGGCCTCTATCTGCCGCTTCAAAAGGAGGCGATCCGAGCTCCAGCAACCCTGTCCTTCGGCGCATCTCCCAATAACCCATAAATATGCACCTTCATGTAGAATGGCGGAATACTATGCAGCGAAACGTCAATCGAAGGAGAGTATACGTCGGCTTTACACTTATCGAGGTGCTCGTCGTCATTGCGGTGATTGCGATCCTTGCGGGGCTGATATTCCCCATGTTCGCCAGCGCACGCGGCAAGGCGCGGGAAGCAACCTGTCTCTCCAATCAGAAGCAGATACTGCAAGCATTGACGCTGTACACAGGCGACTATGATGAGCATATCTTTCCATCCCAGTCGCTGCCGCCAATCAACGGAGGCAATGAAATCGCCGAAACGCCCTATGAGACGTTCCTTGTTCCCTATCTAAGAAGTTATGCGGTGTATGCCTGCCCGGCGGACAGTGTGCTGCGCGTGGACGACCTGCTCTGGGATGGCAGTTTCCGCAACAAACTGCTGAAGCGTTCCTATGCCGTCTCTTCAAGCCTTGCCACACAGCACAGTATGCTCGACCCCAACGCCGGCATCGTCACCTATGCCGGTGTGGCGCTGTCCGGTATTCACGAGCCAGCCAACACGATCGGTCTCTCAGAAAACTGGGGAGCTCAACAGGGAGCGAAGGCTGCGGGAAGCAATAATGTCATCGGTTCTCAGCAGGGTGCCTATATCTATGCCTGTGAAACCTGGGCACTCCCCGGTCGCAATATTCCACCGCATAACGCTGACGACCTGTTTCCTCCCTGCGCCGACTACTACACCGATCCCATGTACATCCCAGCGCGGGGGCATCAGAAAGGAGGCATCTATGGCTTCCTGGACGGTCATGTCAAACTCCTCTCCTGGTCGCAAGCAAGGGCCGGAGATTTCTGGTTATTTAAGCGCAGTAAACCCAATCTTTAAGCAGTGTCATGTCCGCAGGGTTTTACAGCACGTTTTGGCGCGAATGCGCTGAATATCCCAGTCGAAAGGAGGTGAACAAGATGACAATTTCCAAACGGAGCCGAATGCTAGGTGGTCTCGCCGCGTTCTGGACAGTGATGGGGGTGGCGGCGGCCACCTATTCCTGGGCAGCGGTGTCTAGTCAGCACTGTCGGGCTGATTGCAGCGGCGGATCCTGTAGTATCAACTGCAACAATCCGTCGTTCCCGATGTGTGGCTGTGGTTCTGACGGCGTACCGCACTGCGTATGCCAGCCGGGCCCATAACTGTAGCCATACTGGCTCACAGCGACTACGGTGAAATAATCTACTGTATCCGCACGAATGTGCAACAGCGGATCGGGGAGCGCCTCCGATGTAAGCGTTCCCTATCCGTCTTTAAAAGACGCGCCGCACCTGCTAAATATAAATGCTTTCTCGCTTCCGACAAATCACCCATATACGACTATGGCTGCCAGTCTTGGCGGTAGGTGTCATTCTCCTGATGCTGGCCTTGGCGCTGCGAAAGTATCAGGGTGGGTCTCACACGCGCCACTGTCTTTCCAACCTCCACCAGCTTGGGCAAAGTCTGGCTCTCTACGCACAAGATTACGACCAGTGCTGGCCTGCTATCACTCACAGTCCTGCGATCCGCGGTGGGATCCTCTCCGGGACCGAAACGCCCACCGTTCCATATACATTTCAGCTCGAACCCTATATACATGACGAATCGCTCTATGCCTGTCCGGAGGACAATGTGCCGCGCAAAGAAGGGGAGCTATGGGATGGGCGCTATAAAGGAAAGCTTTTGAAGCGGTCCTATGCGCTGACAGGCCCCATCGTCACCCAGCAGGCCGCTGGTGCTGCCGGCCAAGATAAGAGTACCAGTGCCTTTGAGTATGTGGCCTATCAACAAAAGAAATACGACCGCAACACAGGCATCGCAGGACGCTCATTCGCCAGTGCAGACAATCCCGCCCAAACGATCGCTCTGGTGGAGAATTGGGGCTACCGCAACAGTGTGCTGGATGGTGAACTAAGTAATGCTGTCCTGGGATCTAACTGGAAGGATGTCCTCTTTGGCTGTGATACCGCCTCTCTGCCCGGACGCCGTATTCCAGCGGAAAACGAGGTAGATCGGTTCGCGCCCTGCACATCGGTTTATGATGACCAGCATAACATCCCCGCGCAGGGACATGCAGATGTCGGAAACTATCTCATGGCGGACGGGCACGTCGAGTCGCTGCAATGGACGCAGGCGCGTGAAGCAGATTTTCAGCGATTCAAGCTTCATAAGTGAGGAGAACAGTCCATGTATCGAAACCCTCTGAGACAGAACAGCCAGGCTGTTTTTATTGTCAGCCTGCTGTGTGCGCTGGGTTTTGCACAAAGCACGGCGGGCCAACACTTGGCTCCGAAGCCTCTGATTCCATTGGGAACACCAGCGCAGAACCGAGTATTCATCAATCGCCTGAAAACCGTTTCCAAAGTTTCCCTGACCCCGCATGAGCAGGCCCGGTTGAAGCAGACGCTCTCCGAAGTTCTGACCCTGTATACCACACATGATTTTGACGCTTTCAAGCGATTCATGACCTCTCGCAAAGGTGTACCAGAGGCGCAGTGGGTGAAAGGCATCCGCACGGTTCCCATCGTGCGGGATCGGGAAAAGCAACCCGCACCCGCCCGCAATCTGATCGCGCGCCTTCACTCCTGGCCTGCCGTGAGTGACTGGGACACCCTCCACGTTTGGTGGGTGGGAAGATACGCTGCAGGCGGCGTCTGGAAAAGCGCAGATGTGACAAGCGCTTTTTTACAAGTCTATGAGCGAGCGGAAGAGCCGGACGAAGACGAAGCCCGCATGATCGCCCCTAGAGCGTTTTCCAATCCGAGCAAGAGCATGATGTTTCAAATTAATCACTTCTTTCCATCGGCCACCACCAAGGCGAAATACGCGGCGGTTTACGTTGTAGCGCAGCCTCAAGGCAGCGATCCGGTTTTCCCCCGACTTATCTGGCTGCGCTGGGATAAGGCTGTGGATAATTGGATTTTAGACCGGGGGGCGCAACCTTACACGGGTGAACGCAGTGCGCACTGTGACCTCCTGTTTTAAGAGCACCCCGAATTGAGGCCCGTTTGCGGGCGGGGGGTTTGTCAGGCGAGGATGGATTTCACAACTTCGCCGGAGACGTCGGTGAGGCGATAGTCGCGGCCCTGGTAGCGATAGGTAAGACGGGTGTGGTCGATGCCGAGCCGGTTCAATATAGTCGCGGCGAGGTCGTGGATATGGACGGGATCTTTGGTGACGTTGTAGCAGAAATCGTCGGTTTCCCCGAGGACGGTGCCGGGTTTGATGCCGCCGCCCGCCATCCAGACCGAAAAAGCGCGCCCGTGGTGGTCGCGACCGTAGTTGTCGGCGGTCAGTGTGCCCTGTGAGTAGACGGTGCGCCCGAACTCTCCCCCCCACACCACCAGCGTATCGTCGAGCAGGCCGCGCTGTTTGAGGTCTTTAATGAGGGCGGCGGAGGGCTGATCGGTGTCTTTGCACTGCGTGCCCAGATCTTTCGGCAGGTTGCCGTGCTGGTCCCAGCCGCGATGGAAAAGCTGGATAAAGCGGACGCCGCGCTCGGCCAGACGCCGCGCCAGCAGACAGTTCGCCGCGAAGGTTCCTGGCTTACGCGCCTCCGGGCCGTACATATCCAGCGTCGCCTGCGACTCTTTGGAGAGGTCCATCAGGTCGGGAACGGAGGCCTGCATCCGATAGGCCATCTCGTACTGGGCGATACGGGTGTTGGTTTCGGGATCGCCGAACTCTTGCTCCGCCATGTGGTTGAGGGAGGCGACGCTGTCGAGCATGCGGCGGCGGCTGGCGTTGTCGATGCCGGCCGGATTGCTGAGATAGAGAACGGGATCGCCTTTCGAGCGCAGTTTCACGCCCTGATGCACCGAGGGCAGGAAGCCGCTGCCCCACAGTCGGCCGAAGAGCGGCTGATCGTTGCGACCGTCGCTGGCGAGAGAGATCAACACGATGTAGGCAGGCAGATCGCTGTTTTCGCTGCCCAGACCGTAGGACATCCACGCGCCGATGCTGGCGCGCCCCGGCTGCTGCGCGCCGGTCTGGATGAAGGTGATCGCCGGATCGTGGTTGATCGCCTCGGTGTGCATCGATTTGATGATGGCGAGTTCGTCCACCACATCCCCGGTATGCGGCAGTAGTTCGCTCAGCCAGGTGCCGTTTTTGCCCTTCTGGTTGAACTTGAAGATGGAGGGCGCGACCGGAAACGACTTCTGCCCCGAGGTCATGCCGGTCAAACGCTGCCCGTTGCGAATCGACTCCGGCAGGTCGATCCCGCGATGCGCCTGCAACTGCGGCTTGTAGTCGAACAGATCGATATGCGAGGGCGCTCCGGACTGAAACAGATAGATGACGCGCTTGGCTTTGGCCGGGAAGTGCGGCTGTTTCAGGATGCCATTATAGCTCCCCTTCACCAGACCGGTAGCGGTCGGAGCGGCAAAGGCTTCTGGAGCGAGCAGCGACCCCAGAGCCGCCGTGCCAATCCCGGTCGCCATACGCCCGAAAAGCTGCCGCCGCGTCATCATCAGTTCGTATTCTCGTCTTGGGTCCATCGTCCATTACTCCTACAGGTCGGCTGTCAGCCTTTGGTGATCGTTTCGTCCAGATTGAGCAGGACACTGGCGACGGTCGTCCAGGCGGCCAGATCCGTGGTGTCCAGCGAAGCGTCCCGCGCCGATTCGCCGATGGCGAGCAGTTGCTTTGCGCCGGGCGGGTCGCGGCGGAAGACCACCGCCTGCCGGTTGAACAGCCCGAGCATGGTTTCGATCTCGGCGGCCCTCGGTTTGCGCCCCATCGCCAGTCGATAGGCGTAGGCGATATGCTGTTCCGGAGTCGTGCCTCCCTCTTTCATGATGCGTTCGGCGAGCTTACGGGACGCCTCCACATAGGTCGGGTCGTTCATCAGTGTGAGGGCCTGGAGAGGCGTGTTGGTGACAGAGCGACGCACCAGACAGAACTCGCGCTCCGGCGCATCGAACGCCTGCAGGGAGGGCGGCGGACAGGTACGCTTCCAGAAGGTGTACATGCCGCGCCGATAGAGGTTTTCGCCGTGATCCTGCACATAGGTCTGCGCAGAGAAGCTGCCGCCGAAGGCGAGCTCTTCCCACAGTCCGGCGGGCTGATAAGGGTGTACGGACGGCCCGCCGACCTTCTCCACCAGCAGTCCACTGACCGCCAGCGCCTGATCGCGGACGAACTCGCCCTGGAGTCGGAACCGCGCTCCCCGTGCCAGCAGCCGGTTCTCCGGGTCGCGCTCTTTCAGGGCGGGCGTCACTTTGGAAGACTGTCGGTAGGTCGCCGAGGTGACGATCAGCCGCAGCAGCGCCTTCGTATCCCAGCCAGTACGAATGAATTCGGTGGCCAGCCAGTCGAAAAGCTCCGGATGGGAGGGCCGTTCGCCCTGCGTTCCGAAATCCTCCGCCGTCTTGACGAGTCCCGTCCCAAACAGCATCTGCCAGGTGCGATTGACGGCGACGCGGGCGGTCAGCGGGTGCGAGGGATCGACCAGCCAGCGCGCCATGGTCAGACGATTCGCCGGGCCGGGCGGCAGCGGCGGCAGGAAGTCCGGCGTACCGGCGAATACCTTCTCGCCGGGCTTGTCGTACTGCCCGCGTTGCAGAATGAAGGTGTCACGCGGCTTGTCCATCTCCTGCATCACCATGGTGGTCGGAATGGATTTATCGATGACATCCCGCGCGCTCTGCGCGGCAGCAAGATCGGCGCTGAGGCGGCGATACGGCTCGTCCTGGGCGCTGAGATAGTAGGTTGCCAGCCGGGTGCGCTGTTCCGGTGTGCGCTTCTCTTCAGAGGTAGCGAGAACCTGGCGCAGGGTGTCGAAATCCGCGATCTGCTGCACCTCGTCCGCGCTGACCTGACGCCGGTAGATACGAATCGCCTCGATCATTCCCTTGAAGGGGGCCGCAATACTGCGCCTGCCAATACGCAGCGGAACCGTTGTTTGAATCGAGCCAGTCAGAGAGTCGTGGGTCATGTCCAGCGGGGCAGGTTTGCCGTTGACATAGATCGTGATGCCCTTCGCCTTGCTGGAGCCATCGTAGGTAACGAAGAGATGCGTCCATTTGTTGGCTTCGAGGACCGGCTTCGTGTTGACGCGGATCGCGTTCTTGTCCCAGGCATGAATCAGGTGTACATACACCTGACCACCGCTGATATAGAGGTCGAAACCGCGAAAGTCGGCACTGTCGTCCATGCGGGAGAGCACCGTCATCGCCTCCGTAGAGGCGGGATTTACCCATGCGCCATAAGAAAATTTATCGCTGCGCTCGAACCCGATTTTGGTCCCGAGGTCGGCGGTGGTAGCGCCATCGAGCGCCAACACCGGCCCGAACCGACCCGGCGACCAGGCTGGCTTGCCCGTGAGGGCGACGACAGGGATCGTGCCGGAGGTGTCGTGAAGATCTGCGCCCTGTCCCTCGTTCAGACGATAGTACGCCGCCAGTCCATTCGTCACGGGAGCCATCGCGTCCGGAGTGACTGTCATCGCCTTCATCCAGGCGGCAAGCGCGGGCTGCGCTTCGGCAGTCCGGGTCTTCAGGGCCTGTTGTGCGGCTGCGAGTTTCCCCTCCGCCGCTTCCAGTTGCGCCTTCTGAGCGGCGTCCGGCGCTTTCAAAAAGGGAACGGCATTGCCTGCCGAGCCATCCAGCCCCTGCTCCGATACGTTGTGGAAGAGCGCGAAGAAACGGTAGTAGTCCTTCTGGGTGACCGGATCGTACTTGTGGTCGTGGCACTGCGCGCAGCGCATGGTCAGGCCCATAAAGGCGGTCGCGGTCGTGTCGATGCGATCAACGATATAGGCGGTGGCATACTCTTCAGGAATCGCGCCGCCCTCGAAGTTGATGGGATGATTACGGTTGAACCCGGAGGCGATGCGCTGATCGAGCGTGGGGTTCGGCAGAAGATCGCCCGCCAACTGCTGCACGACGAACTGGTCGTAGGAGAGGTTTTTGTTGTACGCCTCGATGACCCATTCGCGCCACCGCCACATATCGCGCTGGCTGTCGATATGAAAGCCGTGCGTGTCGGCATAGCGGGCGAGATCGAGCCAGGAGACCGCCATGCGCTCGCCATAATGGGGACTTGCCAGCAGCCGATCCACAACCCTGTCATAGGCGTCCTTACCGGCGTCATGGACGAAGGCGTCTACTTCCGCCGGGGTTGGCGGCAGTCCGGTCAGGTCGAAACTCAGGCGGCGAATCAGGATACCGCGCTCCGCTTCCGGAGAGGGTTTCAGGCCCTCCTTCTCCAGACGCGCCAGGATAAAACGGTCGAGTGGATTTTTCGCCCAGGCTGTATTCCGAACCGTCGGTACGGCAGGACGCTTCGGCGTGACAAATGCCCAGTGGGCATCGTATTTGCCTCCCTGCATGATCCACTGCTTCAGGACGACGATCTGCGCGGGCGTCAGTTTTTTGCCGGTGCTGACCGGCGGCATGTGCAGCGCCCCACCTGCCAGCACCCGCTGCATGAGGGCGCTAGCGCCGGGGTTCCCCGCGACGATCGCGTGTCCTCCGCTGCTGAGCGCCTTGACGGCCCCCTCCGCCGTATCGAGACGCAGGCCAGCTTGCCGCTGATTCGGATCGAACCCGTGGCATTTGTAGCAGTTCTCCGACAGAATCGGGCGCACATCGCGATCATAATCCACTCGCATCGGGACGCTGCCTGCCTTCACCCTCTGACCAGGCTTTGCACCGGGCGGCGCAGCCTGCGCACTGCCTCCCGCCAATGCTAAACCCAACCATACCCAACCGAACGTCCGAAAGAGTGCCTGGGAACCTTGCATAAGTCCACCTTGAAAAGGAAGTTAAAGCTATTATAACACGCCTTCTACGTCTGACGACTATCGGCTCCCCGATGTAACAGCGCTGTGGATGCGCTCAGGCCAATTTCTTTCTCATCCCCCGCCCCCTTCCCGACACGGGAAGGGGGTGCCTCAAATGGAAGTCAGCGCGTAGCGCCGACTCCGATCTGCGGACACATCGATAGTAACGAGCAGGTGGAGCAGTGCGGGCGGAGGGAGGTGCAGACGAATTTGCCGAAGGGCATTCCCAGGCGGTTCATATCGATCCAGAGTGAGCGTGGGAGTGTTGCTTTCAGCGCTTCAAGGCTCGCTTCCGGAGTCCTGGTCGCGACGTATCCCCAGCGGTTTACGATGCGATGGACATGGACATCGACACCGATATGGGGCTGATGGCAGGCGATGGCCAGCGCGAGGCCGGCGCACTTTGGCCCCACGCCCGGCAGAGTCAGCAGTTGGGCCATATTCCAGGGCAGGTCGCCCTGGAATTCGGCCACGGCACGGTGAGCGATGGCCTGAATGTTGACGGCTTTGGTATCGCTGAAGGCAGTAGAGTGAATCAGCGCTTTCAGGCGCTCGGGCAGCAGATCCGCAATCTCTTGGGGAGTGCGAGCGACCGCGAACAGTTTCCGGGAGATCGGGACCATGACCTCGTCCAGAGTGCGGATCGAGAGCATACAGGCGACCAACTGTTCGAAGAGGGTCGTGTAGCCTTCGTCGTAGAGCGTGAACAGGCCCGCTTTCGGAAATGTGGCGATGGCCTTCTCGATCTGCGGCAGAGCCTTCTCAATGTCGAAGGGGATTTTGGGGAGAGTTTCTGTTTGCATGGTAGAAAAAGATGGCTGGCGCCGAATGACTATCCGGCGCCCTCCGATCCGTATCGAACTCAGGCGTCGATCTGGGCCTTGCCCGGCTTCCAGTCGGAGGGACAGAGGCCGCCCGTCTGAAGCGCCTGGAGAATACGCATCGTCTCGTCGGTGCTGCGTCCGATATTGAGACTGTTGACGACGGAATACTGCAGGACGCCTTCCGGGTCGATAATATAGAGGCCACGGAGAGCAATGCCAGCCGCTTCGATCAGAACGCCATAGTCTCTGGCGACCGATTTGGTGATATCGGAGGCCAGGGGGAAATGGAGTTCGCCCAGACCGTGTCTTTCGCGGGGCGTATTCATCCAGGCCAGGTGCGAGTAGACCGAATCGGTCGAAACGCCGAGCACCTCGGCCCCGATCTCTTCGAACTCTTCGAACCTATCCGAAAGCGCGGTGATCTCCGTCGGGCAGACGAGCGTAAAATCCAGGGGATAAAAGAAGAGGACCAGCCATTTGCCGCTATAGTCGGAGAGGGAGACTTTGCTGCCTACTGTCTTCGCTGTATCGCTCGGCTTTGCGACCGCCATCGTAAAGTCGGGAGCTGCTTCTCCCACCTTCGCCACTGCCATGCTTCATCTCTCCTTGTCGTGAATGTCGCGCCTGCCTTAAGCGAAAGGCGCACCTCCGGGTTACGAAGGTAAGGATACCTGCTTGCTTCAAGCCGTGTCAATTCTCCGCCGGAGGGTAAGGGAAGCCCTCCCTTGATGCGTTCGGTCCTGTAGAATATGTTCTCGATAACTCATTTTTTGTCTTTTTGGGTCCGGAAAGTTTCCTCTTTCACCGGAATTCCGTCCCGACCGATTGACAAGCCGAACTTAATTCTGATATACTCTCCGGCACACGGTCCAGTGAAGGAACGTGCACTACGTTCGTCCGCAGACAGTGATGTCTGACGCCCCACTTCCTGCAGTCGCGAGGCGAGGAAACTCTTTCTAGAGCGTCCCGATAGGGTGCAGCCAGGGTGCTGATGGGATTTGTGTACGATGCAACAGGGTAAAATTCTCATCGCCGACGACGACGCGGTGCTTCGTCTCGATCTGCGCACGATGCTGGAAAGCATGGGGCATTGTGTCGTGGGAGAGGCCGACAACGGAGAGACAGCCTGTTATCTGGCACGCAGCCTGCGCCCGGACATCGCTATTCTCGATGTGCGAATGCCGAAGTGCAGTGGCGTCGAGGCGGCGGAGATCATGAGCAAAGAACGGCTGTGCCCTGTTATGTTACTGACCGCCTACAGCGACGTGCCGATGATCGAGCAGGCGAACCGCGCGGGTGTGCAGGCATACCTCGTGAAGCCCTTCCGGCAGCAGGAGATTCAGCCGACCATCGAGATCGTCATTTCCCGTTATCGCGAGATGCTAGCGCTGGAAGGCGCCCTCGGAACGGCGCAGGATCAGATGGAGTCCAACCGTCTCATCGGCCGTGCCAAGCGCATCCTTATGGATCGACATACGCTGGGCGACCAGGAGGCGTACAGACGGCTTCATGCCCAGGCTCTGGCGACCGGGCGACCCCTGCGCGAAATCGCGGAAGCCGTTCTCCTGACCGAAGATGTGGCGATGCCAGCTACACAGAATCGCCGACAGCGCAACGACCATTCCTGACCGCGGGTCCTATATTTTCGACATTTGTTCGTTCCCTCTTGCTTTTTAGTGGTCTATCGGGTATTCTGTAATTAACCAGGCGGAACTACCCGACGTTTCCCATAGCAATGTCTGCTACCCTCTACGGGTTCCACCTGTATCACCTCGCCGGAAGAGCATCGACGCTTCTTCGCAGCGAACAAACCCCATAGCGCCTCCTGCAACACTGTTGTTGCGTTCATCCCGAATTGAAACCATCGCCACGCGTCAGAAGGTGTTCTCCCGTCCCATTTTCTCGGATCGGATCACGCCTTCCCTGAACATGCTGGATGTTCGCGGCCCCCAGACACTCTTCTGTTGGTCCGCTTGCCCCACCGGATGTCGTTACACTCTTCGAGCTTCGGCTCAATGGGTATGCCTGCATCACACTCACCACGCCTCGAAAATTTAAGGAGGAACAGACTCAGTGAATTGGAATTCCCTCCGCGTCACCCGCGTCTCCCGCACCGCAGCGAGCCGCCGGGCAAGCAATGGACTGGCAACATCGGATACAGTTCTGCGCCCCCTGCACTCGGATCGCGCTGCAAGTCGCCTGGTGCGCCCTGCACTCTCTATCGCCACCTGCGCTCTTCTGGGCCTGGCGGCCACCACCGGCAACGCTCAGGACGCTCCGAAACCGGAAGCTACCAAGGCCCCTGCCGTAGCCGCAGCCGCGCCGGCAGCGCCGCCTCCGCCCGCGCCGGGCACGGTCACCGTCTCCGGCCTGGTCGACATCTACTACGGCATCAATGTCCGCGCTCCACGCGGCCCGGGCGACACGCCCTACGCGGCGACCCTCACGACCGGCAATCCCGGCGAGGTCATCGGCGTAGACAATGCCTTCCATGCGTTCGACATCAACGACCGCGACCCCAGCTTCAGCCTGGGCGAGCTCAACATCACCCGGACGCCCGGCAAAGGGTTCCCGCTGGGCCTCACCCTCACGCTGACCGCTGGCGACACGGCGCGAATCGTGCATGCCACCGAACCCGGCGGCACCAGCAGCTGGCAGTTCGTACAGCAGGCCTACCTGACCTATACGCCGCACATTGCAGGCCGCGATGTCACCATCGACTTCGGTAAGTTCGTGACCCCGTTCGGTTACGAAGTCATCGAGAGCAGCAGCAACGACCAGTATACGCGCAGTTTTGGGTTCACCTACGCCATTCCGTTCTACCATGCAGGCGTGCGGGCCGCGTTCCCGATCAATCCGAAGCTCACCCTGACCCTGTTCGGCGTAAATGGCTGGAACAACGTCGCTGACGATAACAACGCGAAGTCCTTCATCGCTCAGGCGACGTGGAAACCAAACGCCAAACTCACCGCCAACCTCACCTATATGGGTGGCGCGGAAGGCACCGGCGCGTTCGGCAACTACCTGCCCGCAGGACCTGCCTACCCGATCGGCCTTCCGACGACGACGATAAACGGCGGCACCTTCATCAACACCAAAGGCGCCGGCAACGTCACCATCGACCTGGTGGAGTTTCAGCCGACCTATCAGATCAGCCCCAAGCTGAAGATCGCCGCCGTGCTAGACTATGCGCGTGCGGCCGGAGACATATACGGCGTGAAGGAGTCGGGAACCTGGCTGTCCGGGGCGGCATACGGCCGCTATCAGCTCACGAACCACTTCGCGCTGGCGGGACGTCTGGAGCAGTTTGAGGACATTCCCGGCACCGGCGGCGTCGGCCTCCGCCTGGGCGGTCCCTACACCAAACTCCAGAGCGCGACCCTCACGGCGGAATACACCAGCTTCAAGGGTCAGTTGATCTCGCGACTGGAGTTCCGGCACGACTCGAGCAACAACGCGGTCTTCGGAGCTGGCAGCGGCACCGTCAAGGACCAGGATACCTATACGCTGGGCGAAGTTTTCAAGTTCTAACCCGGCACGTCTCGTAGGAGGGCAGCCAACCTTACTGCCCTCTTACCTCTTATCCGCGAGGCCATACGCCTCCTACAGATTTCCGGCGTCTATCGTCGCAGCTCTTTTTTCTCGCAACGCTGTTGTTGCACGGAAACTCCCGTTTCCTTCACTCCATCTAGTTTATCCGGTCGTTTCCAGCGTGGGAATGCGGTCGGCACCACGCGGCAGGCAACGTCCTGCCCACTCTAAGCCTGAACGCCAGCCCTATAAGTTCAGGAAACCTTGAGGAGGGGAACTACTGTGAGTTCTGAGAAATTGACACGATTTCAGAAGATGAGCCGCCTGGCCAAGCGTCTTCAAGACCCGGAATGGCGTCGTTTCGGGTACACGCTGCTCGTTGGAAAACTGGGGGCCGTCGCTATTCTGTTGATGGCTTTCGCGCTCTACACGGCCTTTACAGGCAGCGCGGCGCACGCGCAGGCCGCCGCCGCGCCTGCGCTGAAAGCCGAAGGCATTGTCAACCCGATCAACACGGTCTGGGTTCTGCTGGCAGCCTTCCTGGTTTTCGCCATGCAGGTCGGCTTCACCATGCTGGAAGCGGGCTTCTGCCGCTCCCGTGAAACCGTCAACGTTCTGATGGAATGTATCGTCGATACCTGTCTCTGCGGCGTCCTGTTCTTCGCCTGGGGCTACGCCTTCATGTTCAGCCATGGCAACGGTTTTATCGGTTACCACTGGTTCTTCCTGAAGGATGCGCCGGAGACCTACGAGGCGACCGGCGTCGCGCTGATGGCGCACTGGCTGTTCCAGTTCGCCTTTGCCGATACCTGCTCGACCATCACCTCCGGAGCCATGATCGGCCGCACCGGCTGGATCGGTGACCTGCTCTATAGCTTCGGCGTTTCCGGCTTCATCTATCCGATCATCGGCCACTGGGCCTGGGGACCGGATGGCTTCCTGGCGACCATGGGCAGCCCCGCCGCAGCAGGCGCGGCGGCTAACTTCCTTCCGACTCTCGGAAACTCTTTCCACGATTTCGCGGGTTCGACCGTTGTCCATACGATCGGAGGCATGGTCGCCCTGGCGGGAGCCATCGTGCTCGGCCCTCGGCTTGGGCGTAAGTTCAAGAGGGACGGCGGCGGCGCAATGCTTCCGCACGACCTTGTTATCGCGGCTTCCGGAGGCCTCATCCTCTGGTTCGGCTGGTACGGCTTCAACCCGGGCAGCACGCTGTCCGCGATGGACTTCCAGGGGATCGGTCGTGTCGCCGCCAACACCACCCTTGCCGCTTGCGCGGGCGGACTGCTGGCGATGATCTGGGCATATCCGCAGACGAAAAAGTGGGACGTGGGCTTCACGATCAACGGCTTCCTGGCAGGGCTTGTCGCCATCACCTGTCCGTGTTACTGGGTCTCGCCAGCGGGCTCCCTCGCTATCGGCGCGGTCGCTGGCGTCCTGGTCGTTATGGGCGTCAATCTCATGGAGTGGCTCCGCATCGACGATCCGATCGGCGCGGTTCCGGTTCACGGCTTCTGCGGCATCTGGGGAACCTTGTCGCTGGGCCTCTTCGCCGCGAATCAGTATACGGCACCCATCAGCACCGGGGCAGACCCCGCGGCTACGAAGCTGGCAGGTCTGTTCTATGGAGGCGGCCTCAAGCTGTTCGAAGCTCAGTTCATCGGCAGCGTCATCATTACGGTATCGACCTTTGCTGTCGCGATGGCGATGATGTATGCGCTCAAACAGATGCGTCTCCTGCGCGTCTCGAAAGAGGGCGAACTGGAAGGGCTGGATATCCACGAGCACGGTATTCCGGCCTACCCCGAATACGTGCTTACCCCTGCGGCTACGCCGCATGGCGCCGTGAACATGATGACTTCCAGTCACGCTCCGTCAGGTGTCGTGGTCAGTGAGAACCTTCCCCCAGCCTGACCCGTAACAGGGTAATATGGCGGGAATAGTCGCCCCGGACCTACGGCTCGGTCTCCTCGCGACAAGGATTACGGTCATAATCCATTGTTTCGATACGAGGCCGAGCCTGTCCTACAGGCAGGCGGAGACATTTCGTCGCACAGTGTGAAAAAGAAGAGGCAGATAATGATCAAAGTCGAGGCGTTGATTCGCCCCCAAAAGCTGGAAGATGTCAAAGCCGCCCTGTCCGAAATCGGAATCAAGGGCATGACGGTTACGGAAGTACGGGGTTCCGGCAAACAGAAAGGTTTCACACAGACCTATCGGGGCGCGGAGTATACGGTCAATCTGCTGCAAAAGGTAAAGATCGAGATCGTCGTTCCCGATTCCGAAGCGCAGGCAGTCGCGAACGCCATCGTGGAAGCGGCCCGCACCGGGGAGATCGGCGACGGCAAGATCTTCCTGATTCCGGTCACGGAAGTGATTCGAATCCGCACCGGTGAAGAGGGCGAATCCGCCGTCAACTGAGCCGTCCCCCTCCCAATTCAGGCCACCCCTCTGGGGGTGGCCTGTCTTTTGTAAGGCCCACAAAGGGGCCTCTGTTGACAGGTTATTTCCACCTCACCTGGTGAAAATCCCCCTCCTTCGTGCGTAGAGAGAAGTATGCCCACTCAGGCCGTTGAAGAAAAACTGGTGACGTTGCCGACCCGACCGGGGTGCTACCTCCACAAGGACGCCAACGGCACGATCATCTATGTCGGGAAAGCGATCAACCTTCGGAATCGGGTCCGCTCCTATTTTCAGAAAGGAGCCAACCATACGCCGAAGGTGCGTCGCCTTGTCTCCCACATCGTAGATTTCGACTATATCGTCTGCGAAAACGAACTGGAAGCTCTGGTTCTCGAATGCACCCTCATCAAGAAGCACCAGCCTCACTACAATGTGCGGCTGCGCGACGACAAGCAGTATCCCTACCTCTGTTTGACCATCAGCGAGCCATTTCCCCGCCTGATTCTGGTTCGGCGGGTGCGACAGGACGGCAACCGCTACTTCGGTCCCTATCCCAGTTCCCGCGCCGTCTACGCGACGATGGAGCTTATCAACCGCCTCTTCCCACTCATCTCCTGCGGCAAGAGTTTCGATGGACGGGCGGTGCAGAAGCCCTGCCTCTATCATCATCTCGGCCAGTGCCTGGCGCCCTGCGCGGGCCTCGCCGATAAGAACGAGTACGGCATTGCGGTGAAGGATGTCGGCGATTTTCTGGATGGTCGCCAGGAGCAGATCATCAAGAAGCTGCGCCTGGAAATGACGGAAGCCGCCGAGAACCTGGAGTTCGAGCGCGCGGCGCGCCTGCGAGATCGACTGAAGGGCGTCGAAGAGGTCTTACAGCGGCAGAAGGTCATCACCAACGATCTGATCGACCAGGACGTGATCGCGGTCGTCGAGGACACCACCGGTCTGAATGGGGCCTGTGTGCAGATGTTCTTCATTCGTGGCGGCAAGCTGATCGGGCAGAACCATTTTCTGGTGGAGGGAACGGGCGAAGAGTCTCAGAGCGAGGTCGTCTCCCAGTTCGTGAGGCAGTACTACCAGGGCGCGAACTTCATCCCGGCAGAGATCCTCCTGCCCTGCGATATGGACGAGATCTCTATCGTCGAGAGCTGGCTGCGGCAGAAAAAGGGACGCAAGGTCGAGATCAGCGTCCCGGTCCGCGGCGACAAGAAGCGACTGATGGATATGGCGACGGAGAACGCTGGCCACGCTTTGGAACAGATGAAAGCCGAGATGCGGGCGAAGCTCGGCAGCACCGAGCGCGCGCTGCAAGAGCTAGCCGATGCACTGGGGCTTTCGGAGCCTCCCAAACGCATCGAATGCTTCGACATCTCCAACACGCAGGGCGAAAATCAGGTCGCCTCGATGGTTGTCTGCGAGAACGGGCAGATGAACAAGCAGGAGTATCGCCGCTTCAAGATCAAGCGCGAAGACGACAAACCCAACGACTTCGCCAGCATGAAAGAGGTCGTACTGCGCCGCCTGCTGGAGGCGAAGGCCGACAACCCGCGCTTCAACCGCCTGCCCGGCCTGATTATCGTAGACGGCGGGCGCGGGCAGGTCTCCTCGGCGATGGCCGCGATGGAGGAGGCGGGAATAGCCGTGCCGCTCGCGGGCCTCGCCAAGCAGTTCGAGCATCTGTTTCTGCCCAACGAACCGGACCCCGTGATTCTGCCGCGCACCTCGCAGGCACTCTACCTGATTCAGCGGATCCGCGACGAGGCGCATCGTTTCGCCAACACCTTCCAGGCCCAGCTCCGCAGCAAGAAAGCCACCCACTCCGTGCTCGATGACATTCCCGGCATCGGCCCCAAGCGCCGCAAGTCGCTGCAGCTTCATTTCGGCAGCGTCCGCAAGATGAAGGAGGTCACTCTTGCCGAGATCGCCCAGGCTCCCGGCATGAACCTCAAACTCGCCGAAACCGTCTACGATCACCTCCACGCCGCCCCCTCCGATTGACGCCCTCCCTACCCTTTTCAGACAGTGTGATGCAGATCACAAAACAGCGTGATTCGCATCACAGACTGCTTGCCTGCCGCCGCGTTACCCTATGTCTGTTCGCGACGCTCATGGACGCGACGCTTACATTTCGGGACAACCCGGCAGGAGGACTAAAGGAATGACAGTAGGGAACACAAACGCGCTGTGGCGCAATGTCGTGACACTTATGGGCGCAGGAGTTGCCGTGGGCCTGAGAGTACCGGCGCCGGCCGCGCCTCCGACCTATCATCTGGTCGATCTCGGCACACTGGGCGGGCAGAACAGTCGCGGTCAGGCCATCAACCGGAATTCCACTGCCTAATTGGTCGGACGCAATCCGTTCGCACTTTCCCCGGCAATGAATTGCCGTTCCGATATGGGAAGTCGCCCTTCGGGCACCCCAAATGCTGAAGCAGAGGAGATTCCCAATGCAATGCTTCCGCAGATTGCATTTCTTCTGCACGAAGCGTTTCAGAGGGGGGTTTTAACCCGTTGAGCCGAGATTACGAAGGAACTCCGTCCGGCTGCTTATTACCTTTTCAAGGCAGGAAGCTTGGATGGAGTTTCCTGAGTTTCATCCGTGCTTGCTCGGTTGTAAGAACCCATACCTGGAGTAGGAACATTTGGCGGACAGAACGAGTGTATGAAAAGCTCTTTTGTATACGGTGTGTATACGGCCGACGTGTAGACTGTAAATAGAAGGGCAGCAAAAGCGTATCCCACCGCTCCCTTCCTCCACCTGACAAAGGACCTGAATTATGATGTTCCCTATTATTAAAGCTTCGCGCACGCGCCTCTCGCTGAGTGCGCTCTCCGCACCGCTTGCGATAGGAGCAGTGTTGTTGAACTTCTGTGGCGTGGCAGGCGCGCAAACGCTCTCCGCTCCCTACTCCTCGAACTATTCCGTCGGGTTCAATGGCAGCATCAGCGGTGTCACTTTCCCTACAGGCGGGCTGATCTTTGAGCAGAACGATCCCAACACGCTGCTCATCATGGGCTTGGCCGCCAACAGCGGCGGTACTATGGCAATTCCCAAGAATTACCGCTCCACATTCGGGCCACTTCTGACCCCAGCCGAGGCAGAATTGTGGAGCGATAGTAGTTTGGCGGCTCCTATCTATTCTGTGCCGGTCATTCGGGGCGCAGGAAGCCATATCACCGGTTTTGGAGCGGCGGTTCTTTTCGCAACTGCCCCCAACAATGACGGCGGCCTCGTCTATGCTCCCAATGGCGATCTACTCTTTACAATCTATCCCAGCAAGCAGACAAGACTTCGTTACGGGTCTCGGAAGACCGGAAGGCAGCACTATCGATCCCACTACGGGCGACTTCGTCTTCTCTAACAATAACATTAATGGCACATTCACCGTTATCCAGGGCTTCACCAGCCAGGCCACTACGACCCCGGAACCAGGTAGCATCGCTCTGCTTGTCGGTATGGGTCTCTCCGGAAGCCTGTTCCTCAAGCGACGTCGGAAGTAAGCCGCAGGCGTTCCTGTAAGCTCTGAATGCAGACAACCAAAACAATTCTATCCGACAGCTTTCTTAAAGGAAACTAAAATGAAATTCAATACGGGTCTTAGACTGTCAGTTGTGCTAGGAACTCTCGCGCTTGCTGGACCGGTTCTTCTCGGCAGTGCGGCTTCGGCGCAAACTCTGATCCACCGCTATACCTTCAACGGGGACGCTTCCGACTCGGTCGGCAGTGCCAACGGCACGCTCAACAGTGGTGCGGTCGCCAATGGGGGTAACCTGACACTAGATGGGGTTGCCGCCAATGTAAGCTTCACCCAGCATATCGTTCCCACCTCCAGCGCCTATTCTGTCGCATTTTTCGCCCGACAGAGCGCCCTGGAGGGGCACTATATCGAATGGATTTCGCAGGGAATTTCCGTTGGGCCAGGGTTCTACGTCGGCTATGATCCCGGCGGCCAGATCCGTGCTACCGATTCGTGGCCCGCGACAGGGAAAACCTTTACGGCCAATGGAGCCTTTCAGCATATCGCTCTTGTGACCACCGGCACAGCGTCCAGCCTGTATGTCAACGGGACGCTTGCGGCCTCGCTCGCCAGTGGGCTAAATACGACTGCTGGCGGCGACGATACACGCTTTGGTACGCAGTTCAGCGGAATCTCAGAATTTTTCCAGGGCGACATACGGGATATGCGAATTTATACAGGCGCGCTTTCCGCCCAGCAGGTAGCCGTGCTTGCCTCCACGCCGGAACCCGGCATGATGGCTCTCCTCAGCGCCCTGAGCATGACAGGAGCCGGGTTTGCCATGCGCCGCAAACGTAACTGTCGGACATCGGTCAATTCTGGCTGATCGCAAAGCAAGCTTTCTTCCCACCAGGACCAGGCGCGGAATTTCCCCTGGCCCTTGAAACATGTACGCCGTCCTTGCTTTTTTGAGGTAATGGCCTTCCGTGAGACTTCTCTCCTCCCCTGCATCGCCCTATCTTCCTTCTGTGACGATAGGGCGGTGCTGCTGCGTAATCCCTGGTAACCCTCACGGCAGCGCCTCGCGCGCAGAAAGCGCATAAGCGGTATAATGATAGACGACGACTACGAAACTTTAACGGAGTAGGCCTGATGCGGATTCTTGTGGTGGAAGATGAGAAGAAGGTTGCCAGCTTCCTGAAGCAGGGACTGGAACAGTCGTCCTACACGGTGGACGTGGTCCATACCGGGGAGGACGCCATCGACTACGCGCTGGCCAACGAATACGCGGCAATCGTCCTCGACATCATGCTGCCGGGCCGGGACGGGCTCTCGGTAGTGCGGGAGCTGCGGACGCGTAAAATCGGGTTTCCGGTGCTGGCGCTGACGGCCCGGAATGCACTGGAAGACCGGGTACAGGGGCTTGACAGCGGATGCGACGACTATCTGCCGAAACCCTTTGCGTTCGATGAACTGCTGGCGCGCCTGCGGGCGTTGCTGCGCCGGAATACCGGCGAGGGCCGACTGCCACGGCTGGAGTTCTCGGGGCTCTCCATCGATCCGGCCACCCGCGCCGTGCAGCGAGACGGACGAGCGATCGAGCTTACCAACAAAGAGTATTCCTTACTCGAACTGTTGTTACGGCATCCGGCGCAGGTATTTACGCGCACCGCGATTCTGGAGAGCGTTTGGGGCTACGATTTCGATGCGGGGAGCAATGTGCTGGAGGTCTATATGAACTTCCTGCGTAAGAAAGTGGACGCCAACGGCGCAAAGAAGCTGCTTCACACGGTGCGGGGCGTCGGCTATGTCTTACGCGAAGAGCCGGAGTGAGGCCGTGATTCGCGGGCAGACGGCAGAGAGGGAGACAGGGGAAGCGCCAGAGAAGAGACGAGGCGCGTTTTCCTGGATGCGACCGCGCAGCCTGCGGGCGCAACTGGCGCTCTGGCACGGCGTCCTGCTGGCCCTAACGTTGCTGCTCCTGGCTGCCTTCACCTATTTGCTGCTGCGCGAGTATCTCAATCATAGCGCGGACGCGGCGCTTACCGAGTTCGCTGAGACGACTGGCAAAGACATCGCCGCCGCCGTCTACCACTACCATACGCTCCACCCCGGTCAGCCGCTCGCTCCCGATGCAGAACGCCGCTTCATCGACAACAACGATCTCCAGTCCTGGGGCCGCTATGTGCAGGTGATCGATCCTGACGGACACGCGGTCGCCTTCTCCGACGCTCTCCGCACGAACAAACTTCCGGTTCCCTCGGAGACACTGCTGGCCTGCCGTATGACCGGGAAGCCCGTCTTCGACACCGTGACGACGCTGGGGCAGTACCCTGTGCGGATGGTGACCCTGCCAGTACAACTGGGCAGCCGCATCCCCTATCTGGTGCAGGTCGGCGCCTCTGTCGAAGGGGTCGAAGGTGCGCTGCAACGGGCTCTGTTTATTCTGCTGGTGCTGACGCCCGCTATCTTTGTGATCGCCCTGCTCGGCGGTTGGGCGCTGGTGGGCCGCTCGCTGCGCCCGGTGGACGAGATGACCCGCGCGGCCCTCCGCATCGAAAGCAAGCGGCTCGATATGCGCATATCCCCGTTGCGCTCCGACAACGAGATCGGTCGCCTCGCCGCCGCGCTCAACGAGATGATCGCCCGTCTTGATCGCAGCTTCCAGCAGATCGAACGCTTCACCGCCGACGCTTCGCACGAACTCAAAACGCCGCTGACCGCCATCCGGGGCGAGGCGGAAGTCGCGCTGATGTCGGCGCAGACCCCGGAGACCCGCGCGACCCTGCAGAGCATCGTCGCCGAGACGGAACGGCTCTCCTCCATCGTCAACAATCTGCTGCTGCTCTCGCGGGCGGACGCGGATCAGGTTCACCTGAACCATGAGCCGGTCGCCCTGCACGAGATCGTCCTGGCGACCTTCGAGACGCTGGAGCGGTTGGCACGGCGCAAAAATATCGCGCTCGACTTCGCCGATATGGACGAGGTCACGATCCACGGCGACGCCCTCTGGCTGCAGCAGCTCTTCACCAACCTCATTCACAACGCCATAAACTACACGCCCGAGGGAGGGCACGTCACCCTATCGCTTACGACCACCCTGTCCGGCGAACCGCAAACCTCCTGGGCCTCTTTCTCCGTGGCAGACACCGGGCCGGGTATTCCCGCCGAGAACCTGCCGTTCCTCTTCGACCGATTCTACCGGGTCGATACCGGGCGCAGTCGGGAACAGGGCGGCAGCGGCCTCGGCCTCAATATCGCCCGTTGGGTCGCCGAATCGCACGGCGGCCGCATCACCATCTCCAGCACCGTCGGTACGGGCACGGTATTTACTGTGCTTTTGCCCATGTGACGTACGGCCAGACTTTGCTCCACAGAGAGCGTTACGCAATGCAGATGCGTTGAGCGAAGCCCTTAACTGCCGCCCCTAAAGGAGCGGCCTGCTGGGGAAGGTTAAGGCCCATAAATGGGCCTGGGATGGTTGAAATGGAGAACAAATCTCTTCATCAAGATGACTGACAGCCTGTTTCTGTGCGCATTTGCTCCTGCTCACATCCGACCCAGCCCCATTTATGGGGCTTACCGCATCAGACCGCTCCTTTAGGGGCGGGAAGCAAAGCGCAAGGAGAGAGTTCGTTGTCACAGCAAATCAAAGGGACAAGATCAGCGCTTGAAAGGGAGAATTTTCGTACAAGGTCAAGCACCCAATATATACGGTCGGATTTGGATCTCCGCGCCGACGTAGTGATAAGAAGCGGTTGTACGGCAGACGAACGGATTCGAGAAAGTCGGAGGAACCAAGAATGGTCTATCTCAAAAAAATCGGGAATCTCTGGAGTGACATCCTAACTTTTGGGTGGCTTGACAGACTTTCAGTCAAGCATCCACGGCTAGCAGGAGCAATCACTGGATTTCTGTTCAGCGTCGGATTTAGCCTGTGCGCCTGGTATTTTCTGGATCCTCGCTTTGTAATATATGAGAAAACTCAATACGTGCCGATGAACTGGACGCTGCGCATCGTCTACGGAATCCTGTTTGGATTGGCGAGCCTCATTGCTGTCTACGTCATCATTGTTGTCAGGAATGATTCAATTTGGGAGACAGAAATGCCATTCTTACCTCAGTTGCTCGGTCGCCGAAAGAAACGGCGGCTATAACGGAGATGGCGGCATGCGAGGACTGTCTGGTTGGGGGCAGCTACAGAAGAGGAAAGGTAGAGAGCGTTGATGAGGCACAGGGCAAGATTGTGCCGGGCGAAAATTTGAGGCTCCTGAAGAACCACAATGGATACTGGCTCCCTGTCTATATATCTGAGGACGGTAGGAGTACAACCACAATTGAGATCAATATCAAGTCGAAGGTATTCCAGGCTACCTTTATGCTTAACGCTATCCGCGATAAGGCAGCGATATACTGTCCTGCTAAGTTTGGTGGGCTGAGTTGAAGGGAGCAGACAATGACCGAAAGCGAATATTGGATTATGGATGTCGTCCTCGAATGCCGCGATACCATCACAGCGTTGAGACCTGATGACATTGACATGTTGGAGTCGTACTACAATCGGAAGGGGCACGGACTCTCCCACGAGCAGTTGGTAGACACCCTGGATCAGATGTTTCAGCGAGGCGACATCATCGCTGAGAAGTACGAACCGGGCGAGACAGGGACGCCTTGTGAGCGATCTGTGTCTGGCCTGTATTGCCCATCACGCAAAGAGATCGAGGATGAACTGAGGAGCACTTCCGATGATGTTTGCGTCTACTTTGGCCTGACTGAGCAGGGAGGCGAAAAGTGGGAAATCGTCTCGCACCCAGACTGGAATCTCTATCTCAACAGATACCGGGATCGCGACGAGCGTGATGTCGATTGGGTCGAGATGGAGGCGAGTAATCGGCCTCTTCTGCAAGAGTTTCTGGAACGCGATCTGCAGGAAGGAAGCGTGCTCGCGGACACCATCGAATGGGAAGAGTTCGTGCCGTGGGAAGTCAGCTACTGGAAATCGCTTCCACGGAGCTATCGCGTTCGGTACCAGGTTCGTCCCGATTTTGACATAATTGCCCATAAAGTCCCTGCATAGTACACGGATTTTCATGGCGTTCCCAATAAATAGATCCGTTTAATGTCGAACAGATCGCATGGCAGGCATATCGATCCAGTTGCTGCGCGCCGAAGCGCAACGGGCCAGTTGACTTTAGGCACCTGATCTTTGAACGAGCGTTACCGAAACTACTCCGCCTCCAGTTCGCGGATGCGGCGGCGGAAGCAGAGCCAGGAGACGCTTGCGGTAACCGGGGAGGTGAGGAGGAAAGCTCCCCAGATGGTGACCAACCCTCCCCCACCCCACAAGGACAGTCCCAGCCAGACCAGGAGAACGGTGGTCCACATGCCCACTGAGCTTATCAGCAGGGGGGTGCGTGTATCGCCGGTTCCGCGCAGTGCCCCTGACTGCACTATACCCACGGCCCAGAAGGGCTGCGTCAGAGCCACCATTCGCAGGCCGGCGGCCCCGATACGCACGACATCCGGGAGGTGCGTGAAGAGACGCATGATCGGGTTGGCAAAGACGAAGATCAACGCGCCGATGGCGCTCATCCAGATCACACCCCAGTTGGTCGCGATGCCCGCGACGCCCACGCCGAGTCGGGGCCGCCGCGCTCCGATACTCTGCCCGACCAGCGCTGTCGCGGCCATGCCAAACCCGAAACCGGGGAGAAAAGAGAGGGAGAGCGCGGAGATGGAGATGCGCATCGCGGCGAAGGTGTCCGTGCCCTGACGCGCCACCAGAACCGTCAGCACCGTAAAGGCCGACGCCATCAGCAACTGCTCGACGGAAGCAGGAACGCCGAGTTTGAGAACCTCCCGCGCAACACTCCAGTCTGGCCGCCAGCCCCAGCGCCCGGCGATACTGACGCCGCTCCGACCCTTATAGAGCGCGTGGAGCATCAGCACCAGGGCGACAGAGCGTGCAAAGAACGTCGCCCAGGCGCTGCCCACCGCGCCGAGCGCGGGAAGGCCCCAATGCCCGTAGATCAGACCGTAGGCCAGCGCACCATTGAGCACGTTGGCAATCGCCGTCACGACCATCGGAGTGCGGGAGTCGCCTGCCCCGCGCAGCACACCACCGCCGATGATAAGCGCGACGAGCACCACCACCGTGCCCATCGTGACCTGGAAGTAGCCGACCCCTATGCGCAGCACCTCCGGTGCCATGCCGAAAAGGCCGATGAGAGGGCGGGCCAGCCCCAGGCCGAGAGCCGCGAGTGGAACGGAGAGAAGCACGCTCCAGAGAAGGGACTGGCGGGCAAGTCGGCTCGCGCGTTTCGGTTCCTGAGCGCCCACCGCCTGCGCGACGAGAATGGAACTGCCGATCGAGAGGGCGGAGAGCGCCGCCAGCAGAAAGAACATGATCTGCAGTCCGCTGCCGACGCCCGCAATCGCCGCCGTGCCGAGTCCGGCCACCAGCGCAGTATCGACGATACCGAGGAGCGTCTCCAGCAGATTCTCCCCGATGACCGGCCAGGCCAGCGCCAGAACCCGTCGCCGCAAAGCCGCAGGCTCTTCCGGCAAAATCGGCGTCTCGTTCTCTACATCCTCAAATAATGCCTCCGAACCTGTAAACTCATCCTGGGTGATCATTAAGGGGCGGTCAGCTATTGCCGGCGCGGCGCTGGAACATTCGGGTCGTCGGCTGATGGCCGGCGGCTTTCTGGTTCTGGACAGGCAGATTGTTGAGCGGCAGGGCGGCCTGCTTCTTCTCCTGATCCTGTTTCATCTCTTCCTTGCCTTCCGGCGTACTGCGTTTGACCTGCCGTGCAAGTTTGCGTCCTGGGTTACCCATAGTTTTATCCTCCTCCTTTGCATGGATTATACTCTATATCGCGCGAAGGGCGCACCCTGCTCAGTTTTCGAGGCGCAAACCCCGATGGAAAAGGCGTTACCGGAGCGTCTTTTCCGTGTCTCATAGAGGGAAGGACGCCTGAAAAAAGAAAAAGCGACCGAGTGGCATGACTTCCTTTCTTTCGAGGCGTATACCTGATATAATACCTGAAGAGTAATGTTCGTTAGGGCGCGTTCGCGCCTGAATTTAAACCTGAATAGAATTATGAGTAACCGAAACATCCTTAATCGCATAGACCCATTGCGCTCGTCCCGGTGTCCTACCGGTGTTGAAAGTCGTCTGAAACGCAGTTCCGTGCTGTTGCTCTCCGGCCTGTTGCCGACGGGCCTGCTGATCTATGCCGCCACGTTGCCCACGGTAAGCGCCGCCGTCCCGCCGAAGTCGAAGCAGGCTTCTGCAAACGCGATGGCTTCTGCGGCCGGAGGCTTCGAAACGGAAGTCGCGCCTCTGATGCGCAAGTACTGTCTTAGCTGTCACAGCGGACCGAACCCGTCCGGCGGCGTCAATGCGGATAAGGACAAAACCACCGCATCTGTCATTAAAAACCGCAGCACCTGGGAAAACATCTCACGCAATATCAGCGACAGCCACATGCCGCCGGCAAGTGCGCCACAGCCGACGGTCGCCGAGCGCGACCGAATCACACACTGGGTGGAGGGAACGTTTACTAAAGCCGACTGCGCCCTCCACGATCCGGGCCGCATTACGCTGCGCCGTCTCAACCGCGAAGAGTACAACAACACGGTGCGAGATCTGTTCGGGATGGATATTCGGCCCGCCGACAGTTTCCCCTCCGACGATGTCGGCTACGGGTTCGACAACATCGGAGACGTGCTTTCGCTGTCGCCGCTGTTGATGGAGAAGTATCTCAACGCCGCCGAAAAGGTCGTACAGACCGCGATTTTGACGCCGGAAGAGGCCAACAAGCCCATTCGCATTCCTGCGGCCACGATGCAGCACAGCCTGCAAGGATCGGCCTACAACGGCAATGGGTTTCTGCTCAGCACGAATGGGGATGTGCACACCGAGTACGAGGTTCCCCGAGAGGGCGAATATACGATCCGCGTCAACGCCGCCCAGCAGCAGGCCGGACCCGAGAACGCCAAGATGGTGCTGCATGTCGATGACCAGGCGGTCTTTACCTTCGATGTCGCGGCGCAGGAGCGTAATCCGCGTTCCTACGAACTGCCGATGCGGCTGAAGGTCGGCAAACATCGCTTTGCGATGGAGTTCACCAACGACTTCTATGACGTTAAACAGCCCCAGGGCAAGCAGGACCGCAATCTGGTCGTCAACTATCTCGAACTGGTCGGACCGCCCGGGATGCCGAAGGATCTGCCCGCGTCCCACCGGCGCATCCTCTTCTGCCAGCCGTCGGCGACTCTCAGTCAGGACGCGGCTGCCCGCAAGATCCTGACGGCCTTCGCGACGAAAGCCTATCGCCGCCCGGTCACCACGCCGGAAGTGGATCGCCTGCTGACATACGTACATCTGGCGGAGAAGCAGGGCGAGAGCTTCGAGGGCGGGATTCGCGTGGCGGTCGAAGCCGTTATGGTCAATCCGAACTTCCTGTTCCATGTGGAGCTCGACCCGAAGCCGAACGAGAAATCGAGCGCCCGGTATCTGACCGACTATGAGCTGGCGGCGCGCCTCTCCTACTTCCTGTGGAGCAGCACCCCCGACGACGAGCTTACCACGCTCGCCGCAAAAGGTCAACTGCAGAACAGCAAGATGCTGGAAGCGCAGGTAAAGCGCATGCTCAAAGACCCGAAGGCGCGGGCCCTGGGCCAGAACTTCGCGGGCCAGTGGCTGCAACTGCGGAACCTTTCGCAGGTCCGCCCCGATACCGGCCGCTTCCCGGACTGGAACGACAAACTCCGGGTCGCGATGAAGACCGAAACCGAGATGTTCTTCAACGCCATTGTGAGCGAAGATCGAAACCTGCTGGACTTTATCGACGCGAAATATACCTTCCTGAATGAGCCGCTGGCGAAACACTACGGTATTGCCGGTGTGACCGGCGACAACTTCCGCCGCGTCGTGCTCGAAGGCGATCAGCGCGGCGGCCTGCTGACCCAGGCGAGTATTCTGACCGTGACCTCGAACCCGACCCGGACTTCGCCGGTCAAACGCGGTAAGTGGGTGCTGGACAATCTGCTCGGCACGCCGCCGCCGCCGGCTCCGCCGAACGTGCCGAAACTGGCCGACGACAACCATGCTATGCTGGTAGGTACCCTGCGGCAGCGCATGGAGAAACATCGCAGCAACCCGGCCTGCGCGTCGTGCCACGCCCGTATGGACCCCCTGGGGTTCGGGCTGGAAAACTTCGATGCGACCGGTGGCTGGCGCACGAAAGACGGCGATGCAGCCGTGGACTCGTCCGGTACGCTGCCGGGTAATGTCTCCTTCAACGGCCCCGCACAGTTGAAGGCGATCCTGAAAACCAAGAAGACCCTGTTCGTTCACTGCCTGACCGAAAAGATGATGACCTACGCCCTCGGGCGTGGCATCGAACACTACGACCGCTGTAATATCGATGCCATGGTAAAGACGGTAGCGCAGAACGACTACAAGTTCTCGGCGCTGATAAATGCAATCGTGGAAAGTGAGCCCTTCCGCAAACGGCGAGGGGACGATGGAGGCTTAGCAACTCGATGACCACCCCCGTAATATCTCGACGTACGCTGCTGCGCGGTCTGGGAACCGCCCTGGCTCTGCCGGCACTGGAAGCGATGATCCCTGTCACCGCCCTGGCCCAGTCCGGTAAGAAAGCGGCCCGCGTCAACCGCATGGTCTTCATGTTCGTTCCGAACGGCATCAACATGTCTACGTGGACGCCGAAGACCGAAGGCGTTTTCGAACTGCCGCCCACCCTGCAGCCGCTGAAAAAGGTGAAGGACAACATC
>JBBQPO010000037.1:0-30478 GCA_038217285.1 Chthonomonadales bacterium
GTCCGTACAGCCATAATATATCACCCGCGTAGCTTCGCTCCAGACCGTTCAGATTGAAACGGAATCAGTGTTCATTTTGAACGCGATTCAGTGTTCATTTTGAAACGGAATCAGTGTTCAAATTCGCCGGAATGTACAGTAGGCCAGCGAGATCGTGCGGCTGCTCGGATCGGTAATCGTGGTGACGTTGTGAGCGGTGTTGTAGGCGAGGGCGACCTGGTTGCCGTTGTGGTCGGTGATCGTGTCGCCGTAGTAGGCGCTCGTATAGTGGTACTTGGTCTGGTCAGGCTTGGTGATTGTATACGTTCCGTCGGTGTTGGCGACGAGGGTGTCATGGATGCCGGTCGGAGCCGAATAGGAGCCATCGACGTTCTGGGTGAACTTGTACGCCAGGTCGTCTCCCCAGTGTGCGGTCAGATCGGTGGTCGTGCTGCTCCCGCCTTCCGGGGCGATCCCGCCCGGGCTGCCGCCGCTGCCCGTGCTCGCGACGAGATAGAGGTCGTAGGAGTGGGTCCATTTCTGGCCGAGTTCAGAGTTGCGGGAGGACTGACTGTTGTGCGTGAGGGTGAAGGCGACGGGCATGCCGCCGCGTGCGATCCAGCCGACCAGCGGCACTTGGAAGGCCTTGTTGCCGTTACCGGTGTTGGTGCCGCCGACGCTGGCTTCCCAGGGGTAAGTCGAGCCCGAGGCGGCATCCACAGCCAGGGCCATCGGAGCCGCAGGGCGTTGCCGACCGGAGATACGCTGCATCTCCGCTAGATTCAGGGATCGTACGCCCAATTTTCTTTCTTTGCCAGGATGCGCGAGGGCCTGGGCGGGCACGGCGAGCACGGCGCTCCAGGCGAAGAGCCCGACAACCGAGGCAGCGAGGCGTCGCTGCCAATGGGGACGCGAGACGTAGGGTCTCATAAAGTGTCCTTACCTTCCTTGCCTGCACAGGGAGCAGGCGGGTCGAGAGGGCTATATTCGCTCTGGCGAACAGTAGCCCGGTTGACAGACCCGGAAGGAGGGCGTCATAATAACACCAGTCCTTCGGGGCTGTGTGAGCCGTCCGTTTCCTTCTCGGCCAAGAGAAATGGGGAAACGGGCGGTTTTTTTGCGTCTTCTGGAACGCAAAAAAGCGGTGACATTGACAACAATGCCGAAAGGCGGCCGCTACGATGCGGCGGTGAGAATGCGGTCGGGCTCTTCTTCACTCTCTTATCGACGGAGGAGGAGAAGGAAGCCGCCACATCGCTGCAAAAGCTGTTCCTGCGAGAGGGTTTCTTCGGTAGGCTTGTTGGGGTCGTGAATAGTCGCGGTGGCGGTGTCGCCTATGCCGGAAAGTGCGAGCAGGGCGACATAGTGGTTACGATTGACCCAGGCGATGGCTGGCAGAGCGGTGTCCGGGAGCGCCTGCCGGTTGACCTGGACCCCTTCGGCTTGCAGACCTACCTTCTGCGCCGCTTGTTGCAGACCAGCAAGGGTCGTGCCCTGGGCGGTCGTGCCTGCGGCTGTTCGAAGTTGTGGCAGGGTGGTCTTCACACCCAACCTCTGGCAGACGAGCAGGAGGGCGCGAGGGCCGCAGTCGCCGTCGGGGGCAGGAAGGGTGGCAGAAGGCGAAGAAACAGGCGCAACGGCAGGCGACAGTCCGGCGTCCTTGAGGCAGATGTCGCGCTGGGTGTTGCAGAAGGCGACGGCGTCGGGAGTAAGGCCGGGAGTACGAGCCAGTGTATGAAGGCGGTCGGCGGCTTTGCGGTAGTCGTGGCGCTTGCAGTCCTGTTGAGCCTGTTGATAGAGCGGAGAGGACCGCACCTGTGAGACGGCGGAAGAAAGAGTGGTGAGGGAGCGAGCGGGCACGGCGGAAATAGCGGTGGGAGACGACCGAGCGTGACAGCCGCTGAGGCCAAGGGCAAAGCCCAGGAAAAGCCCAATAGAACGCAAGGACGAACGGCGATCCGGGGCCTGCGATACAGACAATCCCGTCACGGTAAAGCGTGGTACAGCAGCAAACATCTACGGTTTCTCCTCAAGGTCAAAAGACAACGCCAGGGCAGAAGATCGTAGCACGACAGATAAAAACGAGAAAAGTGCAGTGAGCGTCCACGTGGAGGACCGTTCTTGCAGCCACATTCCGAACCTGTCTGCGACCAGCATTGTCGTCAGACGGCTCGTTCATAACTTCGATGGAGGCATTCTAACACAAGGCGCTTATACCTGTCAACAGAATTTCAAAAATATTTCGTGGAGTTTCCAAGGTTTACCTGGGGGGCACGGACGGAACCACGATGTCAATGGCAGAAAAATGTTCGTGGTCGTGATCCTGATGGGTGTCTTCGCTCTGTACTCGGATAAGATAGGTGCCTGCGTCCGGCAGCGAAAAGTTGAGAGATCCGCTCGCAGCGGCTTTCGGTGCGAAATCCATGACGAAGCGGTTGTCCAGGATGCCGGCGGGACCGGACGGATCGGGGACAGGCTTCTGGCCTACCTCCTTCTCGCGGACCACAAAGAAATGGATAGTGACCCCTTTCATCGTGCCATGAGGGAAGTTACTCTTCATTGTCCATGTAATGCGGACAGGATCCCCCGCCTTCAACCGGAGGACTGGCCGAGGATTGACGCCGCCGATAGGGGGCGTGGTGTCCATCGATGCTTCGGCGAGCTGCCTGCCTGCCTGCGCCCGGAGCACGATGTCGAAATGCTCTGCCTCTGCGCGGCGGATCACCAGAGTCACGGCTCCCGTAACGAGCGCCACCGTCGCCACCGCCAATGCGAACCGAATCCGTTTCATCAGCCCCTTCTTTCTTTGCTTCGTATCAACACGAGTTTCCGCACGATCTCTGTACCGGGCAGAGTCACCTCGACCACCTGCTCGTATTTGCCGCCCAGACGCTCTAAAACGGAGTCCGCTTCCGCGACTTCCAAATCAGTCTCATGGCTCTTATACGCGATGGCCAGACCGCCTGTTCGAACCAGCGGGAGCAGCCACTGTACGAGTTGAGGCATCCTGGCCACCGCGCGCGCCGTGACAAGGTCGTAACGCTTCCGGTGTGCGGGCAGGCGGGCGATCTCCTCGGCGCGGCCATGGAGGGTGGTTACATTGGTCAGGCCGAGCGTAGTGATCGCCTCGTCGAGGAAATCCAGCCGCTTGCGGGTTCCATCCAGAAGGGTGACGCGGAGTTTTGGGAAGACGAGGGCCAGCGGGATACCGGGAAACCCTGCGCCGGTACCGACGTCCAGGAGGCATGCGCCCGGTTTGGGAGTAAGCACGTCCGCGAACGCCAGCGAATCGAGGTAGTGCCGGGTGACGATCTCTGCGGCAGGCACACGGGTGAGATTCAGGCGACGATTGCCCTCTTCCAGCAAGTTGGCGAACTGCGCAAACCGCTCGATAACCGTTGGGGCCAGTGTCAGCCCCCAGACCTCCGCTCCGGCCCGGAGCTCCTCACGCTGTTCGTTGGAAAACATCGCTATAGATCGCCTCTATCTTCTGTACCTGAGTCTGCAGGGAGTACTCATGCCGCACCCGGTGCCGCCCTGCCGCGCCCATCTCCGCACGTCGCTCCGGATCTTCGAGGAGATTTTTCAGCGCCTCTGCCAGGGCCCGCACGTCGTCCGACGGGACAAGCAGGCCGGTCTGGCCCTCGATAATCGTTTCGACCAGCCCTCCGACCCGACTCGCGACGACGGGTCGTCCCGCCGCCATCGCTTCCAGCGGCACGATCCCCTGACCCTCCTGCCGCGAAGGCGCGACCACGATATCCGCCGCTTCGAAGAGTGGAACCGTATCCGGCGTGTGGCCTAAAAAAATCACTCCGCTTCCGCTGGCTTCCGCCTGCATTCTCAGTCGCGGCGCTTCCGGACCATCCCCGGCGATCACCAGTCGCGCGTCGGGCAGCCGTGCCTGGAGAGAAGCGAATGCCTCGATGAGGATGTCGAATCCCTTCTCAGATGCCAGGCGACCAACTCCGAGCACCATGCGCTCCCCCGCTTTCAGTCCAAGAACGGCGCGTGTTCGGTCAGGTTCGGTTGGGCGGTCGAACCGGGATAGATCGACACCGTTGGGAATGACGGCAATCTGCTGCGCGGAGAGGCCCACCGACTGGAGAGTGGTCGCCACAGCAGCCGAGACGGCGATGACGCGATTCGCTTTTCTGGCCATCTCCCGAAAGACGAGCGACTGCACGAGATTCAGGTCAGGAAGGAGGTTATGGACCGTAAAGAGATAGGGCAGACCGGCGCGCCGGGCCGCGAACCCGCCGACAACGGCTCCGCGCAGTCCATGCGCGTGCACAAGGTCTATGTTACCGCGTAAAAGCTGTGCCAATTCGCCGACTGTTCTATAATCCCGCAACGGATCGGTGCTGGCTCGAATATCGACATTATGGCGAGAGAGGTTCGGAATCGGGCGATCCGGAAGGAAGTCCTCCGGTGCGAAGAGGGTGGGGAGGAATCGGCTCCCGTCCAGATGTTCCAGCAGATCGGAGACATGGCGCCGAATTCCGCCCGCAGCCGGGCGCACGACCTCTGCTATTCGACCGGAGGCCATGTCAGCGCGGAACCTCGACGGACTGCAGGACCGTCTCGACGATACGGTCGTTGGTGTAGCCCTCGATCTCCGCCTCAGGGCGCAGGATCATGCGATGTCGGAGAACGGGGCGAGCCATCATCTTGATGTCGTCCGGAGTGACGAAGTCGCGACCGCGCATCGCGGCCAGCGCCTTCGTCGTATTCAGCAGCGTGATGGCCGCACGAGGACTGGCGCCCAGCAGCAGATTCCGGTTCTCACGGGTGGCTCGGGCGATCTGTACGATGTAACGCAGAACGGTCGGATCGACGCGTACGCGCTCGATGAGGCTGCGATAGAAGGGCATATCCGCCCCAGTAAGCACGGGTACGATCTCTGCTGTGTCCAGGTTTTGCGCTCGAAACCCGGACTGCACTCTGCCCAGCAGATTCTCTTCTTCGATCTGCGCGGGGTATCCCACGTTCACTTTCAGCATGAAGCGGTCGATCTGCGCTTCCGGCAGAGGATAGGTGCCTTCGTATTCGATCGGGTTTTGGGTCGCGCAGACGAGAAACGGCTCCGGCAACGCGTTCGGAATTCCGTCGATGGTGACGCGGCGCTCTTCCATCGCTTCCAGCAGCGCGGACTGGGTCTTGGGAGGGGTACGATTGATCTCATCCGCCAGTACCAAACCGGCGAAGATAGGCCCCTTTTTGAGGTTGAACTCCTGCGTTCGTGGGTCGAAGATGCTGGTGCCGAGAATGTCCGACGGCATCAGATCGGGGGTGAACTGAATGCGGGCGAACGAGACGTCGAAGATTCGGGCCAGGGTGCGCACCGAGAGCGTCTTGGCTGTGCCGGGGACGCCTTCCAGTAAAATATGCCCGCCTGCCAGAACCGCGACGATCATCATCTCGACCAGTTCGTCCTGCCCGACAATGGCCTTGTGCATTTCGGCCGTGATGCGCTCTGCCAGAACCTGCACCGAAAGCCCTCCGCGCATGGGAACGCCTGCTGTGGGCAGCGCTGCCGCTCCCGGCATCACTCCGCCATGAGAGACCTCCACGCCTCCTGATCCTCCGTCTAACGGCTCGCTACTGATGTCCGACAAGATTGAAACTCCTTCTGTAGTTATCCAGTTGCCGCGCCAAATGCAGCATCGCCGGCTCTGTAATACGTTGGCCTCTGTCGATCTCTTCACAGTCTGTCAGGAACTGAAGGAACGGCCCTTCCTGGACGCCATAGACGCGTACCGTCTGCGCAACAAGTTGGGCCATTGGCGTATCGGGCGTCAGATCGAGTTGACGCCGGAGATCACGTACGAACTGCCGGTAGAGGGTGACGATGGCGATGTCGCCCGCATTGGCGCGCCGAAAGAGGCGGGCCATCGAGCCTACATAGTCCGTGCTTGGCCGGTAAGTTGCGTTGTGGAGAGTCCGCATTGGGCCAAATCGCTGGTTTCCGACGTAGATCAGGAGCGCGCCGAGAGCGAACAGATGGAGGATGAGGAAGCGCAACGGTTTGGGCGCGCTTGCAAACACTCCCTCCTGCGTCTCGTCACCGGCGCGCTTCTCGAACCCGACCCCGTGATGATACTCATCGAACACAATGGTGCGGTGCCCGTTCTTCAAGGTTTCGGCAGCGATATTAACGAGCAGTATCGCATTGTCGGCCTGGGAGATCGTGCTGTTGCTGGCGGCCACCGTATTGGCGATCACGATCACATGGCCCTGTCCCATCTTCTTCTCTGCGGCTAGCGCTCCGCCGTCATCTCGAAACAGCGTCTGATAGTGGGAGTTGTCGCCTGCCTTCAATCGGACCGGACTTGCGACATGGATGGCCTCGACATTTTTTACAAAAGGCGAATCAGGCGCAAACGGCTTTAGATCCTTCCCTTTCGGATCCCCTTCCACGATGGCGATGTCGCCTGCAATCAAGTCCTTGGGTTCAAGTTTCCTAGCGGGCAGGGTGACCAGGAACAGGACGGACCCACCGCCTTCAATCCACGACTTCAGAGCCGTCAGCTCTTCTGCGGTGACGGTGCGATCGTCCCGCAAGGGTTCGATAACGACGAGCAGTCCCATGGTCGCATTGAGAGCCGACCAGGGCGATTCCATACGGTCGGCAGCGAAACCCTCTTTTTGCAGCAGGAGATAGAGAGCCTTGGCGCCCGGCCCTTGCGCATTCAGAGTGCTAGGCGTATCGCGCGGGACGGTCTCTTGCGCCACCCGTTCGAAGAGAAGCAGCGCCGCAATGAATGACACGAACAGTGCGCCCAGTACGATCATTTCCCGGTTTTTCCGCTTGCCTCTACGCATGACGGCTTACGCCCTTCCTGCCATAGGCAGAGCCGCGTTCGGAGCGGGAGCGGCGAGCAGTTGGCGGATACGGTCGTACTCGCGGCGGCACCGGTGATAGTCCTCTTCTACTGTGGCGCGGTTGCCATACCAGCGCACGTCGAATTCGAAGACCAACGGGCGGAACGCCTCGAAAAGGGCGCTCAGTCCGCGCAGCCGTAACAGACGCACATAGTCGCCGTTGGTGCGGGAACGATTGTATTCGATGGCTCCAGCCTGATCCATTTGGAGCAGTATACCGAGGAATACGGCTCGAAATGCCCGGCGAAAGTCGTTCGCTTCGGCGAAATGCTGGGCCTGGCGCAGCCACTCATCGGGCTCTTCCAACATATCGGCAGAGGCGTCATCGATGTCGAAGGTCGTCGTCGTCTTCACCTTCGTAAGAGCAGCCCCCTTCCAGTTACGCGCGATGGCCTTGATCAGCAGAGCCAACAGCCAGATGACGGCCAGTAAGAGGAGGGCGGTCACAACAGGAACGACGAGAGCCGCGAGGCCGTTACTCGTGCCCGACGATACAGGGGCAGGTCGGTCTTTCAATTTGAGAAGTTTGCGGAGCCACGCCAGGAAAGTATCCCACTTCGCCGATACCCAATGGGAGAAGCGCGACAACAGTCCCTCCTGCTCTTTTTCCGGCTGGAACTCCGGCTGTTGCAGGATTCGCTTGAGATCGGCCTTGATCTGTGCGGGGTCGGTGCGGGCAGGGGCCACCTGTGCCTGGGAGATAGTCGGCGTAAGACCGAAAAGCAGCAGCAGGAGCATGAGAAGGGGCAAAACTCTCAACGTTCGGCTCCCTCTTCCGACGACTGTTCCAGACTTGCAAGAGAGAGAACCCTCACGTCGAAGCCCTCGCGGCGAACCCTGTAGTCGTAGTAGAGCAGCGTCACGAAGATGGTCCAGTAGGGGGCGAGAAAGAAATGCGTAGCGCTCCCGAGAGCGGCGGTGGCTGTAAAATCCACCACCGACGGCAGATGCAGTACCTGGAGCGTCGACTCGATGGAGAGATTGAGGATCGCCTGCAAACTGATCAAGAGTATCGGTAAGGCGGAGGCCGCCGCCCATGTTCGCCAGAATCGCTTCTTCCCCACGATCTGGTTATTTCGATAGCCTACAAACGAAGCAGGAAGGCCTTCCAGAACCGTCAGGGGAGTCATGAAAACGAAGTTACGCGCGATGATGCCGAAGCAAAAGAAGTAAGGCAGCAACATGAATACGACGAAAACTACGGCCCCAATCTCCGGTATCCCGACGCCGATGAAGATGGCTGCCATGGTCGCGCCGACAATCGACGCGACCATTACGCCAGCGAAGGCGACCCCGATAGAGACCAGAGCTATCAAACAGTAGCCCCAGACCATATTCATGAAATAGGGTCGGCTGCGTTTGTAACAGTCCTTCACGGTGGTGCTGCGCCCAAAATAGATGTCGGATACGGCGACGGAGATCGGGGCGCTCAGCAGGATCAGAACGATAAAGGCGAGCAAGCCGGGGAATCCTGCGCGAGGCTCCCCGAAGATAAACTGCCCGATACGGAGCATCACCATACTGTCCGGATTGGCATTGGCGGCTCCGCTCAGGTGAGCGTCGAGCGGATGCAGCCAGAGAGCGATAACGGTGTTCCGCAAGATTTCGGTTGGGATCAATCCGACGGCGACGATCATCGCCAGCAGACCAAAGTGACGTTTATAGAGGTCGAACGCCTCATCGAAGACGCCTGCCAGAGTCTGGGGCATCGTGATGGCTTCCTCTGCCGGTTCAGGCGCTGCCAGCCAGGGAGAGTCGGTTGTAGAATGGGCGTCAGGTAATGTCATGGCAAGAGCGCGATCCACGGCAGGCAAAGAGTCTTTCGGCAATGGACTGTCGGGCAGGCGTCGCCGCACACAGCAGCCAACGCCAAACCCACATTCGAGTTTTACGCGAGGAACTCCTCCTCGTCAAGAGTTATCACGGTTTCGGAACCGGGGTTTGCGGCGAGTCTGCGCCAGTAGGCGCACCTGTTGGATTGGGCAGAGGTCCGGTGCGCTTCAAGGCGACCCGCACATGAACCCGGTGCAGGGGCTTGTCGCTCAGTGTGTGCACGGTGACACCCTCCGGAACCACCAGCGGCACGTCTATTTCCAGGTCCTCCATGCGGTCACGGATCGAAATCGCTTCAGTCAGCAGAGTCGATATTCGGTCCACCTGGGTAGGTCGCCCGGTGATATGTACCTGAACGGGCGTGACCTGTATGTCGTACAGCGTAAAGCCTGCCTGGGGCGTATCGCGCACGTTAGGGCTGATACTGACGATCTTGGAGTAGGGTTCTACAACGAGCGGAATGGTGACGTGAACGGTGGACGGCGTGAGTGTCACGCCGTCGACAGGGTTGTCTTTGTTGTCGCGGGCGGAGACGAGGAAATCTCCTTCGATGCTCGCTCCGGCCTCGCCTCCGACAGCGTTGACGATGACGCTTTCGACGCGGTCCACCCGGTCGAGCCTGCCGGAGACCTTCACCTTGGGAGGGCTGACTGCGGCGGCATTGTAGCGAAAACCGGCGGCTGCCTCACGAAGGTAGTGTAGACTTACTTTGACTTGTGTGGTGCGTTGGGGGTAGACCATCACGGAAAGGCGGGTCGGTTCGGGAGGATCCAGGTTGAGTTCGATCCGGTGCTCGGCCGCAGATCCGATAAACTCGTAGTGGCATCGCAGTTTTTGCGCCGCGACTTTATCGACTGGAGTGCCAGCGAAATCCGCGACAATATGAATTTCCCCGTCCTTCAAGAGATCCATGACCGAGCGCGGCCCGGAGACATTCACTTTGATTTTTGGTGAGTCGGCCTGCACTTCGACGTCATCCGGTTTGTGTTCGATCAGGACCGGAGTTGTGAACGGTTTGGTGACGTTCGGATTGCGCTCCGCCTGTACGTAGAAATAGAGCAGGATAGCCGTCGCAAGTGAAATAAATTTGAACCCGAAGTTGCGCCGGATTCGCTCCGTGAGGGCGAGTTTATGACGTTCGAGGGCTTTTTTGCTCGCCACAGGCAGGCTGTTCATACTCATCGCAGCTTCCTCACGCCGCCTTGCGACGACCGGTCATCCGGTCCGGCGGCTGAATCAGTCCGGTCAGGCGCTCACGCAGAGCCTCTTCCCGTAGACCGCGAATCAGTTTACCTTCCAAGGCGATGGAGACGGTGCCGGTCTCCTCGCTCACCACCACGACCACGGCGTCGCTATTTTCCGACATCCCGAGCGCGGCTTTGTGGCGCGTATGTACGGCGGCTTCCAGCTTTGGGCGATCGGTCAGCGGCAGAATGCAGCCAGCGGCGACGACCCTGCCGTGGCGAACGACCAGGGCGCCATCGTGCAGAGCCGATCCCTTGTAAAAAAT
Organism: Chthonomonadales bacterium; assembly: GCA_038217285.1. Classification (GTDB taxonomy): domain Bacteria; phylum Armatimonadota; class Chthonomonadetes; order Chthonomonadales; family Chthonomonadaceae; genus JANXLO01. Next base: position 10,208 of record JBBQPO010000037.1, read on the forward strand.
GGTATCGAGGAGTTCCACGGTCACCGTGGCATCCAACGCAACGCCTGTCTGAATCACCTCATCCAGGCCGGTCTGCCGTTCGAAAACGATCAAGGCCCCAACACGTTTGGCGGAGAGAAGGGCAACCGCCTGGACGACGGCCAGAATCATCTCACTGACATCCTCGCGGTTCAGAAGACTCAGCCCCCGACTCCAGAAGCGCGGCCCAAACTCTTCCAGGGCATGGCGCAACTCCGGGTAGAACAGAATGACGATGGCGACCGGCCCGAGGGGGACGATCTGGCGCAGCAGCCAGTTCAACGTATCGAGGTGAAGCTTGTCACTGACATAGAGGGCTAAAAGCAGCGTTCCCAGCCCGCCCAGAATCTGCATCGCGCGCGTACCGCGCACCAGCAGCAGCAGACGGTAGAGCAGATAGGCGACAACGAGGACATCCAGCACACCCTGCCAGAGGTCTCTTCTCCACAACAGGCTCAAAGGCGGATGCGCCCCCATCATCGCTCGCTCCAGACGCCGGTTCCCGGCATAGGTAGTGCGAATGCCACCGGCCGAACTGCGTCTCCATCAGTATATCATACCGGCCGACGCGGGTCAAGCCGAACTTGATAATACGACGAGGGGCGCACCGCGTGACAGGTCCGGGCAGGCCCTGAAAAAAACTTTGCGTATTTCCCGCAAAAGGATTGACAACCAGCAGTCAAATCGGTTAGTATGACGTTTGTCAGCCGACCCATGGGGGAGTTCACATCTTGCCGCGTGACTCCGCAAAACGGATGGCGCAAATTTTGCACCGCGCACCACCGTCCGATCCTCCTGTAGAAAATAGTTTCCTATAGCGTGAATACGCGCCGACACTCCGCCCACGATCCGGCGGTGCTGTACCGTCGCGCCGTACAAAGGAAGGACAAACGCGATGAACCGCAATGGACTTGGCTGGATGCCACTGTGCATCACAGCAAGCACCTCCGCACTTCTGGCCTCCTCCTCCGGGAGCCAAGCTTCGGCCTCTGAAGTCCACAAACTTAAGCATGGGGAGACGGTCGCTGCCGTCGCCCGCAAATTCCATGTCTCCGTACACGCCATCGCCGTTGCCAATCCCAGTGTCGATGTAGACAGTGTGCCGGATGGGCACAAACTCGTCATTCCCGACCCATCCTCGATCCACCACATCGCCTCCAGCAGTCATAAGATCGCCTATACCCGTGGAGACAACGTGGGACTGCGACTCGGACCGGGTGAGACGTTCAGACGGATCGCTTCGTGCAATAAGGGGCAGAAACTCGTCGTCTCGGCCCAGAAAGACGGATGGGCTCATGTTACCGTGAAGGGCGGCCCCTCCGGCTGGATGCGACACGACTTTGTGAAGTACGCGCACGGCGGCGTTCCGGTCACCAGAGTCGTCGCGCATCACAAATCCAAGCATGTCGAGGCGTTAGCCGCCGCCAAACACCGCGCGCATCTGAAACATATGGCTAATCTCGCCAGGCACACCGGCAAAAAGCACATGGTGAAGATCGCTCATGCGGATCACCACGCACACGCCGTCCACCAGTACGGGCAGCATCATCACGCGGCGGTTGTTGTCTCCCGGGAGCATTCGCGGAGCCAACATCGTTCCGGTGATGGCAGCGTGGTCGGCACGGCCATCGCCTACCGGGGCACTCCCTATCGGTACGGCTCGACCGGCGGCGGATCGTTCGACTGTTCCGGTTTCACCCGATTCGTCTATGGCAGCCGCGGCGTCTCTCTGCCGCACTCCGCGAAAGAGCAGTTCCATCAAGGTCGGGGCGTGTCGCGTGGGGATCTGAAGCCCGGCGACCTCGTCTTTTTTCACACCGTGACCAGTGGGATCTCGCATGTGGGGATCTACGCCGGAAACGGGAAGTTCGTGCATGCTTCCAGCCGACGTTCCGGGGGCGTACGTGTTGATCGACTGGATTCGGGCTACTATAGCGGCGCCTTTCGCGGCGGACGACGCGTAAAATAGTGGTCCGTGCCTCTGGGCCGCTTTTCGGGACTATTTTCGCACTCGACAAGGTCTACATAGATGAGCAAACCGGCCTGCGCAGACTGTGCCAACAGCCTCGCAGGCCATTTTTTACCGACCAGAAATGGGACAAGCGGTAATCGACGACAGCGCGTACTGTCAAACGGTATCGAATATCATCGGCGAGAGGTCGGGAATACGCGCAACCTTTTCCGGGCCAGTGTGTCTAAAATCGAGAAGTTGGGGCTGCGGCTCCGGGCAATTTATGTGTATGATCGATCCGGTCTACGCATTGTGAAGGTCAATATCTTGCAGAACTCAACAAGTGCTCGTTCCTCCCGTACCGCTCCCTGGGCGCCTCTGCTGGGCATTGTGGTTCTCTTCGGACTGCTCCCCTGTTCGGCACAAGCACTTCCACAGTTCCTCGTTATCGTGAAGACGACGTACGCCGTGAAGTCGGGAGGAACCATCGATGCGAAACGGTGCGGAATCTGCCATATCGACGTCGGGGGCGGGGGAGCGGTGAACCCTTACGGCAAGGATGTCAAAAGTTTCCTGAAAGCGTCGTCGAGCCAGACCCTGACTTCCACCGGCCTGCACTCTCTTGACGCAAAGGACTCAGACGGGGACGGTTTTGCCAACATAGACGAGTTTCAGGCGGACACTCTGCCCGGCGATTCTCTCAGCCATCCGATGAAGAAAGCCAGCCTGTCTGTCAGAGAGGTTGCCGCTGAAGGGGAACTGAGTCCGTTCGACATAAAAGCGGCGCTGTTCGCCAAAAACGCGCAGCATCCTGTTCTGGTTCATTTTCCGATCGCGCTCTTCATGATAAGCCTGCTGTTCGACGTACTCGGCGCGTGGAAAAAGAATCCGGCCTTGCGGACGACGGCAACGTACAATCTCATCGCAGCCGCATTCGGAGGGCTGTTCGCCGTCACTACCGGAATCATCGCCTGGCAGTGGCAGTATGGAGGGGCGGAGCTGAAGGGCAACCTACGTCTGCATCTCATCCTGGGAGTCGTCACAACTGGCCTGCTGTTCGTACTATGGACAGTAAGATCGCAACAGATGAAACGTCCAAATGTGACGGCGGGTCGAGTCTACTTTGTGTTAAGCCTGATCGCGCTCGTTCTGATCGCCCTGACCGGACATATCGGCGGCATTTTGAGCGGCGTAGTGCAGGGAGCGCAATGAACCCGCATGGGTACTGCCAGAGGCTGGTTTCGGTTGGCGTTGACCTGAAAAAAGTGGTAAAATAGACAAAGCCGTTCCTCTCAAATCCTGGACTTTGTCCTGATAACCCATCATGCTCTGGGTAGGAGTTGAGTTGAGAACACATCCTAGAAGACAAGCCATTTCTGCTTATATCCTACGCTGACACCTCGGTCGGGCAGGCTTCCGACAGAAAGAATCGCACTGAATATGAATCGAAGAGATTTTCTCAAAGACGCTTCCGCCGCTTCCATGATGTTTGCGCTCGGAGCGCGCGAACTGCGCGCCGAGGCTGCAGACGTCAAGAAGGACGATAAGCCTGCGGGCCCGCCTGTCAATGTCGCCGTCATCGGGGCAAGTTTGCAGGGGCGCAACATTCTCACCTCCCTCGCCAAGATGGGCGCTGCGAGCGCGCCGGTCGTCTCCATCTGCGATAGTTTCAACACGCCAGCGTTCCAGCGCAAAGTGGCTGCCATCATCCCGTCCGCCGCTTTCGTTGCGGACTACCGCAAGGTGCTGGACGACAAGACGGTGCAGGCGGTCTTCATCGCAACGCCCTCCCACAAACATGAGCAGATCGCACTGGACGCTATTGCCGCCGGCAAGCATGTCTATTGCGAGATGCCGCTCTCGAACAGTATCGCCGAGGCAAAAGCTATCGCTGTCGCGGGGTTGGCCTCGAAAATGACGTTTGCGGCGGGACTGCAGCAGCGTTCCAATATGCAGACTCATCACGTTCTCAAGTTCGTTCGTTCGGATGCGCTCGGCACGGTCATCGGCGGGCGGGCGCAATGGCACAATCGCGTCTCCTGGCGACAGGGCTGGCCGACGCCGGAACGCGAGACTGAGTTGAACTGGCGTCTAAACCAGGCGACCTCCTCCGGCCTGCTCGGTGAGGTCGGTGTGCATCAGATCGACATGGCGTCCTGGTTCTTCAACGCGCTCCCTACCAGCGTGACAGCCTATAGTTCTCTGCTGGGCTGGAAGGATGGGCGCAATGTGCCGGATACCGTACAGGTCATTTTCGACTACCCGAACAACCTGCGCTTTGCCTACGAAGCAACGCTCGTGAACTCGTTCGATGGTCCCTATGAACTCTTCATGGGAACGGATTCCGCGATCCAGTTGCGCGATCAGCGCGCCTGGATGTTCAAGGAGACCGACGCGAAATCGATCGGATGGGAAGTCTTCGCCCGCAAAGATGCGATGCAGGTCGGGAATCCGGCGAATGGAACAGGTATCCAGACAGGTTCTGGGATCGCCCTGGTCGCGGACGCAACCAAGCAGATCGCGAACGGACTTCAGCCCGGCGCCGTCGGCACGGACGTTTCCAAAACCTCCCTCTATCAGGCCATAGACTCGTTCCTCTATTGTGTGCGTACGGGCAAGAAACCCGATGCAGGCGCGTTGGAAGGGTATCAGGCGACCGTTGTCGCGATCAAAGCAAACGAAGCGGCGCTCAAAAACACCCATCTCGTGTTTGACCCCGAATGGTTCAAACTGACCGGTTCCTCTGTGGGATCGGGCGAACACGCGGCAGCTTAGGTCACGGGAGGGAAATCGATAGTCTCGCCCTCCAACCATCGACTGTCCGAGTAGGCAGAAAACAAGAAGGCGTTTTGTGGAAGCACGCTGCTATCCGATCGGAAGCACCATGCTACCCAACATGAATATAAGGAGAGGCACTGATGAGCCAGAATCAAAACTCGACGACGCGACGCGATTTTCTGCGTACCGCGGCTGTCACTACGGCGGGAGCGGCGGTTGTCAGCTCTATGCCGACGACGGCGGAGGCGATGCGCCGTGTGGTCGGCGCCAACGACCGAATCAGTATCGGTCATGTGGGAGTCGGAGGGCAGGGGCTGAACACCCATGTCAAACTGTTACATGAGGCGGAGGCGACCAATAACACACAGCAGATCGCTGTCTGCGACGTCTATGCCAAGCGCACCAGTGCGGCCAGGGAGAAACTGGGACTGAAGGAGAATGCGTGCTACTCCGACTATCGTAAACTCGTGGAGCGCAAGGATATCGACGCGGTCATCATTGCGACTTCCGACAACTGGCATGCGGACGTCACCCTGGCGTCCCTCGCGGCCGGCAAGCATGTCTACTGCGAAAAGCCGCTCTGTCGCACCCTGGAAGAGGCGTTTACGGTCTACGATGCCGTGAAGAAATCCGGCAAGGTCTTTCAACTCGGTACCCAAGGTTGCTCCGATGACAAGTGGCATGCCGCCGGGCGCGTCGTCAAGGCCAATAAGATCGGCGCTGTCGTCGTGGGCCAGGGCAGTTATATGCGCAACAGCAAGGCAGGCGGGTGGAACGAAGTTCCTATAGACGCGGGCGCTGGGCCGCAGGCCAGTGGAGACGCGCATATCGACTGGGAGACATTCCGGCGCGGCAAAGGCCCGGAGGCATGGGATCCGGATCGCTACTTCCGATGGCGCAAATACTGGGCCTATGGCTCCGGAATGATCGGCGACCTGTTCCCGCACCGCATGGTTCCGCTGCTGATCGCGATGAATATCCCCACGACCGGCCTGGACGGCTACCCACTCCGCGTATCGTCCGGTGGTGGACTCTATGTTCAGAAGATCAATCCGGATACCGGCAAGTCGGATCGTGAGATACCCGACTTCGTCAATCTCAATGTGGACTTCGGCAACATGTCCATGATGTTGATGTCCTCGACATGCAACGATGTCGGCTGGGAAGAGGCCATTCGGGGCAACAAGGCGACCGTGATCTTCGGCGGCAATGCCGTGCAGATCAAGCCGCAGCGCGACTGGGCCGACGACGTGGACGAGGGCACCGAACCGATCACCGGCCAGCCGGAGAACTTCCCGACGCACCAGAAGAACTGGCTGGACTGTATCCGGACCAATGGCACACCGACGGCAAACATAGAGCTGGCGGTGCGCTCTCAGGTGATGCTGACGCTCTCGGAGCGGTCTTATCGCGAGAGCAAGACGTTCGTCTTCGATCCCGCGACACGCAAGGCCTCCCCGGCCTGACGCGAGGCTGTGTGATGCTGCTGCAAGTGAGCGAGAGAAGTTTTCTCGCTCACTTTTTTTATTTTCGGAGAAGACTCTCATGCTCTCTCTGCACAGTGCGCACGTCGCCATGGCAACCGAGTTCGAACTTCTGGTCTATGGCGACCGTGAGTCCTACCTGCAGTCTGTGACGGAAGCGGTGTTCGAGGAGATTTCGCGCCTGGAGGCGCATCTCAGTTTTTATCGGTCGACCAGCGACATCTCCGAGCTGAATCGTCGGGCGGCCTTCGGGGCGGTCACAGTCGAACCATGGCTATTTCAACTGCTGGAGAAGGCGAAAAAATGGTGCGAGGCGACAGGCGGCGCGTTCGATCCTACGGTCGCCCCCCTCATGCGCTGCTGGGGATTTGTCGGCGCTTCCGGCAGTCTGCCGACAGAGGGCGCGATTGACGAGGCGCGAAAAGTCGTGGGGATGCATCATCTCCACCTCGATGCACGGGACTATACCGTAGAGTTCGATGCCGAGGGGGTGCAACTCGATCTAGGAGCGATAGGGAAGGGGTATGCGGTCGAGTGCGCGGTCGAGTTGCTGCGGGAGTACGAGATAACGGCGGCGCTCCTCCACGGCGGAACCAGCACGGTCTACGCCGTCGGCCGTCCACCTGATGCGGACGCCTGGACCGTCGCTGTCCAACGGCCCTTCGACACGACGCCAGGCAGTCACCTGACGCAGTTTCGGCTGCGGGACGAGGCGCTTTCGATCTCGGCACCGCATGGGAAATGGTTCGCGTCGGAAGGGCGCCGCTACGGGCACGTCATCGATCCGCGCACCGGCGCTCCTGCAGGCCGCGCCCTCCTCGCCGCACTCGTGACCGCCTCTGCCACCGACAGCGACGCTCTCTCAACGGCGCTCTTAACGTTAGGGGCAGAGGGCCTACCGCTCATCGGAAGTCTGCTGCCGGATGCCAGAGCGCTGGTCGCAACCGCACCGCTGTCGGACATTGACGAGAATCCGACGGCGCTCCACCTCTCGACATGGGGAGTGGGAGCCGACGATCAACGCGGCTCGTAGTGCTTCGCGCCCGCGTCGGGCAGCGGCAGAATCCAGATGTTGCGGAAGGCGACCGTATTGCCGTGGAACTGGAGCCGAATCGGTCCGGGTGTGCTGAGATCTTCGGGCGGCGTGGTCGGCTTCAGAGGGACGTTCGGATCGACAGGCGGCGGGTTTTTCGGCGGCGTCACGATGTGGGTAAGACCGGTGATGACCTGATCGTTCTGCACAACTATCCCGTTTTGCACTATCGTGACTCGCGCCATCTCCCGTAGTTTCGTATGGTCGGCAGAGTCGTAACGGGGAGCGTGATAGGCGATGTCGTAGGTCTGCCATTGAAGCGGAGGCTTGCAGGCGTTGACCAGTGGCGCGGACTGGTGGTAGACTGCTCCACAGTCTCCGGTACCTGGCTCCTTAATCCCGTAGGAGTCGAGCACCTGAATCTCGTATCGCCCCTGCATGAAGACGCCGCTGTTGCCGCGCCCCTGACCTTTTTTATCCGGCATATAGGGAACGCGGAACTCGATGTGCAGTTGATAGCTCGAGAACTTCTCCTTTGTCGCGATGTCGCCGCCGACGGAGACCATCGCGCCGTCCTCGATTTTCCACTGCACGGGCTTACTGCCCTGGCGCCAGTTGGCGTCCAAGTCGGCCTGCGTACCCCCAAAGAGCACCTCCAGGCCGGGCGTGGCAGGTATGGGCTGAGGTGGCGCGGTATCCATGGTGGGCACCTGCTGCGCCGTGCCTGTTGCCGCCAGCATCAAACATGCGGTGAGGACGACCATCCGTCTGCATACGCTCCGTCCGTCGCTTTGTCTAAAACCTCGCATCTTTCCCTCCCCCAATTTTCTGTCGGATAGATTCAGGCTTTCTCTTTAGGTGACGGGGCAGACGTGGACGGCAGCGACCGACACACGGCCCTCCGTGCAGAGCAGGCCGATTCCACCGCCTGTCAACGGCTCGTCCGTATCTTCCTCGTCAAACAGTATTTCACCATCCAGTTCGGCACGGATACGGTTCCCTTCGACCTGCAGGCAGAGTTCTACCTCTTTACCATGACTCCAGGCAAACGGCTTCTTCGCCAGCACCATCTCGGTATTCAGCACCTTGCTTAAGGTCACTCGGTTCTCGTCGCTCAGGGTCAGAGCGTAGTACCGGCGCAGGCCCTGCACCCGCGCGGCCAGTCCGAAGGAGGCGGCCATGTGCGGGCGTATCGACGCCGTGACACGGTAGTCCGTCCACTCCCGCGTCCCCTGAATCACCATGCCGGTGCCTTCGTCCTGGATCAGTCGGAAGGGGTCGCCACCGGTTTCGAAATGATCCATAGCGTCTACCCAGGCCCGCTTCCAGAGACTGCCTTTTGTATGGCCGAGAATGGCATCCGGCGGGCCGTCCCAAGTCACGAAATCCAGGTAGAGGACGCCATCCGCACGGCTCTCCGAGCAGATCTCTACGCCGACTTCCGCGACTGGATACCCGCCGTTTTCGGGCAGATGCCAGCGGAACTCGTGGGAGTCTCCCGGTTCCATCTGCCGCTCGGGGCCGTAGGAGAGCGTGAGCTTATCGTGTTCATCGTATGTCTTGGTGTAGAGTCGGCACTCGACAGTCTGTTTGTTCGCGGAATCCGCAGCGATTCCAGCGCGGATCGTCTGGCCGGGATAGAGCGTTGGCGAACAGACGAGGGCATACCCGTTCATTTTGGAGGTGTCCGGTGGAAGGAATGTGGCGGTCCCAACCCGCGCTGTTCTACCCGTTGAGATCTGCCGGTAATGCAGGGCCAGACTGCGGTCACCTCGTCGACTGTTCCCCTTCACATTTTCCAGTCGAACTGTCCCACGCGTATGTGGGCTGTCGTCCGACACGAATCCTTGCGTCGATCCGGGCAACTCGAAATGGAAGCGTGCCCCCCCCTTGGGGGTGTCCGGCTCCTGACTGTTCATGGCACGGGCGGCATTGACGATGTGGTAGGTTTCGGTGACCGCATCGGTGATCCCGCGACCACCGTCTGCTGTAGGCAGGTACATGCGATCCGCCACCGGGCCGCGCCAGTCCGGGCCGTCCTCGATGCCTTTCAGCCCATTACGAACGCCCAGAATACAGCCGACGTTGCCGGAGTTGCAGTCGGTATCCCATCCACAGGTATTGACGATGGTCAGCGATTTCGAAAAGTCGCCGTCGCCGTGCAGGAGGGCATGGATGATCAGACCGTGGTTGGGGATCATATGGCAGCCGCCGCCGAATTTATTGTAACCATACTTCTGGGCGATCTTCTCACGCGCCTTATGCCAGTCTTTGTCGGCGGCATGCCATTCCCGGATATCCGCAATCATGCGGGCGATCGTCGAATCGTGTGGGATGTACTCCAGTGCGGTATCGATCAGTTTCTGTATATCGCGTTCGACAAAGGCCGCTGCCTCGATGGCCGCAACGATCTGCGCGCCGTAGATCGCCTCGCCGTCGTGGCTCACGCTTGCGGCTCGCCGCGCAAGGTCTGCGGCGAAAGCCGGGTCGCCCGGAGCTACCATTCCCCAGGCGTCGATGAAAATCTGCGCGCCGATCTGTTCGGCGACGACTTTGCCGTTCGTCACGATCAAACCGGAGAAGGGCGCGGCGATGCCGTGTTTCAGGCGCAGATAGGCGGTATGCTCGGTGGAAGTTCCCATGCCGCCCCACCAGAGGACGGTGCGCTTTTCGATGAGGTAGTTGAGCCAGGTCTGGCCGATCTGAGCCGGAGTAAGATTGCGGTTGAACCCATTATCGGCGAGGGAGCGGAAAAAGGTGAAGGTGCCCGAAATATCGTCGTCGGTGACGAGAAGGGGTGTACCGCGCTGCTCGTGGACGTAGTAGGTGATCTCTCCCAACTCCGCGATGATCTTGTCGTAGGTCCAGCCTTCGAACGGTCGGCCCAGATAGACACCGATAATCTTGCCCAGAACGCCTGCATAGACACGCTCCGCGTAGTCTTTCGGTAACGCCATTGCCCTGCCTCCTCTATCGTCTGGAATGTCAACGCTTCATTTCGACAGCCTGCTCTCCGACTCCTGCCCGGCAGGAGGCCGGGGCGGCACAAAATCGGGCAGGAGGAGGGATCAAGCGTGGAGAACGCTGTGGGTGAGATCGACGCTATCGGCCGGGCGGGATGTGCGATGAGAAAACACGGACGGGACATTCGGGGGAGATGTGATGAAGAAGATCGAGTGCGTGATACGGCCTCTCAAAATAGATGAGGTCAAGGCGGCGCTGGAATCCATTGGGATCGTGGGAATGACGGTCGCCGATGTGCGCGGTTACGGCAAACAGCGCGGTCGCACGGAGAAGTACCGGGGCAACACCTACGTCGTCAACCTGCTGCCGAAAGTCAAGATCGAGATCGTTGTGCCCGACGACCGTGCCGAGGAGGTCGTCGAGATCGCCCTGGAAGCGGCGCAGACGGGGGAGGTCGGAGACGGCAAGATCTTCATCTCGCAGGTCGAACAAGCGGTGCGCATCCGAACGGGCGAACGCGGCGACTCGGCGCTAAGCTGAGTCGGGCGGTTCACGAACGAGAGAGGGCCTACGCGTCGGGGCGAAAGGCCGGGGAGATGGCCTGCGACTGCGTCGTCACGACGCGCTGAATGTCGTTCAGTTCACCGAGTGTGAAGCCTTCGGTCTGGAGAAGATGCTTGATCAGCAGGGCCGGGGAACCGGCGAACAGGCGGTTCAAAACGTCCTGAAGGATCTCACCGCGGGCATCGTGCGAGGATAGGAGGGGGCGATAGAAAAACATACGCATTCCGTCCGGCTGCTCGTGCATGACCAGGCCCCGCCGTTCCAGGTTGCGGAGCACCGTCAAAATGGTCGTATAAGCGGATCTACGGTCGCCCGGCAGGGCGTCCAGAACCTCGCGGACGGTCGCCCGCCCGCAAGTCCAAAGGACATTGAGCACCGCCAGTTGCAGTTCGCCCAGTTCGCCGGTTCGCGGGGACGTGGGGGCGTCTCCTTTTCTCACGGCACACTCTCCTTTTCGGTTAGCGATCCTGACCGTATCGGCGGACGGATCTACTTTTTCAACCGGGGTTGTTTTATTTTCGGTACGGCCTGGAGGACGGCGTTTTCGACCGGAATCGGGCGTTGGGTTCCGTCAGGCGTAAAGCCGTTTTTCGTCAGCATAAACGCGTCCACGGCAAAGTTATATATCGGCGGCGAAACCGCATGGTTGATGACTTCGATCTCCAGGACGTGACGGCCCTTTTTCATGTAGGCAGCGCCCAGGATCAGCCATCCAAATTGATCCCCGGCATAGAGAGAACCGTGCGGTTTCATGTCTGCCGGATCCAGATTTGGGGCGGCATCGATCGCCCAGCGGATAGGGGAGATGGCTGGCCCTGGCACACTGCATGCCATCCAGACGTTGTACCGACCGTCTTCGACCACATCGAACTCCCAGTGAGCGCCGTAGCCGTACTTTGAGGGCGGGTTCGTGTTGGACAGTCGAAGGTAGCGTTCGCCGCTCACCTCGGGATGAGACGCGACCTCATCGAACGTATGCGCCTTTGACCCGATGGCCTCCCCCTCGACCCAGATGTAAGGCTTCACGACATCCATCAACTGGTTGAGGCCGTCCCGAGCGAAGAGGTACGCGGCGTCGAAATTCTTCCGAACATAGTCGTCCTGAGCGCGATAGAGGCTCGCTTTGACATTCTGAACGTCCGGGGATTTCGAGCCACCTGCCTGGACCATCAGCGCTTCCAGTTGCGCCAGCGCATCCTCCGCAGGTTCCTGAAGGATAAGGCGCTGAGTACCCGTCTCGATCACTGTCGGCGTCGAGTCGAGACGGAGGATAAACCCGGTCTTATTGATCAACTGGATGGGAAGGGGTGTGCCGTCAGCGGTGAATGCGTGTATCAAACGATTCTCAGGCACGGTGAAATGGACGCGTCTTGGTCCCTTGTTCGAGATCAGCACGGTCTCCTGATGGGTGTCGTCGATCTTCAGAATATAGCCGCTAAACGAGGGCCAGAGGTCGAGCGCTTCGCCGCTCGCCTGGGAACCGAGCCAGAGGACATTCGGCATACCGGGGATCGGGCCAGCGTGGGCGGGGCCTGGCGTATCCTGCGGATAGAAGAGGATACGAGGCAGATCACGGACTGCCGAGGGCTGCGATCCGATCTGCGTGGAGTAGTCGTGTAGCCAGGCCAATCGGTCCGGTGAGTTCAGCCAGGGAGTCGTCTTCGCGTTCGCCTCTGCGGGAGTACTACCCGCGAAAAACCCTTTGACTCCGGTCCGCTTCATCTCGTCGAGCAGACTGAACAGGGCGATCCGCGTGGCCGTCGCCGTCGAGCCTGCCGGCGGATTGGGACTGACGGCTGCGGGAACAGGCACGTCGGGAGAGACCTCGGTCGCCAGATACCACATTGGCCGCGACGCCTGTTCGACAGCGCCGAGAGCCGGGCCCAACTGCCCGGCAATAGAGGGCTTGCCGCGCGTTGCCACGCTCAAGCCATCGAAACCGCCGACCTCCGCGTTGAGGAAGATGGGATGGTTTTGGGTCCACGTATAGACGACGGGCACATCGGCGACTTGCTGCTTCAAGACCTCGGCCAGGCTTCGCATGTAGTTCGCGATACTCTCGTTGCGGAACTGGCGAAAGTCGTTCCAGAAGCTGGATTTTGTCGAATCAACGCGCATTATTCGGTCGCCGTGCGGATCGTACAGATAGCCGATTCCGCGGTCACCCAGCCACAACGGTACATAACGCGCGAGTTCGTCGTAGGATTTAGGCTCGTTCTCGCCCATTGCCCAGCGGGACCGCGCATCCTCGACACCCGGATAGTTGCGTTCCAGCCAGCTTTCCCACTCGAGACGAAATCCCTCGGACTCGGGAATCAGCGTCTCGAACTCGCCCGCGAGGCCGAGATGGCGTGCCAGTGGGTCGAGCAGAAAGCGAAGACCCTTGCCGAACTTTATATGTGTCAGGTAACCCAGGAGACGGTCCCGGTAGTCGTCATACCCGTCCCATAGGTCCGGGCAGGCGCCCTCTGTGCCGATCGGCAGTGTCTTGTGCGGATAGAGCAGGCCGATCAGCTTGCCAGAGGAGCTGCGGGGGTCCAGCGGGACACTGAGGAAATCGTCTTTGATATCGTACCGGCCCGCCTGAAGGACGTGGTACTCGCCACTGTTGGTGTCTTCCAGAATGGTGACCAGGCCATGATCGGCGTGGGTCGCGTGCCAGTGGGCCGTCACGCTATCGGCCTCGAAATAACGATAGTTGGCCGGCTTGACCACGAGGCCCGTCAATGGCTTTTCGATCCCTGCACCGAAGGCGAGGCCGTAGCGGAAGCCGTTGGAATCCAGGTGATCGATGAGCCGCTGAAACGCGCTCGACGGAATGTCGGGCAGCGACTTCACGGGCGCAACCAGGATATCCAGTACACCCTTGTCGTGGTCGAGCGTGAGGGCGCGGACATCTTCCTCCCAGGCCGCATCGGAGCTATCTGCCAGAGAGCGGGGAGTGAAGACGCTGCCGACCGGAAGATAGGGTGCCCCGTCCCACATGAGTGCATGCGCACTCGTGACGGTCCAAGGATGTTTCGCGCCCGAGCTGTCCGTATAGACTTCGGCGTGGACGTTCTGGGGCGGCGCGGCCACCGTGATCTTCTGGGCGACCTGACCTGCGGCAGAGACGACAGCGAAGGCGAGGCAGGCGATCAGTCCGGAAAGGAGACTCCGGCGGAGGCGGAAATGGGGGAAAGACGCGCATGTTTGCATAGGCGTTGGGCTTTCGAAATAGTTCGCGGGCGACCGAGGGAGCGCCCGATAGGCACGGCAGGCGTCGGAACGGATCAATATTCGTCCACCGGGGAGAAATGGATCACCGTCACGGTATCTTCGACGGAGATATCGTCGGAGTAGATGCGGCGCATCAGATGAACAATATCATCGGCGGTGCGGAACTCCGGATTCTCTTTCTGAATCTCCCGAGGCGAAAGTTGATCGATGGTCTTGACCTCGACACGGTCGAGGATGGCGGTAAAGAGCTTCTGACGGCGGCCAAAACGCGGCCCTACCGTGATCCAGATCAGCATCCCCGCCTGATATTTATTGGATTTATCACCCTGTCGTATCGTGATGGTCTTGCGGCCATTGCGCAGCACCTCTTCGTAGTATTCGGCGTAAAAGTTCATTGCGAACATGAAACAGCCTGCTTTCCTGGCAAGGGCATACGCGCACTTGCTTCGTCTGAATGGACGCGATAGAGCGCGTCAAAGGTTCGGTGGTTTGGACGGCTACATCTTGTCCGGGGCGGTCACGCCCAACAGAGCCAACAGGTTCCGCAGCACGATCCTCGCTCCGTTTACGAGCGCGAGGCGGGCTTTCGTCACTTCAGGCGAGATACTTTCGTCGGTTCCCGGCAGAACGCGGCAGTTTTCATAGAAGACGTTCAGCAGACTGGACAGATCCATCGCGAATCGGGTCAGGCGGTGCGGCGCGTAGTCGGCTGCGGCGGTCGTGACCTCGTTCGGGTAGTCGATCAGTTTGCGTAGCACATCGAGCTCACTGGGATGGGTCAGGCCCGAGAGCGCAACCTGTGCGGCAGGCTCACGCGCCAGTCCGCGTTCCTCGGCGGTCCGGAGGATATTGCTCAGCCTTGCGTGGGCGTACTGCACGTAGTAGACCGGGTTGTCGTTGCTCTGCTTTCTGGCAAGCTCCACATCGACGGTAGCGGGCGTTTCATAGGAGTTGAGGAGGAAATAGAAGCGCGCGGCATCCTTACCGATCTCATCGATGAGATCCTCTTTCAGCTCGACGACGTTGCCCTTGCGCTTTCCCCCGATCACCGCTTCGCCATCCCGCACCAGGGAAACCATCTGAGTCAGTACGATCTCCAGTTTCTGGGGATCGTATCCGAGGGCAGCCACCCCGGCTTTCAGACGACTCACGTAGCCGTGATGATCGGCCCCCCAGATGTCGATCAGGTGGGTGAAGCCTCGCTGAAACTTGTTGTCGTGGTAAGCCGCGTCGGCGGCGATGTAGGTCGCCTTCTCGTTCGAACGAATCAGAACCCGGTCTTTATCGTCACCGAGTGCGGTGGCGCGGAGCCAGAGCGCCCCGTCCTTTTCATAAGCGTAGCCGCGCTCTTTCAACTTCGCAATCGTCTTATCGACGGAGCCTGACTGGTAGAGACTGCTCTCGAAGAACCAGGTGTCGAAGTGCAGCCCAAAAGCCTCCAGGGCCGACCGCTGCGAAGCGATCATATAGCGTAGTGTCGCCTCTCGGAAATAGGCGTTGCGCTCCGCATCATCGGACGATTCGTATCGCGCGCCGACCTCCCCAACGATCTTTGCCGCGATCTCACGGACGTAGTCACCGGGATAGCCTTTTTCGGGAAAGTCCATCGCCTGTTTGTCGGTGCCGCTCTCTTTTTGTTGCGCTCCCGGTTCCAGGCGCCCGTCGGCAAAGTTCAGCGCGTGGCCTAGCTGCTGCATATAGCGGGCGATCACGGACTCCGCGAAGATCTCCATCTGCGTAGAGTTGAGGGCATCGTTTACATAGAACTCTCGGGCAACCTCACATCCCTGCGACGTGAGAAGATTGCCCAGGACGTCGCCGAGGGCAGCGGCCCGCCCGTTGACCACGCTGATAGGGCCAGTCGGGTTGGCGCTGACAAATTCGATCAGCACCTTTTCCCCGCGTCTCAGGTGGCTGGCGCCGAACTTGGCGTCTTCTGTTTCTATGCGGGGCAGAACCGCGTGCAGCCAGTCGGGCTTCAGGTAGAAGTTGATGAATCCCGGCCCGGCCAGGTCCATGCGGGCGATGAGCGGATTGTCGGCGGGAAAGTGGCGGAGAATCCGGTTGGCGATGTCCCGACTGTCGTTGATCCCCGTGGCTTTTTTGAGAGAGAGCGCGACCGTGCTGGAGTAGTCACCATGCTCTTTCTGTCGCGGCGTCACAAGTGGAACGGCGAAATCTTCGTCGGAAAGGGTGAATTCCCCTGCGTCCCGGGCCGCGAAAACGGCGATGCGAACGAGGGCAGTGAGGTCGTCAGTTATCACACAAGGCTCCTTGTGGGAGAGAGTAGTCGGATGTCAGGCGAAGAGTTTCCAGTGCGGCCAGACCAGTTTCCCAACCAGCCAGATCAGATAGTAGGTCGCATAGGTCAGGCCCATGCCGGTCATGACCTGCACCATGCCGGAGAACCAGATGCGCTTGAAGATACCCGGTCGAGTTGGCGGGCTGTTCACGTAGCGGTTCAGCAACTCGTTGCCAGCGGCGATACCGCTCGCGAGTTCACGATCTGTGGCCGGGCGCGTGGTAAACCGCTCCTGTAAGAAGGTGCCGACGCTCCGCCACGTAAAGAGCGTGGCTACGACAGCGATGATCTGCGCGATGCCGCCATCGAAGGCCGGAATATACGTAAAAGCCTGCGACAGGGTAGAGAACACCATGACCGCCGCGACCAGGTTGGTGCCACAGCGCGGATGCGGGCGCGGCATGCGTCGTACAATGTCGGGATGCAGGCGTTCGCCGCGCTCCACGGCATGAACCGTCTGGTGTTCCGCCGCGTGGAAGCCGGCCAGGCGCGTCACTCGCATAAGGAGCAGGAACAGAACGAGTACGACGATGCTAAGCGCGACATAGACGAGCCCCATCGCCGGCTGACTGGCGGGTGGCACGTAGTCCGGGTCCAGTATATAGGCAGAGGGCAGGTGAACCACGTGGTTCAGCAACCAGCCGCCGCCCGTTATACAGAGATAGGACAGGCTGTAGAGCAGGGTCATCATGACCCCGGTCGTTATCAGCGCAAAATCGCTCGCCCCGGCGCGGATTGAACCGTCCGTCAGATAGACCCCAAAGGGAGTGGCCATGCCTCCGATCCGCGCGGGCCGTGGAGACTGCGCCTCCGGCAGCAGCAGATCGACGGCGCTGACAGTGCCGTAACAGTAGCCCTGCGAATCCACAACGGGTATTTCGCTCAGCCCGTGCAGCGCGCACAGCCGTCCAACCTCCGCAGTGCTCATGTCCGGGGAAGCGGTCGCGGCCGGAGCCTGCATCACGGTGGCGACAGGACGGTCGAGCAGATGTTCTCGAGCCGCACCTGCCTCCGTCTGCAGTACGGGAAGCAGACTGCTCTGCAGTACCACCCCTCGAAGATAACCGTTCTCAAGCACCGGCAGCGTCGCCAACGGTTGAAATCGGGTCAGACTAAGACAGCGACGAATGCTATCCTCCGGAGCGAGCGGGGGGGCGGGTCTCAGTACGGAGCGCAGACTGGGCTGCAACGACACATTAATTTCGGACATGAAGTGCATCCTGTTCGGCGAACGCATGTTAGATCGGCGCCGACGGCGCTGCTCCAGGTCGCCCTGACCGACACAACAGATTATACAGTATGCGCCTCCCCTTTTGCAAGTTTCCGCATCGCACACAACCGTCCGAAACCGCCGGGACTGCGACTTGATCGCAAGTTTTTGTGTTCGGTCGCTTCATGGCCAATTCGCGATGATCGGCGGGGAGGATTCGGTTCAGGGTATAATACGAAGACGATTGGCCCTACTGCGAAACGGCGAGAACGGAAGGGGAGCGAGCGATGGTAACCCGCGAAATGATCGAAGAGAGACTGGAAGAGATACTGCCCACCGTAACGAAACCCGGACGTTACACCGGTGGTGAACTGAATAGCGTCACCAAAGATCATGACTCCGTGGCGGTGCGGTATGCCATTGCGTTTCCCGATGCTTATGAGATCGGGATGAGCAACCTGGCGTGCAGTATCATATACAACATGCTCAACAGCGGCACGGAAACCCTGTGCGAACGCGTCTACGCGCCCTGGCCGGATATGGACAAAGCGATGCGGCAGGCCGAGGTTCCGCTGTTCACCCTGGAGACCCGCACGCCTGTTGCGGAATACGACTTGATCGGTTTCGCGCTCTCCTTCGAACTCGCCTATACGAACGTCTTGAACATGCTCGACCTGGGCGGTATTCCCATCCATAACCTCGACCGTGATTCGGGGCAGGCCGATGGACGGCACTGGCCTATCATTTTCGCAGGCGGACACTGTACGTTCAATCCGGAGCCGATGGCTCCTTTTATCGATGTCTTCGTGATCGGGGAGGCGGAAGAGGTCCTTCCGGCCATGACCGAAACGATGCGCCTGTATAGGGATCTGCCGCGCGAAGAACTGCTGCTGCACTACGCCAATATTCCCGGATGCTACGTGCCGCGTTTTTATGCACCGGAATACGAAACCGCGCTGATGCGCCGCGAACGTATGCAGCGCGCTGGCGTGTCGGATGAGCAGGCGGAGGCGCGTTACGACACGATGCCCCGTCTGCTGGCCACGAAACCGCTTCGCTCCGATGTCCCGGCGAAGATCGTGCGGCAGTGGGTTAAAGACGTCGATTCACTCGACTATCCTACAAAACCCATCATACCGTTCATCGAGGTTGTTCACGACCGGATCTCTCTCGAGGTGATGCGGGGTTGTACGCGTGGCTGTCGCTTCTGTCAGGCAGGAATGATCACGCGTCCAGTACGTGAAAAGTCGCCCGAGAAGCTGATGGAGCAGGCCGCTGAACTGGTGAAGAACACCGGCCATGAGGACATTTCGCTGGTCTCGCTCTCGACGGCGGACTACAGCCGTGTCGCCGACGTCGTCCACGACCTCATCGACCGGTATGCCGGGAGCAAGGTAGGCGTTTCGCTGCCATCGCTGCGCGCCGACAAAGACTGTGTGGACCTGGTGCAGGAGATCAACAAAGTGCGCAAAACGGGGCTGACGTTCGCCCCGGAAGCCGGTTCACAGCGGATGCGCGATGTTACCAATAAGGGTGTCACGGAGGAGAACCTGCTCCACGCCTGCGACACGGCGTTCTCGAACACCTGGCAGCGCGTGAAACTCTACTTCATGATCTCGCTGCCGACCGAGCAGGACGAGGATGTGCTGGCAATTGGCGACCTTGCCGCGAAATGCGCGGCGGTCGCACGCCGCAACGGGGTCAAGAATCCAACGATCAGCATTGGGGTCAGCGCCTTCGTACCGAAGCCCTTCACGCCCTTCCAGTGGCACGGGCAGGACACCGCCGAAGAGGTAGGCCGTAAACAGCAGATGTTGAAACGTTCTATCCGGGATAAGGCCGTCGTCTACCGCCCCAACAACGAAAAAGGCATTCACCTCGAAGCCATTCTCTCCCTTGGGGATCGGCGGGTTGCCGAGGGCATTGAACTGGCGTGGCGTCGCGGGCAGGTTTTCGACGCTTGGGACGAGTACTTGAATTACAATCGCTGGATGGAGGCTTTCGCCGATACCGGGATCGACGTCCACTACTTCGCCAATCGGCACAAAGCCTACGACGAGCCTCTGCCCTGGGATCATATCGACTGCGGCGTCACCAAAGGCTATCTGCGCGCCGAGGACGTCCGCGCCCGCAAGGTGCAGATGACGCACGACTGCCACACAGACCCCTGCACCTTCTGTATGGCCTGCGACCGCGCCTACACCGAGAGCGCCAAGGGCCGCAAGAATCCCGACGCGCTGATCCAACTGTCCCCCGTTTAACGTGCTCCGACCTGACCGCCGTCCCCTTCTCTGTTGCGTTCGGTTCGCTCACAGGGAAGGGGTTATCTCAACCGCTCGTCATCCTTTCCGATGCGGCTATCTGTACCTTATGGTCGCCGCCCCTAAAGGAGCGGCCTGTTGGGGAAGGTTAAGGCCCATAAATGGGCCTGTGATGGTTGAAGGGGAGTGCAAATCTCTCCATCAGGGATGGCTGACCCCCTTTTTTCTTGCGCAATCGCCAGTGCTCACGTCCGACCCAGCCCCCTTTAGGGGGCTTACCGCCTCAGACCGCTCCTTGAGGGGCGGGGAGTAAAGCGCGAGGAGGAGGTCCTTGATTAAGGCAAATCGTAACTGCTTAGGCCGATTCTGCCGTAGATTTTTCTTGCTCCATCGGGAATCTTTGAAGCGGACACATCGTACAAACGAGTATGCTTACACCCGAGGAAATTCAGGCCATCTACGATAAGGGACCCGACGCAGTCGTGGA
>JBBQPO010000038.1:0-30158 GCA_038217285.1 Chthonomonadales bacterium
CGTGGGAGATTTGCTCTGCCACCAGATCGCTCCTGCGCCGTTGGTTCCTCCGAAACGAAGAGGGCGTCCACCTGGAAAAACAGGGGCCAGGGAAACGAAAGGAGGTATGGCCAGTGTCACCGTTTAATGCAGCACTACCGCTGCAAATAGCGACCATAAGGTAATCAGCATTATAGCGCACCCGCCTACGTGCGTCAAGTATTTCCGGACAGGGCTCAGGGTCAGCGCATCTAATTTTTCGCATCTCGTGAGATCAAAGCCGGACTCCAATTGGTGATTTCTCGCGAAACTCAGGGAACTGTCTAAACCGATTTTTTGAGATTAACAGACCATGTCTAGCGACCAATTTTACTTGTTGATACTCACTAAATCGAATTTAGATGCGCCAGCCCTGCACATCTACCGAAACGTAGCGGCAAACGTCTCGTATTGCATGATGAGGCGCTGTGTTTGCCGCGCTGTGAAATAGCGTTGTCCGCTCCTCAGAAAGCGATGACGCTGTGCAAAACCAACTTCTGACCGAAGAAGAAACCATCCCCGAACAGATCGCGACCGCTCCTACAGCGACACCGGTGGAACTGGCAACCGACGCGACGCAAACCACGCAGCACACGCAGGCTGTTCAGGAGTGGCTGGCGAAAATCCAGAAGCAGGCCTATCGCGATAAGAAGATGTTCTGGGGGTTCTTCGCCTTCTTTCAAATGTTCCTCTTCGTTCCCATCGCCCTGAGCAATACCCTTGCAAGCGTACGGAACGATCACCTCAATATGGCGTGGCTCGCGATGCTATGTCTGCCCACATTCGGGATGGTGGCTCTGGGTCTGAGGTTCGCGTTTAGGAAGCCGGAGTGGAATGCCGAGGAGATGACGCAGATCGGCGGAGTGCGGGCCGTCGGGGCGTTGCTGGAACTCCTTGGCACGCCCAAAGGACCGAGGCAATTAAAGCCGCTGTTTGTCGCACTCATCCAACTGCTGCCGCAAATGAAGGCCAGCGACGCCGGACTGCTGACAACAGGACAGCGGAAACTACTCTACACCTTACTCAAAAGCGGGCTGAATATCTACGCAAAGCCCGATCTCCTGCTCCAGTATCGCCTCGCAATTCTCAAAGCGCTGGAACAGATCGGCGACGCCGACGCCATCCCGATTGTCGAGCATCTTGCGAATGGGAAAGCACATACTCCCTATCAAAAGGAGCTCAAAGCGGCGGCAATCGAGTGTCTGCCCCTATTGTTGATTAACTTTACCGAGGTGGAGGCCACGAAGTCGCTGCTGCGCCCCTCCTCGTCGGAAAACCCCGCGCCCGAAACACTGTTGCGTCCGTTCGCATTTACGCCCGATGCGAACCCCAAACAACTTCTCCACTCTGCAGAGATGCCTTCTCCATTGCCACCAACGTCGTGAGACCGCACCTGAGGCGGCCAAGACCTCTACGCCCTCTGCCAACCACACGAAAATCTGTATCGGTCTTGACAGTCCAGCATGGGTGTGCTAAGATGACGTCACTTAGTGAAATGTTTCAGTGAAATGTTTCATGTCTGTTTTTGGCAAGGAGGGGCGAGAGTGCGGCAGTTCCGAAAATCGACGATCAAAGAGGTGGCAGCGCGTTCCGGAGTTTCTACAACGACTGTCTCCAACTTCGTCAGCGGCAACGTCAGCGTCTGCTCGCCGGAAACCGCAGAGCGCATCCGCGGAGCGATTGCGGAGTTGCAGTACGTGCCCAGTTCCCTCACACGCGGCTTGCGTCAGCGTACTGCCAGGACCATTGGCGTCTGCCTGCCCAGTCCGCTGGATCCGGACGTCTCCTTTGGGTTTTCCTTCCTGGAAGGCCTGTGGCGCGGCATTGTGAAGGCCGCCGACCTGGCCGACTACGCGCTTCTCCACTACCCTGTCTCCGTTCGGGAGAGCGAAAGCAGCAACGCGTTTTTGGACGGACGCGTGGATGGAGTTCTCCTCGGCGCACGGGACAATATTCGGGCAGCGCAACTCGCCGCCGCCGGAATGCCGACGATTCTGCTGACCCGATCCGTGGATATCTCGGAGGGATGCGGCGCCGTCTGGGCGAATGAGGCGGATACGCTCGCATTGTCGCTCAACAGTCTCTGGAAAGGGGGGCACAGACGTATCGCCCACATCGCGGGGCCGGTAGGCTCGATGGCGGGCAGCTATGCGAACGATACCCGCCCTGCGGCAGATATCGCTGTCAGGCGGCTCGAGGCCTATATGGTATGGATGCGGGCGCATGACGCCTATGACCCGTCTCTGATCGCCTTCGCACAGGGATGGTCCGCACCCCGAGCAGGAGAGAGCCTTACCCGGTGGCGCGCGCAGGCAGTTCCGCCTACGGCAGTCGTCTGTGCGAACGATGCCCAGGCTCTGGATCTCATGGCGGCAGCGCACCACGCGGGCATGACGGTGCCGGACGATCTTTCGATTGTCGGGGTGGATAATTCGCCGGAAGCCTGCCGCGCGCGCCCTGAACTTGCCAGTGTCGAAGTGCCGCTGGAGGCCATTGGCTCCGAATCGGTGCGAGCGCTGATGCGACTCTTCGAGGGGGCCCCGGTGGAACAGTGCCGCATCGCGATTCCGGTCACGGAGTTTCTGATGCGTGGAAGCATCGCCCCGGTCTCATCCGAATCGAAGGGGCACAAGGGAGGAACAGCAGATGTCGTTAAATGAGGAGCAGATACGAGCCTTTCGCGAGGAGGGCGTTCTCGTCGCCGAAGGGCTGTTGACCGAGGCGGACATCGCGCCGATGATCTGCGAATACGCGGACTGGATTGATCGGCGCGCCCAGGTACTGTTGGCGGAGAGCAAAATCACCGACCTCTGTGAACAGGAGCCCTTCGCCAGGAGGACGGCCTGCCTTTACGCGCAGTCACCGGAGATTATCCGTGGCATGGACATCATGCAGGCGCGCGGGAGCGCCACCTTCGCTTTTCTGAGCAATGCGCGCCTGCTGGACGCGGTGGAGGCGCTCATTGGGCCCGAGATCACCTGTAATCCGATCCAGCATATTCGCGCCAAGCCGCCTGCCTCCCATTCCGGCGCGGGCACGGGGTTCTTCAACGTTCCCTGGCATCAGGATGCAGGCGTCGCTTGGGAAGAGGCAGACGCCTCGGACATCCTGACCTGCTGGGTCGCGTTGACGGATGCCACGGTCGAGAATGGGTGCATGGAGGTTTTGCCCGGTGTCTGGAAGCAGGGCTACCTGGAGCACCTGGCGGAAGGCGGCACGACCATCCGTCCGGATCTCATGCCGGACGTGACGCCGCGTCCTGCCTCAGTGCGCAAGGGCGGCGTCGTTTTCATGCACCGCTACACGCCTCATCGCTCCACACCCAACTACAGTGAAGACGTACGCTGGAGCATCGACCTGCGCTACCAGCCAACCGGACAGCCGACGGGCCGCCCCTTCCATCCGGATTTTGTTGCCCGGAGCCGCCGCCGTCCCGAAACTGTTCTCACCGATCATAGCGAATGGGCGCGTCGATGGGAAGAGGCGCTCGTTGCGTCCGAGGGCGTAAAGTGGCACCGAACGAAGTAGAGAGGCAGTTAACTGGTCTGCGGCATCGGGTTCTTCTGCAAAGCCGCGACTTGACCGACCGCAGCCGAACTGTTTGCGTCGCAATCGCGGCACCGCCTGCGTGTCTATCACTACCGGCGGCAGCGATAACTTAGGAGGGATGAATGCACACGAGACAGAGTGGTTTGCTGCACCGTTCGCTTCTGGCATCTCTTTGGTCGGCTCTCGTGCTGATGCCTGCCCTTTTGCCCGTGGCGGGACGCGCGCAGAGCAGCCCGCCGCCAGCCGGGTACGACGATCATCAGAATATGATGGAGCAACTGGGCCTCAAGGCGATCCGGCGGGGACCCAATCCCAACGACCAGTCCACCTTCGACGAAGCGAACGCGAACCCCTACAAGGAGAGCATGCCAGTTGTGCTTCTCTTGAAGGACGGAACGAAGGTGACGAAAGCCAGGCAGTGGCCGAAGCGCCGCGCGGAGATTCTGGATGATTTCGAGCGTGAAGTCTATGGCAGAATTCCACAAAACGTCCCGAATGTGACCTGGGAAGTCACCTCCACAACCCCTGGCCAATCCGGCAGCATCGCTACCGTCACCAAGACTCTCATTGGGCATGTCGATAACACTGCTTACCCGCAAATATCCGTCAACATTCGCGCGAGCTTCACCGTTCCTGCCAGCGCCAGGAAGTCCGTTCCGATCATGATCGAGTTCGATTTCGGGTTCGGTCGCCCTGGATTCGTGCCCGCCTGGAAGCAACTGGCGATCTCCAAAGGCTGGGGATATGGACAGATCGTCCCGACTAGCATCCAGCCTGACAACAATCAGTTGAGAACCGGTATTATTGGATTGACCAACAAGGGCCAGCCACGGAAGCCGGACGACTGGGGAGCGTTGCGCGCATGGCAGTGGGGCGTGAGCCGCATGATCGACTACTTCGAGCAGCATCGTGACTCCGGCGTCGACCCGAAAAAGGTGGGCATCGAGGGCCTTTCTCGTTATGGCAAGGCTGCCATCGTCACAGAGGCGTTCGATACGCGGATTGCTGTCGGCTTGATCGGCTCCTCCGGCGAAGGAGGCGTCAAACTGCACCGGCATCTGTTCGGCGAGGCGGTTGAAAACCTGGCCGGAGGCGAGTACTACTGGATGGCGGGCAACTTCATCAAGTACGGCGCTTCCGACCCTGCGCACACGGCTGCCGATCTACCGGTGGATTCACATGAACTGATCGCTCTGTGCGCACCGCGGCCATGTTTCATCAGTTACGGAACGGTAGAGCATGGCGATGCCAAGTGGGTGGATGCCCACGGCAGTTTCATGGCGGCGGTTCTTGCCGGACCGGTCTATCGGCTCCTGGGCAAGAAAGACCTCGGCACTTCCGGCGACTATTTGACCGATCCCATGCCTCCGGTGAAGACGCAGATCGGAGGCGAACTGGCCTGGCGGCAGCATGAAGGCGGCCATGAAGTGACGCAGAACTGGCCCGCATTTTTCGACTGGGTGCAGCGCTATGTGAAGGCTCCGCCCGTTCGAGAAGGGCCCGCCGACCGTACCCGTCGGGCTGCGACGGAAATTCCCACACCGCGCAACGATGCGAATTCGGCGCTCGCGCATGCCCAGCTTGTTGCGAAAGCCCGACAGGGTGGGATCGATGTTTACTTCGTCGGCGATTCCATTGTACGACGTTGGGGAGCCAGCGATCCCCAGTACGCAGAGTTGCTGCGGAACTGGAACGCGAACTTCTATGGCTGGAACGCAGGCGACTTTGGCTGGGGAGCGGACAGAATCGAGAACGTCCTGTGGAGGCTGGAAAACGGCGAACTGGATGGCGTGAACCCCAAAGTCATCGTCCTTCTAGCGGGAACCAACAACATCGCGACGATGCCGGCCGATGCCTCAAAAGCCCCCGAAGTTACCCAGGGAATCATGGCCATTCTGCGCCTATGCAGAGCGAAAGCTCCACGGGCCACAATCATTGTCACCGCTCTGTTTCCCCGCAACGACAACATGGCTCTGCTTCCGATCATAGATCGCGTCAATACGAGCCTGACACAACTGGCGGATGGAAAGACCATCCGCTTTCTGAATGTCAACGACAGGCTGGCGGACAGGGAAGGGCGACTGTTTGAAGGCATGATGAACGCTGGAGACAAACTGCATCCTACCGTCAAGGGATATCAGGTGTGGGCAGACGGTCTGAAGCCGATGCTCATCGAACTGTTGGGACCGCCCGCTTCCACGGACCATGCCCCTCCACCCACCGGGGAGCCGAGCGTTTTAACGATTCTACGTCGCTAATTCCGCGTGATTCATCCATCGGGATACAGCGACATCCTATTTTTAAGCCGCCCTTTGTCTTCGTACCGCGCATGACGCTGCGCGCTTTCACCGATCCAGAGGCGGCACAGAAGGCTGCCCCCTATATTTTACCGCGTTGTCGGAGGCGGTTCATCACCGGGCTGGCCAGATGGCCCTGACGTTCGACTCGGTCAGCTTGTATGGCTTTACGCACGTAACACGGGTCTTTAAGCTCAAAACCTATTGACGTTACGCGTTTTTTAGCCTATAATGACGGTATGGCAAACCGTACTTCCCGCTCGAATGCCAGTACATCCGGCACCCGTTCCCACACTCGGCGCAACGTCACCGTGAGTAGTCCCAAGAAGCGGATCAAAAATCTGTTCGCTCTGGTTATGCTCGCTCTGATGACGCTTGTCGCGCTGGGGTTGGTCGGATTCCTCGTCGTATTCTGGCGTTTTTCGGCCGAACTGCCGGGCATCGAAGCCGTAACCGCCGAGATCAAAGGCCCCGTTCCCACGACCGTTTTTTCGGAGGACGGAGTGCTGCTGGCGAAGTTGGATGTCGTCAATCAGCAGCCTGTCGCTCTGGGCCAGATCCCCAAAAATCTGATCGATGCGACAGTCGCGATTGAGGATCACCGTTTCTGGGATCACCCCGGCATCGATATACAGGGTATCGGCAGAGCGGTCGTCGCCAACCTGCGCGGCAGCGGACTGCACCAGGGCGCGAGCACCCTCACCCAACAGTTCGTGCGGCAGCCGGAAGTCTCTCGCTCTCTCAACCCCACCGCCTCTCAGGACAACCGGTTCGGTCTGTCCGGCGACAAGAAATACTCCCGGAAAATTCGTGAAGCGCTGATCGCCCTCCGAATCGAACAGATCTATTCGAAAAAAGAGATCCTTCAACTCTATCTCAACAATGTCTACTACGGCTCCGGGGCCTACGGCGTGGAAGCCGCCTCTCAGACCTATTTCGGGAAAGCGGCGGAGAAACTTACGCTGGCCGAAGCTGCCCTGCTGGCCGGCCTCCCGCAGCGCCCGAGCCGATTTACGCCTTTCGATCACCTCAAGTCGGCGCTGAAGCGCCGGGATGAGGTTCTGAACGCCATGCAGACCTACCGCTACATCACCCCCGTGGACTGCGAAGAGGCCAAAGGCGATACTCCGAAACTCGCGCCGCAACCGGATCATAAGCTTCAGGTGTTCAAAGCGCCTTACTTCACCACCTACGTGCTCGAACAGATACGCAAGAAGTATGGGCAGGACTATCTCTACAGCGGCCTCAAAATCGAAACCACGCTGAATTTCAAGATGCAGAAGATGGCGGAAGCGGCGCTTGAACATGGGATCAAGAACGCCAACAACGGCGCCAATCAGGGCGCCATTGTCTCGCTGGACAACAAGACAGGCTATATTCGGGCGTTGGTCGGCGGCCGCAGCTATCGTGCCAGTCGTTTCAACGCCGTCACCCAGGGGCGGCGGCAGCCGGGTTCCGCCTTCAAAGCCTTTGTCTACAGTGCGGCTTTCGACACCGATACGTACAAACTGGAAGATTCACTGCCCGATACCTATTTCGCCTATCCGGGGGATCCGAAACATCGCGGCGTGAAAGGGGAGACAGACCGGACGCTCGACTTCGCCACGGCGATCGCCCTCTCCTCCAACTCGATTGCAGTGCAGGTGGCCTCGAAGGTAGGCATTCGCACCGTGATCCAGTATGCGCACAAAATGGGGATCACCACACGCCTCGATCCGTACCTGCCGACGGCCATCGGCGCGAGCGCCGTGCGCCCGCTCGATATCTGCTCCGCCTATTCTATCTTTCCCATGAACGGCAACCGGGCGCATCCGATGTCGGTCGTTCGCATCACCGACGGCAACGGCAACATCATCGAAGAGAACACGCCGGACATCGAAACCAATATCCTCAAGCAGAGCACTGTCGATCAGATAAACACGGCGTTCGACGCGGTGGTCCAGCGTGGGACCGGTGTGGCGGCGCGCGGCAACGAACAGAGCGGGATCGTCGAGAATGCGCGGGGCAAAACAGGCACGACCAATGACAGCCGTGATGTCTGGTTTGTAGGCTATACGCCGGAATTGACGACCGCCATCTGGGTTGCGAACGTGAAAGTCGGGGGCAAGGGACGGAAGCGGTACCTCTACCGAGAGATGCCCGGAGCGTTCGGAGGCACGGTATGCGCTCCAATCTGGCACGACTTCATGCTCAAAGCCGTGCCCGAAGAGCGTAAGTTCCGCCTGCTGGTCACGGACGCGACGGTAGGGCCTCCGGAAGACCCGAATCAGACCGTGGGTGACGAGAAGCCGCGACCTCCACGGATAAAAAAGAAGCCGATCATCGTCAAACCAACTCCTTCCACAACAGGCGACACTGGATCTACAAACCCGGACAACAGTGGAGACATGATGCCGGACCCTCCCGGTACCGGCGAGACGGCGCCTCCGACGACCCCCGTCGATCCCCTGCCGCCGGACGGAGGAACCGATCCGGCGCGCGGTGGCACGGCCGAACCTTCGACGCCGTCTCCACCTACGACCCGTAACGCTGTTCCGCCGCGTTCGACGCAGCCGGAACTGGTGAGTGTCCAGGTCTGTGTCGAGAGCGGAGCAAGAGCTGGAAAGTGGTGTCCGACGTCGAAGGTTGTCCGAGTCACCGCAGCCGAAGCCGCGAAAATGCACCGATGTACCCTGCACAAGCCACCGCCGGGTGAAACAGAATAGGCAAAGACTCCGGGTGCCCCTGGTCGACCGTCTTACCGCGCAGTAATCGCGGCGTATAGCCCCTAGAGATAAGATGTTAGGAAAATGGAATGGCAATCGTGGACGTTTTGGTCCCACAGATGGGAGAAGGACTCACCGAGGTTCGGATCCTCGAACTCCAAAAGCAGCCTGGAGATCGCATTCGGCGCGATGAGCTTCTCTACAGTATGGAGACAGACAAGGATACGCTGGATGTCGAGGCACCGTTCGACGGCATTCTGACCGAATGGTTGACCGAACCGGGTGCCATTCTGCCTGTCGGAGCGCCGATTGCGCGTATCGAGACGGAGACTGTGGAGGCCTCTGCTCTCTCAAACTCCACCGATACCGCGATCAAACAAGGAGAGGGAAGCAAGTCCGAGAATCCCCTTTCAGGTTCGGTAACGAGGCCGGTCGTTGTGCCGCCGAGAACGCGCGCCTACTGCCGTGAGCGAGGAATCGCGGAAGAGGAGATGCTGCGCATTCGGGCTCCTTCCGGTAAACTGATGCCGGCGGATGTCGACGCCTATCTCGCTGCAAAAACCAGTCCCACGCCGCTCTCGGCAGCAGAGTACGTGGAGTATACACTCTCCGCACAGCAGCGGACATTCGCCTATCGTCTACGCCGCAGCGCACAGGTCGTCGTCGCAGGAACGATTCGCCGCCCGGTCGCCTGGAATGCCGTCCGCGATTTTGTCGTGGCGGAACGAGCGCGCGGAGCCGAACCGCGCCCAACCGAGTTTCAGACGTTCGCCTACTGCGTGGCCCAGGTGGTCCGGGAGTTTCCGAAATTTCGGTCTACGCTGATCGGCGAAGAAGTTGTTCGCGAGTCGGCGCATATCAATCTTGGCATCGCGGTCGCTCGCCCGAACGAAGAGCTGACGACGGCGGTGGTGCCGGCGGCGGATACGCTGGACTTCGCGACGTTTCTGCAGAGCGTAAAGGCACACATCCATGCGGCCCGAAATGGCGAAGACCAGATCGATTCCGACACGCAACTGCTGTTGACCTATCTCGGGGCGACCGGAATCGAAGACGCGATCCCTGTGCTGGTTTCGCCTGCCATCGGTATTCTGTTCCTGGGCGCCCCTTATGTGCAAGACGGCGGCCTGAAAGCGAACCTGGTGCTGACGTTCGATCATCGCCTTATCTACGGTATCGAGGCCGCGAACTTTCTGAACAGTCTCGCCGACCGCATCGCGCAGTGGAGTGGACCCGCCGCCTGACCTTACCGGACGGAGTAAAGGCACCACCGGCAGCAACTTTCGTGCCGGTGGCGTTTTGCGTAGGGATGGCGAAGGTTTGGGGGAGGAGCTAAAAAGAAGGATAGCCCGGATACGCTTGCGCGTACCGGGCTATTGCAGGCGGGTCAGGACGGTTGCCCGTTCATAACCCGATGGCTAAAACAGGCTAGACCGCCTGCCCACCTCGTTGACTATCATTCATGAAAGCCACCACCTCCTTTCAAGTCAAGACTATTATCGCAGGTAGAATTGCGGATGTCAAGCCCTTTTTTACAAATGTT
Source organism: Chthonomonadales bacterium (assembly GCA_038217285.1). Taxonomy (GTDB): domain Bacteria; phylum Armatimonadota; class Chthonomonadetes; order Chthonomonadales; family Chthonomonadaceae; genus JANXLO01. Next base: position 10,113 of record JBBQPO010000038.1, read on the forward strand.
TCGAAGGGCCATAAACCGGTTCAAAGGAGACGACAGTGGAGTTACGTGAGATTACCGATGCGGAGCTGCAAGAGGCATTTGTGCTGGGAACGCAGGCGTTTAATCAGGGCGCACGGGATGACGATTTCGCCCGGGATCGCCTCAAAGATCCGAACCGTCTGCCCGCGACCTCCTACGGTCTTTGGGACGAACACGGGCTGCAGGCGAAGGTGAATATCATCCACTACCGGCAGCATTTCGGGCCGGACTGTGTCTTCCCGATGGGTGGCATCGCCGGTGTGGCCTGTCTGCCTGCAAGCCGGGGGCGCGGCTATGCGGGCATCGTCTTGCGGCATGCGCTGGAGAAGATGCGCGATAATGGCGAGTTCGTCTCTACTCTCTTTCCCTTCAGTTGGGAGTTCTATCAGCGCCTGGGCTGGGCCTGGGTCGGGCGGCGCAACGACTATGTCGTTAAGACCGGCATCCTGAAGGCAGACAAGGAGACGGAAAACGTGCGCGCGGCTGTGCAGGCGGACCGTCCGGCGGTTAAGGCGTGCTACGTTGCCTGGGCAGGGCGTTATCGCGGCCTGGTCGAGCGCGATGACAAGATCTGGAACCGGATACTGGACGACAGTGACAAGGAGTTCACCTATACCTTTCTGTATGAGCGCGAGGGCACCGTGGAAGGCTATCTCACCTTCAAGGGCTGGAAACGCGAAGAGACCTGGCTGCGCGAGTTCGTCGCGCTCACCTCACGCTCCCAACGCGCGCTCCTCGGCCTGCTGCGTCGGCACGAGATGCAGGTGGAAAACTTCGGTTGGCGCTCGCCCGAAGACGATGGTTTGTGGCATCAGATCTACCATTGGGATCTCAAGACACAGGTTCGGCCAGTGACGATGGCACGCATCGTCGATGTCCCTGCTGTGCTCATGGCCTGGAAGCCGAACGCCTCTTTCTCTGGCAAGGTCACGTTGCAGGTCCACGACGAAACTGCGTCGTGGAACAACGGAACGTGGCAGGCCGATTTCAGCGAGGGATCGGTAGAGGTCAAGGCTGTCATAGCCTCACCGGACATCACTCTGGATATTCAGGCTCTCACCCAGGCTTTCTACGGAACGCCGGATACGAGGAGCCTGCGCAGCGGCGGACGACTGGACGTTCATTCCGAGGCAGGGTTTGCGGCCCTATGTCAGTTGTTGGAGGGTCCGCCGATGTGGATGAACGACTCCTTCTGATGGGAAAAGCGATCGCGTTGGTTTGTCGGCAGTATGGAAAGTCTGCGGCGATGAAGGCGACGGGCATGGTAGGCGACAGTCCGCGCTTCCTCTAAAAATCTATATCGGAAGCGGCGCTGTCGTGCCGCTGCTGGCACTGCAGGCCCTCTGGGCGGCGCTGCTGTGGCCGGTCGCGATCTGGCTTTGGCAGCGCAACCGCGAAAGGATGGTCGCGTATGGAGGCTGAGAAACCGCAGCCGGTCCTGATACGGCTGCTGCGTCTCTGGGGGGTCTATGCGCGCCTGGACTTTCTCTTCTTGACCCGCGACCTCAAGTCCTTTCTCGTCTGGACGCTCTCCGATACCATCACGAACGTTGCGGCGGTGACCGGCATGCTATTTCTGGCGGCGCGGTTTCAGGGCATTGGGGTCTGGAGCCAGGCCCAGATCGTCTTCATGCTCGGCTATGCCGCGCTGGTCCAGAGCTTCGGTGGGCTGTTTTTTGGCTACAATGTGCTGTTCATCAGTCGCCGCATCGGACGGGGCCAGATCGATCATCTGCTGGTTCAACCGCAGCCTCTCTGGATGGCGCTGCTGACAGAGGGGTTCAGCCCCGCCTTTGGGCTCCCGACGCTCTTGCCGGGCGCAGGAATGCTGATGTGGGCGTCCGCGCGGTTGACGCCGGCTGTCTCCCCTACGGCGCTGGCCCTCAACCTGATGGCCTCGATCACCGTGCTGCTGGGATTTCAGTTTCTGTGGGGATGTCTTGCGTTTACCGCACCGCGCGCTGCCGAAGAGATCAACATGTCCACTCTCGAGATGATGTCCCAACTGAAGCAGTATCCGCTGAACGGGGCCGGAGGACTGCTGCGGTTCGGACTGCTCACCGTGCTGCCCGTCGGGTTTCTCGCCTGGATACCGTGCAGGGCGCTTCTGGGAATGGATAGAGCCGGGTGGGGAATCTACAAAACGCCGTTGGCCGCACTGGGTTTCGGCCTGCTTGCCGCAGCGGCCTTTAGAAAGGGAATGCGTTACTATGCCCGCAAAGGCTCCCAGCGCTACAGCGACTTCGGACATCGTAGTTGAGCTGTCAGGCGTGCATAAATTGTTTCGGCAGACGCAGCGTTCCGAACGACTGAACGAAGTGTTTCGAAATCTCTTGCGACCGAAGATCAAAGAGGTTCACGCGCTGCGTGACATCTCGATGCGGATCGAGCGGGGCGAGATCGTGGCCTACGCGGGGCCAAATGGAGCGGGGAAGAGCACGACGATCAAGCTCTGCTCCGGGATGCTTGCTCCGGATCAAGGCACGGTACGAGTGCTGGGTTTTGACCCACTGCGGGACCGTGTGCGGTTCGTCGGTCGAATCGGCGTCGTTTTCGGGCAGCGGACGGAGTTGTGGAGCGACCATCCCGTGGCAGCCAGCTTCGAGTGGAAGCGGGTGGTTTGGAATATAACGCGCGAACGTTACGACCGTATGCTGGGCTTCGTGAAGGAAGTGCTCGGTATGCAGGAGTTTTTTCAGAGCCTGGTCCGAGAACTCAGCCTCGGGCAGCGCATGCGGGCTGATCTCGGGTTGGCTCTGCTCCACGAGCCGGAGATCCTCTTTCTGGACGAGCCGACGCTGGGCCTTGACGTGCTGGCGAAACGAAACATTCTCCAGTTTATCAAGGAGATCAATCTGGAGCGGCGGATGACGGTCATGGTGACGAGCCACGATATGGCCGAGTTGGAGCAGTTGGCAGGCCGCATCGTGCTCGTGGATAAGGGGCGCATCGCCTACGACGGCGACTTTGTGCGCCTGCGCCGTGAATTCGCCGACCGCCGGAGTCTGACCATAGAGACGGAGACGGAGACCGCGCCGCATCTGACCGGCGCGGAGCATCTGAAGAGCGAAGCCAATCGCCACGAGTACGCTTTCGATGCCGGGCAGATCGGGATCGCTTCGCTGCTGCAGCAGGCCGCCGAACAGACGCGTCTGCTAGACGTCGAAACGCACCGCGCGCAGATCGACAACGTCATCGCGGACATCTACGAGCGCTGGCAGAAGACGTAAGAGGGGTTTCTGAAGAATACTTCGCCGTTGTGGCGCGCAGTTGTTATCAGGGAGTTGCAGGGAACGCAAGTGGGTGGGGTAGATAGAAATTTGTCTGCTTGTATGTTGGCGTTAAAGGGGATAGAATAGCGGTTAACTCCTAAATGTAGGGCACGATACGCCGGTTCACGCTAGATAAGTGGGCGAGCCGGGTAAACGTGTCTACACCTATTTTCTCTAAGGCCGCCCCTCTTATGACCGACAGCAGCGATTTTGTACACCTGCAGTGCCACTCCGAGTTCAGCTTGCTCGACGGAGCCAACCGGCTGGACTCGCTGGTTCATCACGCCGCTGAAATGGGCATGACCTCGCTGGCCCTCACCGATCACGGCGTCATGTACGGTGTGGCGGACTTTGCTTCGAAATGTAAGGGTGCGGGCATCAAGCCGATTCTGGGTGTGGAAGCTTATGTCGCCCCGCGCAGTCACCGCTCGAAAGAGGCGCGTGTCGATCAATCTTCGTACCACATGGTCCTGCTCGCCCGCAATCTCGACGGCTACAAGAACCTGCTCAAGCTCACCACCATCGCTGCCGTAGACGGGTTCTACTACAAACCTCGCATCGACCGCGCGTTGTTGGAACAGTACCACGACGGCATCATCGCCACTACCGCCTGCCTTGGCAGCGAGATCAATCAACATCTGATGCGCGGCGACTACGAGGCCGCACGGAATGCCTGCGGCTACTATCGGGACCTCTTCGGCAGCGAAAACTACTACGTCGAGCTGCAGAACCATAACCTGCCCGAACAGATCCAGTGTAACGAACAGCTCATCAAGATCGCGAATGAACTCCACCTCCAGATGATCTGCTCCAACGATGTTCACTATCTCCAGGACAAAGACGCCGACGCCCACGACATTCTGCTCTGCATCGGGACTGGCGCGAACGTCAACGACACCGACCGCCTGAAATATGCCACGCAGGAGTTTTACCTCAAATCCTCCCAGCAGATGAAGGAGCTGTTCGGGCATGTGCCGGGCGCTATCGAGAACACCCTCGGTATTGCGGAGCGGTGCGATGTCAAGCTGGAGTATGGCCGTGTGCCCATGCCCGCGCCCGGTATACCGGAGGGCCACGATGCCCACTCCTACCTGACGCAGTTGGCGCAGGAGGGCCTGCTTCGCAAGTACAACGGCAACCCTCCGCAGAAGGTAATCGAGCGGCTGGAGTACGAACTCGGGATTATCCAGTTTACGGGATTTTCCCAGTATATTCTCATCGTGCGGGACTTCGCGAAGTTCGCAGAGCAGAAGGGGATCTTCTACGGGGTGCGCGGCTCGGCTGCCGGCTGCCTCGCCTCCTATCTCGTAGATATCACGGACATCGACCCGGTCGAATATGGCCTGACGTTCGAGCGTTTCCTCAATCCCGAACGTATCCAGATGCCCGACGTCGATATGGACTTCGAGGACACGCGCCGTCAGGAAGTCATCGAATACGTCACCCAGAAATACACGCCGCCGGAAGCGTACAACGATCCCGACGATCCCAAGAAGATCGATCCGACTCAGGCGCGTGTCGCGCAGATCATCACCTTCGGGACGCTGGCGGCTCGGGCCGTTCTCAAAGACGCCGGACGCGCGCTGGGGATGCCCGGCCCGGATGTGGCGCGCCTCTGCAGCATGATCCCCACCATTCCGGTCGGTATGACCATCGATAAGACGATGGAGGCCAACCCGGAGTTCAAGAACGCCTATATACGCGACCCCCAGGCCCGCAAGCTGATAGACACCGCAAAGCGCCTCGAAGGCATCTCCCGGCACGCCAGTGTGCATGCCGCCGGCGTCATGATCTCCCACTACCCCCTGACCTACTATACGCCTCTCAGCCGATCGGCAGAAGGCGGACTCGTCACGCAGTACATCGCCGGAACGCTCGAGAAGATCGGGCTGTTGAAGATGGACTTCCTCGGCCTGATCAACCTCTCGATCCTGGGACAGGCCGTCAAGAACGTGCAGATGACGACGGGTGTCACCCTCGACGTGCGCAAGCTGCCGCTGGAGGGCGATACCCCGGACGTCCGCAAGACTTACGATCTGCTCGGGGCTGGCGAGTGCGTGGGTGTCTTCCAACTGGAATCGCCTCAGATGCGGCGTTATGTCCAGGAGCTGAAACCGACCAGCGTGCGCGATGTGGCGGCTATGGTCGCGCTCTACCGACCCGGCCCAATGGCGCATATTCCCCGGTTCGTGCGGTGTAAACATGGTTTGGAGAAGATCGAATACCCGCATCCCTGGCTGCAAGAGCTGCTGGGGGAAACCTACGGCGTCATCGTCTATCAGGATCAGGTCATGCTGATCGCGCAGATCATCGCCGGATACACCCTGGGCGAAGCCGACATGCTGCGGCGCGCGATGGGTAAGAAGAAGAAAGAGGAGATGGCGAAGCAGCGCGAGAAGTTCCTCGCGGGGGCGAAAGAGAAGGGCGTCAGCGAGAAAAAAGCCAACGAGATCTTCGACATGATGGAGCCCTTCGCCGGCTACGCCTTCAACAAGGCGCACGCGGTCTGCTACGCCATGGTCGCCTACCAGACCGCCTACCTGAAGGCCAACTATCCCGTCGAATATATGGCGGCGCTGCTGGCCTGCTTCATCGAGAAGCCGGACAAACTGCTGACGGCCATGGACGAGTGTAAGCGCATGGGAGTTCCAGTCCTGCCGCCGGATGTAAACCACAGTAGCGCGGATTTCGCGGTGGAGATGCGGGAGCAGGACGGCAAACAGGTGGCCTACGCCATCCGGTACGGACTGGCCGCGATCAAGAACGTCGGACGGGCGGCGGTCGATGTCATTTTGCGGTCGCGCGCCGAGGGGGGGGAGTTCGATTCGCTCGGCGAGTTCGTGCAGCGCGTCATGGCGAACGAGACGGGGGTCACCCGCAGCACCATCGAAAACCTGATCCATGCCGGAGCGTTCTCGGCGCTGCCGGGCCACGGCAATCGGCGCGCCCTCGTGCAGATCCTCGACGAGGCGCTGCAGGCCGCCGTACGCGCGCAGCGCGATAAGAAGTCGGGGCAGGCCTCCCTGGCCGATATGTTTGGGGACGAGGACGCCGGGGCGGGCAAGGTCGTCGTGATCGCCATCCCCACGATGCCCGACTTCCCACGGGAGCAACTGCTCGGATTTGAGCGTGAACTGCTCGGCCTCTACATCTCCGATCATCCCCTACAGGCCCATGTGGCGTTGTTCGAACGGCGCGGAGCGCTCCGAATCTCAGACCTCTCCGAAATGCCGAATCGCGCCGAGATCACCCTGGCGGGAATCGTCACGAGCATCAAACCTTTCACGTCGAAAAAATCTGGTGAACCGATGGCGTTCTTCAACCTGGAAGATATGTCGGGGACCGTGGCCTGCACGATGTTTCCGGCGGTCTACGCACTACAGGGGCAGCATCTGGAGAAAGACAAAATCGTCATCTTGCGGGGCAAGGCCAACCATCGTGACCGGGTGCGCGAAGACGATGACGGCAGTCACATCGTCGAGGTGCTGGCAGATGAGCTGACTCCCGTCGGCGGCGGCAGCGGCAGCAACGGCCCCAGTCGGATCGTCATTCGCCTCGACCCGTCGCATCGCAGCGTACTACGGTTCGTTCGGGAGACCGTGGAACATCATCGGGGCAACGGCAACGCGCAGCCCGTCTTCCTGCATGTGCCCGAGAGCGGCAAACTCAACGTCGTCCGCACGAACCTGGTCGCGGAGTTCAGCGATCCTTTTCGCAACGCACTCGAACGCATGCTGGGCCGTCAGTCCGTCTGGCAGGAGTAGGCTTTTCACTCGACGATGTCGAAGCTGAAAACAGGGTTGCTACACACGCTCAACACGAGAACCGGCCCGGAACGCTCTTACGTTCCGGGCCGGTCGGCTGTCCGGTTCGATACGGATCTGCTCCGGAGAGGAGTCCGATCTACGGACCTGGCATACTACCGCCGCTGGGTACCGCTTCGGGTCGGACGGGCGTCTTGCCGCCCATCCCACCGCCGGAACCTCCCATGCCTCCGCCTGGACGGTTCTTTGGCATGACGGGCGCACCCCCGCCTGCGCCCCCGCCAGGACGCATCGCCGCCATTTGAGCGCGGCGCTTCGCCTGCAGGGCATCGTATTTCGTCTGTTGGTCCGGCGAGAGGAGCGCCTTGATTTTCATGTCCGCCGCCGCCCGGTTCGCTGTCATCTGCGCCCGTCGCGTCTCACGCGACATATCCTTGGGGAACGCTTTTCTTTTGGCGGCGAGATCGTCCTGAATGGCCGAAATCTGAGTCTTCTGCGCGGGAGTCAGACTTACCTCCTTGGCCATCTCATCCATCCTCTGGGCAGGCGTCGGACCCTGGCTCTGCGCCTGTGCCCCCCCGCCGCCGGAACTTTGACTCCTCTGCGGGCCTGCACCCGCTGGCTCCGGCGCAAGTGTGGAGCGATAAGACCGGTAGGCGAGGAAAAGTGCAATGAATACGACGGGCACCATGATGATTCCGGACAGTTTCTGTTTGTCCATAACGATTATTCCTTTTTGAGTTCGCGCGCGAGGAGGAGGAAGCTGTCGTAACGCCGCTGGGAAACCTGGCCTGCGGCGACGGCGGCTTTCAGACTGCACCCAGGCTCGTTTTCGTGCTGGCAGTTGCGGAATCGACAGGGAGTCTCCAGCGGAACCGCGAACTCAATGAAACCGTTCTGTAGCTCTTCCCGGCTCATGGCGAGAAGCTCGAGACTGCGCAGACCTGGCGTGTCGGCTACCCATCCGCCGGTTTCCAGAGGGATCAGCTCACGGACGGTCGTGGTGTGGCGGCCTTTGAACGTGACGAGACCGATCTCGCCGGTATTCAGCTTGAGTTCGGGCTGAACCGAATTGAGGAGGCTCGATTTCCCGACTCCGGACGGTCCGGTAAAGGCAGAAACGCGGCCGCGCAGCGCTGCGCGTAGTTCGGTGATCCCGATGTCCTGTTTGGCGCTTGTCGCCAGCACCCTGTAACCGATCCGCGCATACTCGCTAAACCGCTCCTGAAAGGTCGCTTCGTCCGTGCGGTCTCGTTTGTTGGCGATGATCATGGGTTCGAGCCCATTGCATTCGGCGGCGACGATCCAGCGGTCGATACGCCACAGGTCGGGATTCGGCTCGACACAGGCGAACACGATGACGAGTTGATCCAGATTGGTGACCATGGTCTGCTCACGGCCTCGAAATGCGGATCTTGCAAAGCGGGTAGTACGGGGCAGAACCTCTTCGATAATACCGGTCTGCTCATCTTCGGAGGTATAGAGAACACGGTCACCGATGGCGACGACGTCGGAATGCAGGGGTTGTTTGGCGCGGGTGACGCGGCGAGGCTGGCTGCCGCTGGAGGAGTACGTAAAATTCTTCTTAAGGTTGCCGCGCAGGGTGCAGATGACGGTATGCGGGTGAACCTCTTTGTCGGCATCGGCGTGGACGACAAATTTTCCACTATGCACTTTCAGTACCAGTCCCTCATGCGTCCCGACACGAGGAGCGGTGGCGAATGGGGAGGGTTCAATCTCGGTTACAGGCGAAGTTTTCCTCACGATAGGTGGATTCTCCTTGTCCGCGTCGGACGCGGGCGGTACACGGTTCGAATGGGATGCACGGTGTCATTTTGCGGCCCTCCTTCCCAGTAGATCGGACCAACCATCGAAATGGTTCGTCGTAGGGTGTTCGTCCGTGCCGAATACGGCACGAAACGACTTCTAACGAAGTATACAACTGTGCTGTTTGTTTGTCAAGGCAAGGTTGCCGCCTGTTTGCCGACGCGAATCGGGCGATTTCTCATCCGACGTAGGGAATGACGTACGGACCGCGGGGAATGGCCAGCACGCTCGCGTCTTGTCCGTGTCGCGCGAAGGCGGCCGACAGCGCCTCTTCGACCGTGGCGGCGGGACGCACGAAACATTCGGAGAGGCGCTCTGCCGAAATACCCCCCGCGATACAGGTGATTTCAGCCTGACGCACGACTTTTGCAAGCTCTTCCACCTGCCACTCCTCCGGCAAAAACACGTCGGGCTGGGAGATATGCGCGACGAACTGCTGCAGGTCACCGGCTTCCAGAAGGGTGCGCGTAAAGAGGGGACTGCCGATTCCCTCCGCACACTCCGCTACAATAATGATCGTGCCTCCCTGTTTTACCACCGGCAGGGCGCCGACCATGCCCTTGACCGCCTGATAGAAGGTGGTGTCCAGAGGATAGCCCGCACAGGAGGTGACCACGATGTCGGCCCGCTCCGGCGCTTCGGCGCGGACATGCCGTGCCGCGAACTCCACCCCGGTCCTCCATGCCTGTTCCAGCTCTCCCGCGAACACGCCGGTGATACGGTTCGCCTCGTCCAGAGTTACGTCCAGGATCATATCCGGCGGCATCATGCGCGTGATCGCCAGCGATTCGGCATGGACCGGGTTGCCGTCGACAACTCCGTTGGTCGCCAGGGGCGATTCGAGAAAGCGGGGGCAGTGCCAGCGCTGCACGGTCTCGAAATCTGCGACCCCCGGCATGACGAGCTTGCGTCCGCCGGAGTAACCAGCCATAAAGTGCGGTTCGATCAGGCCGACCGTGATTTTCAAGTCGGCGGCACAGTAGGTCTCGTCCAGGCGAACCGGAACTCCATTAGGGGAGAGACCCAGATAGCGCTGCGCCGCGCGGTCGTGGGAATCGTGGTTGACGACGCGATAGCGGGTCGCGATCTCCTCTCCGATCAGATGATGCAGCTCGTCGCCTTCGTTGGGACGGTGGGTGCCGGTGGCGATGAGGATGGTGATTCGCTCCGCAGGGATCCCAGCGGCCTCCAGCGTCCTCAGAATCGGCGGCAGCAGCATCTTGTTGGGAACAGGACGCGTAATGTCGCAGATCACGATCACGGCGTCTCGCCGGCCGCGAGCCAGTTGCGCCAGAGGCTGCGTTCCGATGGGAGCGGCCAGGGCAGCCTCGACCGCCGCCTGCGGATTCGCCAGGGATGGTGCCGGTGACAGGCCCAACACTCCGATAAGGTTGGCATCCGGCAGGTCCGCGATCAGTCCTGTTTTGCCATAATCGAGTCGTACGCGCATTTTGTTCGTCCTCTACGGTCGTCAATTCTCAAGGGTTGTTTCGAGCGTTCGCAGCAGTTCACGGGCTCTGGCGCGAAAGGGGCTTTCGGGATAACGTTCCAGGAATAGCCGGGCCAGAATTTGGGCCTCTTCGTGACGGTTCAGGTAGGTCGCGTAGAGCGAAGCAACCCGTAAGAGCGCCGCTTCCGCCTCCGGGGATTCCGGGGCATAAACGGTGACGGTGCGCAGAACGTCCGCCGCCATGTCGTAGTCGCCTGCCTCCTGAAGGGCGTTGCCTAGCGTCAACAACTGTGCGGCCCCGAGTGCGAGCGCGCGGAGGCTCTGTGTGCCCTGTCGCGCGCCTCCGATCTCCCGAGCGCCGATGCCCTGACCGAGCATCTCCGCAAAAAGGCGGGCCGCCTCCTGGCGCTCATTACGCGTCAGCCGTATTCGCAACGCTTCCGTGAAGTGGTCGGCGGCATGGGCGCGGTCGTCGAGCTGCAGCCAGGCCCGCGCGATATCTCGGTGGGCATCGGCATTGTTCGGGTCATGGGCGAGCAGCGCCTCGCAGCGCCGGATCGCTCCGCCCGGGTCCGTTCGGTCCAGAAGGAGCTTTGCATCCGACTGGAGGTAGGCGCGGCTGCCGACGTCGTCCAGGCGCAGCAAAAGACCGCAGGCCAGTCCGACCACGAAGCCCCCGGTGTGGGCCCAGTGCGCCACGCCGTCCGCCACCGCGCCGACCACGAGGGCATACACGCCTGTGCCGATTTCGACCGTCAGAAACAGCAGCACGACGAGCGTCACCTGCGGCTGAAACGGCACGCCTACGAACGCCAGTCGCGCCCGGTAGTAGCGCACCGCGAAGAGGCCGATCAGACAGGCGCAGGCTGCCGAAGCCCCCACGATGGGTTGACCGGCTTCGAGAGGGGAGAGGGCACGCAGACTGAAGAGAACCTGAAAAATGCCGCCGACCACGCCGCCGGTCAGATAGAAAAACAACAGGCGTTTCCGCCCTACTGCCGCCTCGACCCCGGCTCCAAACACCCACAGGTAGAGCAGATTGACGAGCAGATGGGCGAAACCGTCGTGGAAGAACGAGTAGGTTAGCAGATTGAATAGGCGAAAATGCGTGGGTATCAGGCCGAAGACCAGAAGCAGGGTATGCCCCGAAGGCAGATGGGTCGAGTGGCCGCTCGCCGTGGTAACGACGGTAACCATCGCCGTGACGACGAGCAGGCCAACGGTCACGGCGGGAAACTGTTTTGGACGACAATCACTGGCATACGGCAGCAACACAGGCGACCCACTCCCTGACGCGCTCAAGAGTTAGACTAGACTGTGTTTGTACTTACCGTGCTGGTTTTCCTCCGTCTGTGGTCGTCTGCGCCGAAATCCGACAGGGCGGCACCAGGCCATCCTGCCCTATTCCCGGCAATGAATTGCCGTTCTGAGAGGGCAAGTCCGCCTTCGCGGACTCGCTGCATTGAGTCTGCGAAGGCGGACTTCCCGTTTCAGCGCGGGGCTTGAGCCCCGTGAACAGTTTCGAAATCCGACAGCGTGGTGCCAGGCTGTCCTGCGACAGGACGACGGTCGCGCTTGACCATTCGGGTTGCAGCGACTATAATGATGGCGGCCTGGTCGGCTTCTTCCAGCGGCAGAGCCATTCGGCGCGGTCGGACTGTGTACTCTCTATTCTGGTCGCCGCAAACACGGATTGTTCTTGGGAAGGAGACGATGGAATGCCTCGGTCTTTATCTGCACTGTTCGGGTTGGCGCCACGCCGCAAAGCACGGCGCTGGGCCGTGCCCGCTCTGCTGTTAGTCTCCGGCTGCGCGGCGTTCGCGCTGGCGCAGGGGAGCCTGAAGAAACTGGTACTCAACGGCAAGGTCGCCTCAACTCGCCTCAAAATGATCGATGGAACGGCCTATGTGCCTGTAGCCGACGTGGCACTGGCGCTCGGTCAGCCGTTGCATACGACGGCGGACGGCTATGAAATTTCAATGCCTGGCGGCGCCAATCAGGTGAATGGACTGCAAGGCAAGTTAGGGGACGTGGTTTTCGACGGCACATGGCGGTTTCAGGTGACCGGTGTCACGGAAGCCGATAGGTACCAGGAGCGCTATACGGCGATCAGTCCATTAGAGCAGAAGCCGGGCGATAATCAGAAGCTGATTCTGGTGGACATCGTTGTGAAGAACGGCGCGAACGAGAAAAAGTATCTGCTGATGCGGGATATTCCGGAGAATCTGACCGCGCTCGCGGGCGCTGATGGTTCGTCTGTCAAGGTGGCGACCTACGATATGCGGACCGGCAGCGGTCAGCACTTCGGCGGCGGCGGCGACTGGGACAGCACGCCGGATATGCTGCCGGGCTCGCAGGCAAAGCTGACAGCCATCTTTCGTGCACCGCAGGACTTCAAGCCGAAGGATCTGATCTTCACGCTGAACTACGAGCCGAAGCGGTTCGCAAACCTGAAGCACGTCACCCTGCGAATCTCGCTGACGCCCGCAGAGAAGCCATAGGCTTCGACCTGCCTCGCGGGGGCCGTTCTGGGGCGGCATTCGCCCGGAGGTGGGTGGCTCTTGCATCGGCTTGCAACCCCTCCGTTTTTGGGGTACTCTGTGTTGGAACATGGTCGCTCACCGATGTAGCTTGCAGCGTCGAATTTAGCAGTTTGTACGAGCGTACGTCTCGTACTGCCGTCATGTCAGGGGAACCCTAATGTCCGATTTTGCTGCTCTATCCGGTTCGCAATCCTGTGTTGAGGCTGTGCTCGCGTGCCCCTTCGATCTTGTGGCGAGGGCACAACTGGCCCTCGGTGGCTGCACCGGACTGATGAATTTGGATCGAGGAGGACAGCCTTATACCTATGCTGAGCTGCACACGGAGCCCCCGATGGCATTTCATGCCCCGTGGGACTATGCCGATGTCGCCGGCCGCTTGTTGGAAGCGCTGACCTTCGTCCATATTATGACGGGAACCACCCCGAGCGAAGCCGATGCCGCGTTCGCCTCCCTCGTGGCGTCGTGTCAGCGTGAGGACGGCCTGATCGTCTTGCCCGCAGAGGCATGGACACACACGGCGCCGGTCGTCGAACTCGACTGGTCGCAGCGCGGTGCGCTGATGGCCTGGACGACACGCTATCTGGCCCTCGACGACAAGGATTCCCTGCAGCGCGCCACTCGGCTCGTCCATGCTCTCTACAAGACGGTGGTCTGGGAGGGCGATACCTGCTGGTACCCGGCGTCGTTTCTGCCGGAAGGGGGCTGGACGGATCGCAAGCCTCCGATAGGCCGAATGACCGACCTGCTCATCGGCGCGCAGATCGTGTTTCCGCTCGCCCGTTTCGCAAGCGCCACGGGCAACAGCGAGGCTCTGCAGTTGGCAAAAGGGCTCATTCGCTTCCACCGCGAACGCTCCGGAGCGTTTACCGACGATGGCAAAATGACCAACACAGCAGGACGTTATCTGCATAGCACGACCGGATTTCTGCTCGGAACCCTGAAATATGGCGTTGTCACCGGGCGTACGGAGATGGTCGATTGGGCGGAGGCTGCGTACAAGCATGTTCGCGAGTTAGGGACGGAGTTCGGATTCTTCCCGCACCGAACGCACGGCAAAGACCGCTGGAACGGTGACCTGTGCGCGACCCAGGACATGATCGAGATCGCCACCCTACTGGGTGTGCATCGGGACCATACCTATTTCGGAGATGCAGAACGTTTCGGACGCAATCACCTGCTGGAAAGCCAGATCCTGAATCTGGACTGGGTCGATTGTAGACAGGAGGCCCCGTTCTGCCAGGATGTATGGGGCGCACGACATCCTGCGGAAGGCGTGACAACCGATGCCGTGACACAGCGGGCGGTCGGCGGTTTCGCTGGCTGGACCCGCTTCAACGATGCCTTCGATCCTGACAATCCGCGCCTGATGCAGCGCTGCAACGGCGCCGGCACTCGGGCTCTCTACGACCTCTGGCACCACTCTATCTGCCGTACCGAGAGCGCCGTCATGGTCCACGAACACTTCTCCCGCGATACCCGCTGGGCTAGCGTCACCTCCTACGTTCCTCAGACGGGCCGCGTCGAAGTGCTCATGAAGACGCGTGGCGTTCTGGCTGTGCGTGTTCCGCCCCATCTGACTACCGACCAGATCCAGGTGCATGTCAACAATGTGCGCCCTCGGCACGAGGTGCTGCGCGGGGGATATGCGTGGCTGGAAGCGCTGCAACTCGGGGATGTCGTTACGGTCGATTGGCCGCTCGAGGAGCGGGCGACGTTCTATGAGATGGATCAAGAGCGCCTGCTCGCCAACTGGCGTGGAGACACCGTCTTACGGATGGACCCCCCCGGTTCTCTGACGCCCCTCTATCGGCGCACCACGCAGATGACGCCTGCGCCTCCGCGCGGGACGACCGGCCCGGTGAAAGAGATCGATCCCCTCTGATAGCGACGACCCCTCTACAGGTGGATCTGAGATCCCTGAAATACCGTTGACAGATGTGCTGTCCTATGGTATCTTAACTACGGTGCGAACACTTGCGCGTGAGCGAGTGCGTTCGCACTCTGTTTTTTGCACCCTAACCTCAGCGAACCGGGAGAACGGTATGGAACAAGGCCAACTTATATTGACCGCCACCACCAAAAGGCAGAAGGAAGAGGAGCTTAATCGCCTCCGTTCCGTAGAGCGCCCGCTGGTGACCGAGCAGATCAAACGCGCCCGCGAGTACGGTGACCTGTCCGAGAATTTCGAGTATCAGGCGGCGCGCCAGTCGCAGGCGATATTGAATGGCAAGATCGCCGAGATCGAGGCGCTTCTGGAGCGAGCCACGATCGTAGACGATCCGGTCGGAGGCAGCGATAAAATAGGCATCGGGTCGATTGTCACCGTGAAGGATCTGGAGACGGAGGACGAATGGGAGTACATCATTGTGGATGCGACTTCCGCCGACCCGGCCAACGACCGCATCTCCTACTCCTCTCCCGTCGGGAAGGCCCTGATGAAGCGCAAGGTAGGGGAGATCGTGGAGGTCGCCATTCCGGCGGGAACGGCGAAGTACGAGATTGTGGCGATGCGATTCGTCTAATCGTGGACCGAGCAGAATGGATGGGAATGGGGCCGGAGAAAAGCTTTTCTCCGGCCCCATTCTGCATTCGGTTCACGGCGATGCGCGACTCAGGCTTCGACGAGACTGCGCGACGGCATCAGGGTACGAACGCTTTCGCTGCGTTGGCGTCGTGGGGCGGTTCGATCTGTCGGCATCTCGCGGCGAGAGCGAAGCGGCGCGACGGGCGGCAAACTCTGGTGAACCACCACTGCTGCCTGCTTGCGGCGCTGCGTCTCACGTCCGAGGTTCAGGATCTCCTGAAGGGCGCGGTGAGTCCGGGGGCCTTGCGAGAGCTCGGCGGCCTGCTCCAGGGTCCAGAACCGGGTACCGGCAGGACAGGATTCGACGACCCAGATATTCTGCTCGAGGTCGGCGACCAGGGCATAGACCATGCCGGGCGGCACCCGCAGGGTGCGTAAAACTTGTGCGATGATGGGTTTGGGCGTTACCATTCTTCTATTTCGTCCTCACAGGGGAGGACGCTCCTCTTCTGCCGTTTTTTTGTTGCGGCAGGATGTCGGGACAGGTTTTGCCTGTCAGGGACGGCGATCGGTCTGCGCGGATTGGCGCATTAGCAACAGGAAGCGCTATTTGCTACGAGTTGCAACCGGTGCGGATAATCGGCATCTAATCCCCGAATTCCGACTTTGGTGACTGTTCTGGCTTCTTACAATCAATTAGACGGGTAGAGGCGGGAAAAGGTTTCGCGTTTCTCGCCGTTCGACATGTGATTTTTTTCACAGTGTTGCGGGAAGGTGCCAAAAGCACCGCATCCCTCCCCTTGCGACTTATCTTGTCCCTTAAGACCGCCGCCCCTAAAGGAGCGGCCTGTGGGGAAGGTAAAGGCCCATAAATGGGCCTGCGATGGTTGAAAGAGAGAAAAAATCTCTCCACTGGCGATGGCTGACAGCCTGTTTCCTTGCACCTTCCCCCTGCTCATGTCCGACCCAGCCCCCTTTAGGGGGCTTACCGCTCCTTGAGGGCGGCGGTCTTAAGGGACAGAGGCGGCCCGGAACCTCTCGCCCAGCAATGGTGTTCGGCTAGATAACGGAACGCAGTCCGGTCCATACTTATTGGCCTGCCCCGATTCTCAGCGACATCTTCGACGCAACACAAGGAGCCGCAATATGAAACCTGGACGCCTCTCGGGCGGGATCAGCATCGCCGTTATCACACTGGTCGCCGTCGTCACGCAAGGCTACATGCGCGCCGACGAACGCAAGTCGCAAGGGCACCGATCCGCATCTGCAAAGACAGGGCGCACCCCGATACTGGTGGAGTTGTTCACTTCGGAGGGCTGTTCGAGCTGTCCGAGCGCCGACAAACTGCTCACGAAGTTGGCGACGACCCAACCCGTTGAAGGGGCGGAGATCATCGCCCTGGAAGAGCATGTGGACTACTGGAACCGCATCGGCTGGACCGATCCATTCTCAGCAGCGAAGTTCACGCAGCGGCAGTACGACTACGGGGCGCACTTTCATCTGAACAGCGTCTACACCCCCCAGGCTGTCGTCGATGGACAGCAGGAGTTCGTCGGGAGCGATACAGACAGCGCTCTCTCCGCCATCACCAGGGCTGCCGCGCAGCCGAAGGTCGGCGTGGGCTTGCGGGTGACCGCAGAGGATGCGACACAGCTCCACCTGAACGTTTCGGTCGAGAAGCGATCCGGTCGGAACGAGGCCGCAACGGTCGTCCTGGCGGTCGCGGAAGACGATCTGGCGGTTCATGTGAAGAGCGGCGAAAACGCGGGCCGCAATCTGGTTCATCATGGGGTCGTGCGGTGGTTCATGACGCTCGGCAAGGTTCAGGACAACGCGGCATTCACGACCCAGGTGACCGTGCCTCTAGAGCGGCACTGGCGTCGGGAGAACCTGCGCCTGGTCGCTTTCGTGCAGTCTGAAACGAGTCGGCGCATTGTGGGCGTCGGTACCCTGCCTCTGGCGGAGCTGCCAAAAGGTTAGCGCCGGACCTGTCCGACGTTCCACCAGTTCAGGATACCGCAAAGATTGCCACCATGATCAGTCCTTCTGCTCCGCATTTCGTGCAGGATAGCCCGAGTGCTTTCGCGAAACGAGCGCAACAGAACATCCCTGCGGTGAAGCAGGGCAGAAGGATATACGACGATGCTGAGACGACTACGCGCTTTCGCACAACTATTGAGTCCGGTGACGATGACGCTCGTGCTGGTTTGCCTCCAAGGCTGCCATAAGACCGATACACCGGCCCCCGGTACCGATCCGACAGGCGGAGCCGCAGATACTGGCTCCTCCGCGCCCGCTGCCAAGAAGACGATCGGCGTCTCTCTGCTCACGCTGGAGAATCCGTTCTTCAAGATCATGGGCGACGCAATGGTGGAAGAGGGCAAGAAGAACGGATTCGATGTCATCATTACCGCCGGAGAGAAAGACGCCGCCCGTCAGAAGGATCAGGTCAACGACTTCATCGTCAAAAAGGTGAGTGCGATCATTCTCTGCCCGTGCGATTCCCGTTCCGTCGGAACCGCGATCTCAGCGGCCAACACCGCGGGCATCCCCGTCTTCACCGCCGACATCGCCAGCCTCGACACGGCGAGCAAAGTCGTATCGCACATCGCCACCGACAACCTCGAGGGCGGCAAACTGGCCGGGAAAGCCATGATCGAGGCGCTGAACGGGAAGGGCAAGGTCGCGATTATCGATTTCCCCGAAGTCGAATCGGTTCTGCTGCGCACCAAGGGCTTTAAAGAGGTTCTGGCGGGAGCGAAAGGCCTTCAGATCGTGGCGCAGCTCGACGGCAAAGCGCAGCGCGATGAAGCGTACAAAACGGCACAAGACATTCTGCAGAAGAACCCCGACCTGGCCGGGATCTTCTGCATCAACGATCCGACGGCCTTTGGAGCCATCGCCGCCATCGAAAAGGCGGGCCAGCAGGGCAAGATCAAGATCATCTCATTCGACGGGCAGTTGGAGGCCAAACAGGCGGTCAAGGATGGTAAGATCTATGCCGAGCCGGTCCAGTATCCGGATAAGATCGGGCAGATGAGCATCCAGGCCGTCGCAAAGTACATGGCGGGCGAAAAGGTGGAGGCGCAGACTCTTATCCCGACCACCCTCTACACCAAAGCCGATGCCGACAAAGACCCGGCGCTCGTGAAAGCGAAGTGAACGACCGTCCGACCGCAACTGCGGAGGCAGCAGGAACGCGCCCTCCTGCTCTGCCGGCGCTGCTGGCCCGCTATGGGATGGCAGGCGTCCTGCTGCTGCTCGGCGTCTTCTTCACCTGGGCGACGGTTCATGAGGAGAAACCGACAGGCAAAGCGGGCGCGGAGTCGCTGTTCCGCGCGCTCAACGCAGCCGACCGGCAGTCCCATGTCGTGATCGTTGGACAGACGGACGTGGAGGATGCCGAATTCGCGAAGACGTTGGAGTCGCTCTTGAAAGGTGCGGGCTATACGCATGTCCGGTCGATCCAGGGGGATCCGCCCACGGTGCGGCCGGGCCTGGAGCGGGCAGCGCGGGAGGATGGGGCGGTCGATCTCATCGTCACGACGCCGACCTGCCGCCAGTGGACGTTTTTCGACGCGCTGAAGGCTGGCAACCCCAGCTTCGCGCACACGCGGATCGAGATCCCTCCGTCCGGGCGAAGCTCGGCCTTTCTCTCGGCCAACAATCTGCGCAACGTCTCCGATCAGACCGCCGTTATCGCGATCATCGCCATCGGCATGACGATGGTGATTCTCACGGGAGGCATAGATCTCTCTGTGGGCAGTCTGATCGCGCTCTCTGCGGTCGTGACGGCCTGGCTCATTCGAGCCTGGGGCGGACCTTCCGCCTCCGGTGCGGTGCTGGTCGTCGCCTCGCTGATCGCGATTGCGCTGTGTGGCCTCGTCGGACTGTTCTCCGGGCTCATGATCACCCAGTTCAAAATCCCGCCTTTTATCGCGACACTGGCGATGATGCAGGTGGCGAGTGGAGCGGCCTTTATCGTGGCGCAGGGGCAGTCGATCAACGATATTCCGCCCTCCTTTATCTGGCTGGGACGTGGCGCTAATCTCGCCTCTCTCCCGAACGCCGTCGTTCTGATGCTCCTGCTCTACCTGGTCGCGCATCTCTTCATGACTCGCACCACCAGCGGGCGTTACATCTATGCCGTCGGCGGAAACCCGGAAGCGGCCCGTCTGTCCGGTATTCGAACCAAACGGACGCTGCTGTTCGCCTATATGGTTTCCGGCCTATGCGCCGGCCTCGGCGGCGTGATCACCGCGTCGCAGCTCAATGCTGGCTCTCCCACCTATGGTCAGGCCTACGAGCTCTATGTCATCGCATCGGTGGTGGTCGGCGGCACCAGTCTGGTCGGTGGCGAAGGCTTCATCTTCGGAACGCTTATCGGCGCCTTCATCATCGCGGTGATTCGCAACGGCATGAACCTGACCAACGTCGAACCCTATACCCAGAAGGTGGCGCTCGGACTCGTTATTCTCGGCGCAGTCATGCTGGACCGTCTCCGGCGCGCCTCCGGTCAGAGATGGTTTCGCCGGAAAGAGACAATGTAGAAATAGAGGAAGAGAGGCTAGCTGGCGGTAGTGCTGCATTAAACGGTGACACTGGCCATACCTCCTTTCGTTTCCCTGGCCCCTGTTTTTCCAGGTGG
>JBBQPO010000039.1:0-29812 GCA_038217285.1 Chthonomonadales bacterium
CGCCTCGGCTGAATGACCTAACCCTCGGTCGATTCTCTGCTTCGTTTGCTTCGCTCACGTACTCTACCCCCCTTCCCGTTTCGAGAAGGGGACGGGGGGTAGAGTACGCGGTGGGAGCTTTAATGGAAGAAGTGGCGAACGCCGGTGGTGACCATCGCAATACCGTGGCGATTGCAGACCTCGATGGTTTCGGAATCCTTCTTCGATCCTCCCGGCTGGATGATCGCCGTGATACCGGCGGCGGCGGCGGCTTCCGGGCCGTCGGGGAACGGGAAGAAGGCATCGGACGCCATGACAGCGCCCTTTGCCGCCTCGCCTGCCTGCTCGACCGCGAGTTTCACCGAACGCACACGATTCATCTGCCCCGCCCCGACGCCCACAACTTGCCGACCCTTCGTAAAGACGATGGCGTTGCTCTTCACGTGCCGAACGACTCGCCAGGCGAACAGAAGCTCCGCGATTTCAGCCTCCGTCGGCACGCGCTCGGTCACGACCTTCAGGTCGTCGGGTGTGATAACAAGATGATCTGGGTCCTGCACCAGGATTCCGCCGACGACGCGTTTGTAGTCGTAGCCGGTCGCCTTCGCTTTGGCGCGCCATCCGCGTAGATCCCCGACTTCAAGCAGCCGTAAGTCGGTTCCCCATCTCTTGCGCTCGGTCAGGATCCTGATGGCTTCCGGCTCATAACCGGGCGCGATGATCGCCTCGAAGAAGGTGTTCTTACCGGTGATCTCTTCGGCTGTCGCCACGTCCAGCGTCCGCGTCACGGCGAGAATACCGCCGAATGCCGAGATAGGATCGCCGAGGCGCGCTTTCAGGAACGCCTCCGCCAGGGTGTCCGCAAGGCCGACACCGCAGGGGTTGGTGTGCTTGATAACGACTGCCGCCGCCTGATCTTCCTCCGTAAACTCCTTGACCGTCTCCAGTGCGCCGTTCAGGTCGTAGAAGTTGTTGAACGAGAGTTCCTTACCGTGCAGTTGGCGCGCGTTCGCCACGCAAGGCTCCGACACGCCGGGGGCGATATAGAACGCCGCCTTCTGGTGTGGGTTCTCGCCGTAACGACAGTCCTGCGCTTTCTGGAAGCCGAAGGCGATCTCTTTCGGGAATGTGAGAGACGCGTCGCCCTCGGCGCTGAACCGATCCGCCAGCCAGCGGCTGATGTAGGCGTCGTACTGTCCCGTATGGGCATACGCTTTTGCGGCAAGCCGACGGCGGGTCTGCAGGGAGACATCACCGTCACCGTCCTGCATCTCCTTCAAAAGTTCTGCATAGTCCCCTGCGCTGACCACGACCAGAACGCCGGTGTGGTTCTTCGCGGCAGAACGAATCATCGCAGGACCGCCGATGTCGATGTTCTCGATCGCGTCTTCGAGCGCCACATCCGGTTTTGCGACCGTCGCTGCGAAGGGATAGAGATTGACACAGACCAGATCGATGGGTTGAATGGAGTGCTCCGCGATAGCCTCCATATGTTCCGGTTTGAACCGGTCGGCGAGCAGGCCGCCGTGTACCGCCGGATGCAGTGTCTTGACACGGCCCTCCAGCATCTCAGGAAAGCCAGTGACATCGCTGATATTCAGAACCGGCAGGCCCGCAGCGGCGATGGCCGAAGCCGTCCCGCCTGTTGAGATCAACTCGAAGCCGAGATCGACCAGCCCGCGTGCGAAATCGACCAGGCCGGTCTTGTCCGAAACACTGAGCAGGGCACGGCGCTTGGATGCGTGTGTCGTCATGGGGATCCATCTCCTCTATTCGAATGGTGCGCGAGGAGATCCAGGTGAAAACGTCAGAAACGCCCGGACTCCCCGCAAGTGGTTGCAGGATGCCCAGGCGCGCGACCGAAACCACCGTGTAAGCTCCCCCGGGGTTGCTCCCCGCGAACGCCAGTAACCTACACGGCACTGATTAACTTCTCTATAGTTCATTCTACCGCGTACCAGGTTCCAGAGTCAAGCCAGCGTGATAGGCTGCCCGGTTCGCATTGATTCGATGGCTGCGAGCGCGATCTGCACAGCGGCACGTCCGTCCTGTGGGGTGATACACGGGGTGACACCCTGCTCTACACAGTCACAGAAGTGCTGCAACTCGGCCTGATAGGGATTCATGGCGACCGGACTCTCCGGAACGTCCACTCCTGGCCCCGGTACGCCCTCGGACGCCGCGATGGCGGAGCGAAACGGAGTGCCAGTCGGCTGGTTGAAGTTATACTCGAGCAAGCCGCCGTCTCCCGCGATTTCGACCGCGACCTTAAACCCGGAGGGATCGTTCCACGTGCCCTCCACATGGGCGATGGCCCCGCTCTTGAAGCGCAAAGTCACCAGGGCATAGTCGAAGGCCGGAAGGCAGGAGTCTCCCAGGCCACGCGCGTAAACCCGCTCGACGTCGCCAAAAACCCACCGCAGCCAGTCGAAGTCGTGAACGATCAGATCGAGGATCAAGCCGCCGCTCCGGTCGAAATCGGCATACCAGTCGTCCCAGGCGCGGGGCATCCGGCCACCGCGTCGGGTCCGGATGGCCGCCGGCTGCCCGACCGCACCCGCATCGACCTGCCGCTTCATCAAGGCAAATTCAGGGAAGAACCGCACGACCTGCGCGACAAAGAGAGGAATTCCAGCGCTTTCCACCGCCGCGATCATGCGATCACATTGTTCCAGGGACCGTCCCATCGGCTTCTCGGTCGAGATGCCCCGAATCCCCAACTCTGCCGCCCGTTCCGCAGCCCTACACACATAATCGACATGGTATGGAGTCGGGCAGCAGACATCGACGATGTCGGGCCTCGTTACCGTCAGCATCGTCTCGAAGTCGGTAAAGGCGGTCGCCGAATGCGTTTCTGCCAGACTCTGCGCCGCTTCCGCGCGAATATCCATTACTCCCGCCACTACTGCGTTCGGAATGGCAGCGTAACACCCCGCGTGCGTTCGCGCCATCCCCCCTGCCCCCACCAGCGCCACTCGCAACATAGTCCCTACTCCTAGTCTGAATGCCCCCTATTTCCCGATTGCACCGTCCGCTTCCTTCCTGAAGTGCTACCCCTCCGTGTAACTTTGGCCACGCCGAAACTGTCATCTGCACTACCGTTGTGCGCGTTCGTCTCCATACGGAGGCAAATTGCGGTATCATTTCCTGTGGACGAGAAAACCATGGTGGGGACGAAAAGATTTCGGCGACAGGATTTCGCCGCACAAGGTCTGTGCGGGTGCTCAACACTGAACCGAAACGAGTCGAAGGAGATAGCGTGTGAACAACTGGAAGCGTACGGAACACTGCGGGACAATGCGGTCCTCTGACATCGACAAGGAAGTCGTGCTGAATGGGTGGGCGCATCGGCAGCGCGACTTCGGGGATCTGGTTTTCATCGATCTTCGCGATAGAACCGGGCTGGTGCAGGTCGTCGTAGATAAGAAGGACGTACCCGAGCTTGTTGCTACCGCCAACAGCCTGCGCAATGAGTTCGTGTTGAGTGTGCGTGGTGTGGTGAGGGCGCGGAGGCAGGGAACGGAAAACGCCAACCTGGAGACCGGGGAGATTGAAATCGCCGCGACCGGACTGGAGATTTTGAATGCCTCGCGCGGCCTGCCGTTTCAGGTCTCCGATGAGGAGCAGATGCGCCTTGTGGACGAGACACTGCGCGTAAAATACCGATACCTCGACCTGCGCCGCCCGAAAATGTATGCCATGCTCGAGATGCGGCATCGGGCCATCAAGCGAATTCGCGACTACATGGATCGCCAGAGTTTTATCGAGATCGAGACGCCTCTTTTTACGAAGAGTACGCCGGAGGGCGCGCGCGACTACCTGGTTCCCTACCGTCTCGAACCCGGCCTCTTCTACGCGCTGCCGCAGTCACCGCAGCAGTACAAGCAGTTGTTGATGGTCGCTGGCTGCGAGCGCTACTTTCAGATCGCCCGTTGCTTCCGCGACGAGGCCCAACGCGCGGATCGCCTGCCGGAGTTCACGCAACTGGATGTCGAGATGTCGTTCGTTGAGCAGGAGGATGTTCTGCAGCTCATCGAAGGCATGACCATCGATGTCGTTGAGCATTTGAGTGAGAAGCAGTTGCCGCAACCTTTTCCTCGCCTGACCTACGACGAAGCGATGAGCCGTTTTGGCAGCGACAAGCCCGACCTGCGCTTTGGACTGGAACTGGTGGATCTCGGTGCCATCGTTCGGCCAGCCGAATTCGCCGTCTTCGAATCCGCGCTGGTGAACGGGGGCCAGGTAAAGGCCGTCCGCTATCCCGGCGGAGCCAGTCTGTCCCGCAAAGAGGGAGACGATCTGGGGAACTTCTGTAAGGCGTTTGGGGCGAAGGGGTTGGCGATGATCGCCGTCACACAGCCGAACCCGGCGGAGGTGAAGTCCCCACTCAGCAAATTCCTGTCCGACGACGTCATGCAAGAGGTTCTCACGGCCGTGGCGGCGGAAGCGGGCGATCTAATTTGCATCGTTGCGGACGCCAAGCCATCGGTGGTCGCCAACGTGCTCGGAAGGCTCCGGTTGGAGATCGGAACCCGCAAGGGCCTGCGCGACCCGAACGTTCTCCAGTTCGCGCTCATCACCGACTTTCCGCTGGTGCAGTGGAATGAGGAGGGCCAGCGATGGGAGGCCGAGCACCACCCCTTCACCATGCCTTACGAGGAACATCTGGCCTACTTCGACACCGACCCCTCGAAAATCAGGGCGCAGTGTTACGACCTCGTCTGTAATGGGCAGGAGTCGGGTTCCGGCAGCATTCGGATCCATCGCGCCGATATTCAGACCCGAGTCTTCGATCTGCTTGGAATCTCTCGGGAGACCCAACAGGAGCGGTTCGGCCATATCCTGGAGGCATTCGCCTACGGCGCGCCCCCGCACGGCGGGTTCGCCACCGGAATCGACCGCCTGCTGATGAACCTGCTGGACGAGCCGAATATCCGCGAAGTGATCGCGTTCCCCAAAATGGGCTTTGGCTACGACCCGCTCATGGACGCGCCCTCGACAGTCGACGACGCCCAGTTGCTGGAACTGGGCCTGCGCATCATTCCCCGCAAGAAAGCCGATTAGCGGTCAGTTACGCGCCGTGTCCTTCAGTAGAGAACCGACAGGAGGCAGAAGGGTTCGCCCTTCTGCCTCGATCAGTTTCTGGAACCGTGCTTTGATCGGAGCGGTTCTGGACTGCTGGAGCTCGTGGGCGAGCACGACGCTCTTGCCGAGCCGCACGAAGCGCAGCATTTTGGATTCCGCGATATTTTGCGTTTCGCCCTCCTCATCGGCCTTTTCGACGGCATTGTTGGCCGCCAGCAGTTCCTTCCATTTGCCGTCTGCCACCTCGCGTTCCAGGCGCGCCGTGGCGTCTTTGCGCGCCTGCGCATACGCAGGAGAGGTGGAGGAACGAAGGTCGGGATACCGGCTCAAGAGCGTCCGACGTCCCTCCTTGAGTAGCGTATCGAATTTCGTCTGGGCCTGCCGATAGTGTGCCAGCCACTGCGGATCGCGGGCGTTCCCATTCCCGCCAGGGAAAACGCGGTCGTAGGCCGTCTTCAGTCGGTCGTCGCCACTCAGGCGAAGCCGGCTCGAGAGTCCTTCCAGCGCTTCCTTTTGCGCCGGGTCCGCCCACGACACGATGGTCGTCCACGGAATCTGGAAGACGTTGGCATCGCTCATGGGGACGAAGCGGCGCAGGAAGACGTCCGAGGTGCAGACCGGGACGTCGATTGAATCGTCGTTTACGAGCGTGTAGCAGAAGGCTTCGTTCATACCGACGCGACCGTCGTGATTGTAGTCGCAGCCGGTCACCACTCGCCCAATCCGGTCCCGCCCGGTGAGTCCGGCGAAAAAATAGGAGGTGAAGTCGTGGTACTCCGCTTCGTTGACCGCCGACGTACAGCCCGCCGCGACCCGCGTGTTGACCGTCGCGTAGAATCCCGCGAAGTCGCGCGAGATGACATCGCCCTTCGGATCACCACCCTCGAACAGTAGATTGCCGAAGGCCCCGGAGAAGCACTGCACCATGACCACGGTCACCGGCGCGTCGGCGGGCAGCTTTTCGAGATGCCGAGCGCAGTCCCGCACACTCAGCACTTCGTCCTTCCCCCACATATCGTAGACATTGTTGTCATAGTCCGATTTGCCGGGACTGCCGTGGCCGGTGAAATAGAGCAGAAGCTGGCGGTTGAGCGTCTCCGGTTCCTGGGCGATTTTGCCGATCTGCCGTGCAAACTCCCATCGTTTAGAAGGGCCGTCAATCTTACCGATATTGGGCTTGCGATAGTGGGAAGTGGAGTCCGACTCCCCATCGGTCCCTCGCAGAAAGAGGTCGAGCAGAAACGCCCCGGTCGCCTGTTTGGACACGTCCTCATCGTAGAGAACGGAGGCGTGATTGGCGTCGCCATCGGCGAACACGGTCGTCTGAACCGTTCCTTTCGGCAGTAGTTTGCGGACATAGCGAACGTTGCTTTCGATCGCCACCTGATTATACGAAAGGCTTGGTCCGCCGCCGACGATGAGAACGCGCAGCGGGTCGTACAGTCTGCCATCGACGGCATGGACCGTAAAGGCCGGCAAGAGGAAGCCGACGCAGAGCAGTCCCACCAGAGGCCGCAACCCGGCGTGGGAGCGAACACGGAATTGACGAAGCAGTCGAGACTGAATCATAACGCGCAGCCTTTCCAAACAGAGGTCGAATGCGAAAAAGCGGCAGGGCATCCCCGGAACCACGACGAACAGGGTTCGGTGACGGCTCCAGGACATATCCTCACTACGCAGAGACGAGTCCAGGCGGTTCCAGGCACGGTAGATTTGTTCAGGACGTCTCGGACGGTGTCGTCGACCGGCTTTTACCGGTCGCCGCCGTCAGATCGGCGCCGGAATGGGCCCGTGCTTCGGCAGCGCGGATGCCATAACTTCGGGTAGCGAAGTCGGCGGCGATCTCCGCGCCGAGCAGCAGAATACTCATCGAATAGAAGGCCCAGACGACGAGTATCACCAGTCCGCCAAGCGGCCCGTAGAGCCTGTCATAACTGTGATAGTGGCTGAGATAGACCCCGAACCCTGCGAGAGTCAACTGCCAGAAGAGCGCCGCGACGCCTGCACCCAGAAACGCAGCCCGCCAGGGAACCGTGTAGGAGGGCAGGACACGGTACAGCGTGGCAAATAGTATGGCCAGGATCAGCATCGGCAGCAGTCCGATAAGTAGACCGGAGACGTGGGTCGCGATAGGACCGGAGACGTAGGGAATACTGTAGCGGGAGACATAGGCAAAGAGACCGACGGCAGCCATGTTGACGCCCATGAGCGCGATCGCATAGAACGACAGTCCGAAGGCGATCAGCCGTTGTTTGACCCAGTGGCGTGTTTCCGTGACACCCCAGATGATATTCATCGCCGGCTGAAGCGCAAGGAACGCTTGATGCGCCCCGTAGAGCAGTCCGCCCAGCCCGAGGACGCCGATCAGCGCACGGTCCGAAAGAATATGTTTCAGAATGTCGTTGACCGCCTGCAGCATTCCGGGATCTCGCGGCACGTAGGCGCGAATAGCGCCCTCAACCTGATGCAGCGCCCGTTGCGAGCCTCCCAGGAAGAAGCCGAGTGCGGCAATTCCTACCACCAGGATAGGAACTAGGGAGAGCAGAGCGCAGTAGGCGCAGGCACAGGCCATCAGGCCGCACTGGTGAGTGTTATAGGCGTCGATCAGACGCTGAAGGTAACAGACGACGCGTTTGAAGGAGCCGCCTTTTTCCGCCGCCTCTTCGCAGTCTGTGAGATCGGCGATGTGATGCTTCACCCTATGGACGGACCACCAGTGATGCTGTCGCTCCGGAGTGCGTTCGGGTTCCGTCATGGGAGTTTGTTTTCCTAAAAGATCGTTCGTAGCGCCGTTATGGCCTGCTCCAGCGCCTTGCCGCGGTGACTGATACGGTGCTTCTCCTGTGGTGACAGTTCGGCCATGTGACTTCTTGTTTCCGGCAGGACAAAAATAGGATCGTAGCCGAACCCATATGTGCCCCGCATCTCGGTTCCGATTTGACCTTCACAGGTCCCCACACAGTCGAAGCGCCGACCGTCCGGGGTGAGCACCACGACAGCGCACTGGAAGCGACATGTCCGTTTTTCGACAGGCACGTCCGCCATCATCTCCATGATCCGGCGCATCTTCTCGGAGAACGGCGTCTCCATACCCAGAAATCGATGCGAATGGACGCCCGGACTGCCGTTTAGGGCATCGATACAGAGCCCTCCATCGTCCGCTATGGAGACCAGCCCGGTCAGTTCGACGGCGGCTGCCGCCTTGAGATAGGCGTTCTCCAGAAACGTCGCGCCCGTCTCGTCCACTTCCGGGGCGTCGGGATAGTCCGCCAGGGACGCAAACGCAATGTTAAGATTCGCCGCCCCCAGTATCTCTGCCATCTCACCGCCCTTCTTCAGGTTGGTGGTGGCGATAAGAAGTTTGCGCTCGAAAGTCACAGGATGCCCTCCAACGCGGCCCGCTGAAGCCTGAAAAGCTCGTCAAGTCCGATCTGCGCGAGATCTAACAGCCGATTCAAACGATTGCGGTCGAAGGGCGTCTTTTCACCCGTGCCCTGGACTTCGATGTAACGGCCTTTGTCCATCGCAACCACGTTAAGGTCGACGTTGCACTTGCCGTCTTCCTCATAGCACATGTCGAGGATCTCGTCGGAACCGACGACCCCGACGCTGATCGCCGCGACCTGACCGAGCAGCGGCATGCGGTTTATCTGTTTGGCATTGACCAGTTTACGACACGCCTCCGCGACGGCCACATAGCTGCCTGTAATCGCGGCGCAGCGCGTACCGGCATCCGCCTGGAGCACATCGCAGTCGATCCAGAGGGTGCGGTCTCCGAGGACTGGCATCTCGACGACCGTGCGCAGGCTGCGCCCGATGAGCCGTTGAATCTCGACCGTCCGCCCGCCCGGGCCGTTCTTGGTTTCGCGCTGCGTGCGGGTGTTTGTGGCGCGCGGAAGCATGCCATATTCGGCGGTTACCCAGCCCGGCAGTCCCTCCGCTTTTCGGAATGACGGGATCTTCTCTTCTATGGAGACGGTGCAGATTACTCTGGTGTTCCCCATCTCGATCAGGCACGAGCCCTCCGCGTTGGGCATGAAGCCCCGCGTTATCTTTGCGGGGCGCATCTGTGCGCTCCCTCTTCCGTCTATGCGCGGCATGAGCGTGTTCCCCTCGAATCAAAACGAATTTGGCGCGTTCCGGAACCGGTTCCGGAACGCGCCAGACTTCGACATCAAGGCCGATATTTCCTGCCCTACTCGCCCGGCGCCAGGATCCCTTCCAGCTCCACTCCCCACGCCTGATCATCGTTCAGGCCGCGCAGCAGCAGCGAGCGCCGCTTATCCCTCAACTTGCAGACCGTCTCGACATAGGTTGCATGCGACCATGTCAGTGGAGAGACGGAGAGCGGCGCTCCGGAGAAGGGATTGATCTGCTCGGCGAGCACCCCCGACGGCAGGGCATGATCGATACACCACCGGATCAACGCGATCGGCTTCTCCAGTTCGCTCACGAAGCGGGCGCGGCGAATATGCCACTGCGCCAGCCACAGCGTACAGAGGAACCATGGATTGCCGGGCACACGCTCGAAGTCGCCGGTGCAGCAGTAGTAGGTATCGCGTTCGTAGCGCGCCAGCCCGCCAACATCCGTCTTGACCCAGAGTTTCTGCTCCAACTGCTCCATCGTAGAGATGAGGCGAGGGTCGTCGGGGCCGAGGAACCGGCAGAGAAAGAGCCCGCACAGGCCAGCATCAAGCGTCGCATCGACGGTAATTTCGCGCTTCTCCACGCTGATGGATCGTACAAACCGGTCGCGCTCCTTGTCGAACAGATAGGCATCGGCGGCCAGACGTATCTCATCGGCGGCGGCAAGATAGCGGTTCTCGCGCTCGCGATCTCCGAAGATACCCGCGAATTTGGCGGCGGCCTGCAAACCTGCCCACACGGTCGCGACGGTGAAGGTATGGATGCCACGCCGCTCTTCCCACAGGTCCCAGCACATATCGGGCAGGCGCGTGATCGGTTCGCGGAAGCTGGCAAGGAAATCGCCTGCCGGCTCGATCAGAGGGCGATAGACGCCGCGCAGAAAGTCGACGTCGCCGGTACGTTCGAAATGCTCCCCGAGGGCGTAGAGCACGAGCGCGGTTTCGTCTTCCTGGATCGGCAACTGGGCGTCGCCGTCGCGACTGGCCCACGGATGCCAGGAAGAGCCGACTGTGCCGTCCGGATTGTATTTGTGCCAGAAATAGCCGCTCGGGTCGACGATCTGGGCGCACAACTGGAAGAAGCGGCGCGTGACTTCGTGATAACCGGCGAGATCGAGGGCATGCGCCACGAGCGCGCCGTCGCGCGGCCAGAGATAGGAGTACGAATCGCGATTGTACTGCAGTACGTCCGAGTCGTTTGCCGCCAGGATCGCGCCGCCGTTGTCGATCTGTGTTCGCAGAATCAGCAGGCTCCGCCGATAGAAGCGCGTGATGTCTTCCGGCATATCGGCGGGAATGTCGCCTTTCGTGACCCAGTACTGCCAGTAGGTGCGCACCCGCTGTAGGATCGTTTCCGGTCCCACGTCGCGAATCTCGTGATCGAGGCGTGTGACAGCGGCGAGATTCTCTCCGGCACAGATCCAGTAGTAGGCGGAGGCTTTGTCTTTGACCCGCACCATGACACGCCCGACGGAATCGACGCTGCCCTGCGCGATCGGATTGCGGCCCAGCGAGCCGTCTTCAGCATCGCGCCAGGTTCCCTGCGCTTCATTGTGGCCGATGATACCCGTGGCATAGGAGGAGAGGCCCCATTCGCGCCCATTCGTTCCGCTGATCAGAAACCAGTGGTGCGCCTTATAGTGCAGCAGGGCGCGGCGGTTGGGATCGTAATAGGCGGTGTCGCCCTCGCGAGAGCCGTTGATATTCAGATCCTGGTGCCAGAAGAGCCGCACATCGCGCTCGTAGTCCCACAGGTTCTCCACTTCGACTTTCCGCAGAAAAATGTCCAAGTTGCAGTCGACGCAGTCGTGGCACACGAGCGACAGCCCCATCTCCCGGTTGACGAGGCGAACATCGGTGACGAGCGTGTCTTCCTCATACTTTAGAGTCCGTTCCCAGCCTTCGTCTCCCGTCCAGGAGAGTTTGCCATCGGCCCAGACTCCGAACCGCCAGGGCGAACCCAGCGTGTGGTTTTGCTGCCCGACATGGGGAAAATAGAGCTCTCGCAGGTTGTACTTATCGTCGAAGGCGATCAGCAGATTGCCATTGCAAACGGGCAGGTCTCGCGGCATGATGTCTCTCCAAAAGTTAGATTGAAGCCTCCCCGTCCTGCCGCGTCGCGGACGGGGGACTCGTGCGGGTCGGCAGGGAGGCGTTAGCCGTGTTCCACAAGCCGTCTCTCCGCTGTCGATAGCGATGTATGGGTGTCTTCGATGACAAGCTGCCCGCCCATCCACCGTGCGGAAGCCAGCCGAACGGGATGGGCGGAAGGCGGGAGAAAGCGGTGGAGTTGGGCGTCGAACTGCGCCGTCTCACCCGTCGTCGTCAGGCAGTAGGGTGCAGGATGCGCCGACTGGGAAGCCAGGCCGCGATTTTTGACCTCGTACCTTAATTCCAGGACCGTCTGTTCGGCAGGGTTCACGAAACAGATGTCGGGGGCTACCTTTTGAAGCACGGAAAGCAGAAAGGGATAGTGCGTACATCCGAGCACGACCGTATCGACTCCGGCATCCATCAGGGGCGTCATATACTCCTGGGCGGCACGGAAAGCAGCAGGTGTCGAGATGGCATCCGCTTCTACGAGCGGGACGAAATCCGGACAGGGCACTTCCTGCACATAAATTTCTGGGTCGAGAGCATGAAGGATCCGCGTGTACGCCGCGCTCCGGGCCGTTCCAACGGTCGTGAGAACCCCGATCCTGCCATTGGCGGTCGCCCTTGCCGCCGCGCGCGCTCCCGGCTCGATAACTCCGAGAACGAGCGTGTTCGGATTTTCGGCCTGGACGGTATGCAGCGCGGTTGCGGAAGAGATGTTGCACGCCATCACGACGGCCTTGCATTCGGCTCGTAACAGGCCTTCGCTGATGCCGCAGGCGAATCCGCACACTTCCGACAGGTCACGTCCACCGTACGGAACATGGGCCTGGTCCGCCACGAAGAGAATGCGTTCCTGTGGTAAAAACCGCATCATCTGGCTGACGACTGTCAGCCCTCCGAGGCCGGAATCAAAAACGCCTATCGGAGCGTTGGAATCAACCATCGAACGCGGCCTCACTTTCCTCCGCCCTGCCCCTCTCCCCCGGTAGTTGGAGCGCCGTCCCGGACAGGAAAGGGGGTTGTCCAGTCCGTATTCTGACTGTCGAACGGCTTGCCTTCCACCGTGACGCGCATTTTCTGCACCTCGGGGAACTTCGCTAACGTGGCCCGCAGGGCCTTCATAGCCATTGATTCTGTAGTATCCCCACTATTGGCCAGCGCATTAAACCCTTTGCTGAAATCCAGGACGGCGATGCCCTCTTTCACATCGAGAGTGATCAACTGGGTCCCTTTGGGAAAGGGGGAGGAGCCCTGCTCTGCCAGCAGGCGCGTCAGTGCGTCCTTGATCGGTGTCATCCCTCCCGGCGCCGTCGGAACCACAACCGCTTCCTTCTGGACCGGTGCAACGGGCGCAAGGGCGGCCTGTACGGGAGCAGCCACAGGTTCATTGTGGCAGCCGTAAAGCGCCGCCCCCAGTAGAATCACGCAGGGCAGAGCAAACCGAAGGCGATTAGTCATGAGAGCTCCCTATTTGCCGTCCTCCCTTCCATTGCCTGTTTCTGTCGGATTTACGGGCGGAGGGTCGTTGAACGGCTTGGTGGTATCACTGGAACTGGACGGGTTCGGCGCGGTAGGCGTTCCTTCGACATAGCGACGCAGACCGTCGCAGACAGCCTGAGCCACACGCTGTTGGAATCCTTCGTCCGTCAACTTACGCCGGTCATTCATATTATTGATATAGGCCACTTCACACAGGACGGCCGGCATTTTGCTGTCGCGCAGCACGGAGAAACCACTCTGGTACATGATGGTGTCGGAGAGGACTCCCCGGCTCGGCAGCCCCGTCACCGCCATGACCGCCTCCTGCACACAGGTGGCAAGGGCACGACTGCTGGCATCCTGATTATGGTAGTAAGTACTGGTTCCCGAGGCCGAATTGGCGGATCCGTTGGAGTCGTTGTGGATGCTGACGAACAGGTCCGCGCCGGTATCGTTGGCAAGGCCGGATCGCGCCGTAAGCGCCACATCGATATCCCTATTACGCGTCATGATGACCCGCGCGCCGCACGCCTCCAGACACTCCTTCAGTTTGAGTGCGATCGCCAGCGTGACGTTCTTCTCGTAGACGACTCCGCCTCCCTTTCCGAGCGCTCCGGTCGCCGAACCGCCGTGTCCGGCATCGACGACGATCACCTTGTCCGAGAGCGCGCCGGTCGCATTGCGCGGCAGGATCAGATCGAGCGCGATATGGTCGTTGGTCTGATCGAATCGGTAACCGACCACACGGGCCGTGTCCAGAACGATCCGCGTCATCGGCGGGCTATCCTGCTCCTGGCGGGCGTGAATTCCCCGCACCAGTCGATGGGTGCAGGTCGTCTCCGCGTCTTCCGGGTTGGGCAGAGTCAACAGGGCATTCGGAATATCCATGACCATCTGGGTCGTTCCCGGCACATAATGGATATACGGCAGCACTTTGCCGCTCATCGCCACCTCGACATGGAACTGCGTGTCGTTGTCCGTTGTGAACGATATTCCCCGCACCTCGACTGGCCTGACAAAGGTACGCGACGCCAGATTACCGGCACTGGGACGCCCCATATTGGGACGTGTTTTCGCGGGCGCGCCTTTCACGACGTTTCCTGATGTTTTGGAGTTTCCCGAACCTGCGCCGGCGACGCTTTTCGGTGGGTCGGTCTTCTCGGCCTGGCGGATCGTCTTGCCCGCCGCACCGCTAACGTCGTGGGTGTGATCGGCGGAGGACTGTCTCCCACCGGGAGCGCCCTGGGTGCCAACTGCCACATGGCTTGGCACCCTTTCGACCCCGGCGACGATCCTGATTTCAGAGTTGGAAGTCGAGTCGCTGGCTTTCAGTTCCGAACCATCTGCCAGGTCGACCACGATGCGGGCGACATCGACGCTATTCTGGCCCGTGCGAATCTTAAGGGGACGCGGGTCTTCGCTCGGCAGGGCGGCTGGCTTAAACTCGTCGGCGACCAGCGCGCCCACCAGATCGATATATCCCCGCATCGGCTTCGCTTCCGCTATCGATCGGATATGGAAGGGAACCGGGAAACTTGTGGTGACATGCAGTCCGTTTCCGTCCCAACTCGCGCCCGTAACGCGGGCCAACAGATAGATCGTGTCCCCCTTTGTGCCTACGATAGGCTTGCCGTCCTTGGCGAGGGCGTCCGGCTGTGCGACGGCGCCGTCCACGAGCTTCGCCACATCTGAAAGGGCGACCATCGGCGCTCCATTGGGCTTCGCGAGCGCGAGCTCGCCGTGACGCTCGGGCGTCTTCAAAGTGACTAGCACGGCATCACCGCGATCGTTTACATGCCAGTCTGCCCCGAAAAGCGCCAGCACATCCAGCGGCACATAGGTTTCCACGCCGTCTGAGATAGAAGGAATGCGGTTGGCAACCTCTTTGCCAGCAATGCGGATATGAACAGGTCTCCATCCATCGGCCGCGTGCGCGGGCATGCCGGCAGCGATTATCATGGCGAGCAGAACGGACTGTCCCCAACAGCCCGTAAAGGAGAGCTTGAACCGTCGAACAAACGGGGTTTTCACAGAGTCGTAGGGTATAAACTGCACGATATTGCACCTACCTTTGCCGGAAGATCTGGGACGCTGAGAAACGAGTGAAGGCCGTGAGGCGGAAATAGTGATAAGCCTGTCGGAACGATGAGCGGGGGTTTCATCGGTTCCGAAGCAGGCGGAAAACGTACTCTCGAACTTGTCACTCAGTATAACGCAAAAACGAAGGTAATGTCCAGCCGTGACAACTTTTTTTGAACCTGCAAGGCAGGCGTTCCGGCATACGGTGGAGAACAGTACCGTATCACGCATTCCGCCTCCACACCGTTTTGTGGGCATGGCGGTCAACGAAGGGTGTTGACATGATAGAGATGACAGGCAAACATATATTCATTGCCGGAGGAAGCCGGGGGATCGGCGCGGCGACAGCGCAGATGGCGGCGCAGGCGGGAGCGCGGGTCAGTATCAACTATGTGCAGGGAGCGGCGGCGGCAGAGAAGATCGCCGCCGACATCACGGCGCAGGGCGGTCGGGCCTGCGCCGTTCAGGCCGATATCTCGGAGGAAGGTTCCGTAGAGGTCGCCATGGACGCCGCTATCGCACAGCTGGGTCCGTTGACCGGATTGGTTGTGTCCGCCGGCATATTCGAGGGCCTACCGATCGAGGAGATGACCGCAGCGTTTTGGGACCGCACCATGGCGATCAATCTGCGCGGAACATTTCTCGCCGTTCGGGCGGCCGTCACCCGGCTTCGTGCCGTGGGGCAGGGCGGCAGCATCGTAATCTACACCTCGACCGCCGGCCAGCGCGGATCAGCCGTCTATTCGGCCTATGCAACGTCCAAAGCGGCCCAGATCGTCTTCGGCCGCTCGATGGCGATGGAACTGGCGCCCGACCGCATTCGTGTCAACTGCATAGCGCCGGCGTGGACCGAAACCGATATGGTCACCGAAAAGATCGATTCCATCGGGCGTGAGTCGGTCGTACGGGGATTCCCTCTCGGACGCATCGGCCTCCCCGACGACATCGCCGGTGCGACCTGCTTTCTGCTCAGCGACATGGCAGGGTTTATCACGGGAGCTACGCTGACTGTGGACGGTGGCATGGATATGCGCGGGTAAGCGCGTATGGATGTGCGCGGGTAAGTGCGTGTCGATGCGAAGCGGGTGTGCAGACAGAATCGCGACGGTGAACGAACACAAGCAGGAACACGACGGAGGAATGGTGAACAGTCTCCTATCCCGCTGCAAGCCCGCCCTCCCTGCCGAGGCCGGGCAGCGGCCCAATCCCGCCCTTGGAGAAGCCATGACGCCCAGGATGCAGGAGATCCTTTACGAGATCAGTGTGCTGTACGACCCGGACCCGAACGTCATTTTCGAACGCATCGCCCAGGCGATCGGGGACTACTACTCCGGCGCGATGGCGATGGTCAATCTGTCGGTGGAAGGGTGTCTTCAGTTCCGGGCCATGGTAAATCCGCATCGTATCATCCGTCGCCTCTCCACCAACTCCGTTCAAGGAACCTTCTGCTTCCTCACGCTTCAATCCATGGGGCCAATGCTCATTCAGGACGCAACGCAACGTCCAGACCTTGACGGTCACCCGGCGATCCACTTCAAACTGACGCGCTACCTCGGCGTTCCAGTGATCAGTTCGCAAGGAGTGGCGCTGGGGACGCTCTGCTTCCTCGATGGTCGTTCCGACGATCTGCTCAGCGATCCCGATGTTCAGTTCATGTCGTTGCTGGCTATGCGGGTCAGCGCGGAAGTGGAGCGCGAACGCACGGCGCTGGCGCGTCTGGAAGAGCACCGTGTGGCGGCGGAACATACAAGCTCTTTGGTGGCGCAGTTGCAGGCCAGCGCCGAGGAAAAGCGGCGATTCGTCAGCATGGTCATCCATGATTTACGGCATCCCCTTGCAACAATGCAGACCGTGCTCTATCTGCTTCGCGCCGAGGACAACCTGCAAGAACGGGATCTCTATCTCGACACGATGGAGAATCGCACACGGGCGCTCGCCGGTCTTCTCGACGGACTGACACAGTACCATCAGATCGAAGCAGGTCGGATTCCGCTCCAGTTACGCCCCCTCGACCTTTCCCCGCATCTCAGGGAGTGCGTCACGAACTTTACCCCGGACCTGACCGAATGCGCGGTTCAGTGTGTTTGTGAAATCGATCCCGATCTCGGAACGGTGCTCATAGACGGCGACAAGCTGACGCATATCATGTTGAATCTGCTCTCGAATGCGCTCAAATTTACCCCGGAAGGTCAGATACGGGTGCGGGCCTACTCCACCCCATCCTGTACCTGGACTCTGGAAGTCGAGGATACCGGTATAGGCATTCGACCAGGGGACCAGGAGAAAATTTTCGAGGAGTTCTACCGCGCCCCCTCCGCCGACCACTCCATTCGTGCCGGCTCCGGTCTGGGCCTCGCGATTGTGAAGCGCTTATGCGACGTGCTGCAGGGGCGTGTCGAGGTGAAAAGCACGTATGGTCAGGGCACTCTGTTCCGCATTACGTTTCCCCGTGAAATCGAACAGCGAGCGGAATGATCGCCGGTTTCTAACTGCGGAGAACGGCGCGGACGGGGCAGCCGTCAGCCCCTTCCAGTCGTAAGGGCAGCGCGATCAGTTCGTAAAATCCGTCCGGCACGGCTCTAAGATCGACTCCCTCTAAAATGGCGATCTCACAGGCTCCGAGCGCATGGTGCACGGGCAGGTCTTTACTGTCGATCTGATCCACAGACGGCAGATCGACGCCTAACAGTACAACTCCGTGAGCGTGCAGCCACTCGGGAACGTCGGCATCGAGCACGGGGATACGGTCGGGAAACCGGGTGTCGTCCGGCCAGCCGTTCGTCCGCAGCAACAGTCGGGGAGCCTGCAGCCATTGCGCGCCGATGTCCTCGCGCGTAATCACCGCTCTTCCCTCGACTCCAACCACAGCCGCCGGGCCGATATACGTTTCGAGCCTCAACTCCCCTACCGTTTTGCCTTTGTCATCGTAATGGTAAGGCGCATCGATATGAGTTCCGGTGTGGGGACTCATGGCTATCGAGCCGAGATTCACCGCCGCCCCCTCACGAAGTCGGCAGAGCATCTCAAACTGATAGGGTGTATCACCGGGCCAACCGGCCAATATGCGGGAAACAGGCCGGCTGATGTCATAGATGCGTCCGGGTGATGAGGCGCTGTTCATGTGACGGGACTTCCCTTTCCGATGAGCGTCTCGTAAGAGCGAGATTCCAGCAAGGAGCGCAGACGGGCGACGGCGGTATGGCAGTCCGCAAAGCTGACGTAGAGCGGAGCAGGCGCGAGGCGCAGAATGTCCGGCGGGCGGAAGTCAGGAACGACACCGCATGCACGCAGGGCAGCGCCCAGTTCGCGCGCGGCGGGATGACGTAGCGCGACATGACCGCCCCGTCTTGTGTGCTCGCGCGGCGTCACGACCTCGACCCCGAACGCTTTCAACTCACTATCGACGAGTTGCATCAGGTAGTCCGTCAATGCCAGAGATTTTCCGCGCAGCCGCTCCAGTCCTGCCTCCGCAAACATGGGCAGCGTCCCCACCAGTGCGGCCATGCTCAGAATATTGGGGGTACCGATCTGCAGAGAGCCTGCTCCCTCCGCAGGTTCGAAGGCCAGATCAAGACGGAACTGAGACCCTTTTCTGTGTCCAAACCAGCCTGTCATACCGGGTAACCGACCGAGATGCCGCCGGTTCAGGTAGAGTCCGGCGGCCGACCCAGGGCCTCCGTTCAGGTACTTATAACTGCACCAGAACGCGAAATCGACTCCCCAGCGACTCAAGTGATGAGGAACGGCGCCGATGGAGTGCGAGCAGTCGAAGCCGATGAGGATGCCGCGCCGATGCGCTTCCGCTGTCAGACGTTCTATGTCGAGCAACTGCCCGCTTCGGTAGAGCACGGAAGGAAACAACGCGATCTGCACGTCCGGAGTCATGGCAGCGATGATGTCATCCTCAGCGAGAGTCACACCGTCACGGCTGCGAGCCAGAACGAGGGTGGAGACGGGGTCGAGGCCGCGCAGGGTCAGGTGGCTGCGCAGCGCGTAGATGTCCGAGGCAAAGTTGAGATCATCGGCAAGAATGACGGGACGGCCGGTCGTGGGTGCGTACAGCGTCGAGAGCAGTTGGTGCAGGTTCACCGTGGTCGAGTTGGTGACGATAACCTCGTCCGCTTCCGCGCCGATCATGTCGGCCGTCTGCGCCCCTAGACTTTCCGCCAGCGTAAACCAGTCCGGATCTGCTTCGGTCCAGCCCGAGACTCCCTGCGCCTTCCACTGCTGAACCACGGCGAGGATCGCCCGCTCGGCGTCCATCGAGAGCAGGCCGAGCGAGTTGCCATCGAGGTAGATAACGTTCGGAAGCAGGAAGAACCGGGCGCGGAACGTGGCGAGTTCATCGTGTGCATCGAGATGTTCGGCGTACGCGCTGCCTGCGTCGAATTCGGGACTGCTCATCGGCTCTCTTTCTGCGGCATAGAGGAAACACGGCCCTCTTTGCGGAACTTTTCGGTCGTTCAGCCGTCAAGTTTTCCACATGGAAAGGAACCGCCTGTGTCGTCTCTACCCTATCGTCTCTGTGCCATCGATCTGGATGATACCCTGCTTGGCCCGGATCACGCCGTCTCCGCGCGCAATATTGCCGCCGTGCGCGCAGTCGTCGCCAAGGGCGTGATCGTCGTCATCGCCTCCGGACGCATGCACGAGGCAACCCTGCGATTTGTTGAACAGATGGGCCTCGAAACACCGATCATCTCCTACAACGGCGCGATGGTGAAGAATCCGCACACCGGCGAAACGTGGCTGCATGAGCGTATTGCGGGCGATGTCGCCTCCCAGGTGATGGACTTTGCGCGTGACGAATGCCTGCAGTTCAACTACTATCTCGACGATCATTTCTACAGCGCCGCCTATACGCCGTGGGCCAAACTATACCACGACCGTACACAGGCCCCTATCGAGATCCTTCCTGAACTTTACGAAACCCTGCGCGGAACGTCACCGACCAAAATGATCATCGTCGACTCGAAAGAGCGAACGGACGGCCTGCTCGCTCCGTTTCGCGAGCGCTTCGGCGCTGGCCTCTACGTCACCAAGAGCAACGACGAGTACCTGGAGATGATGCCGCCGCAGGCGAACAAAGGCGCGGCCCTGGCGCTGGTCGCCGGCAAGTTCGGGGTGACGTCCGCGCAGACCATCGCGTTCGGCGATAGTTACAACGACATTCCCATGATGAGTTGGGCCGGACTGAGCCTTGCCGTCGGCAACGCGAAGCCGGAGACAAAAGCGGCGGCAAGTCGGACGATAGAAACCAATGCGGAAGATGGCGTCGGCATTGCCCTGGAACATATATTTCATCTCAACGGCTAAGGAGGCGACCACCTATGGCGCTGCTGCAAAAACTGAATGGAAGCAAGAAAGTAAAGCTCCGTGACATCGATCCGGATACCGACGGCGGCCTGAAGAAAGCCGACTCCGAGAAGCGTACAGAAAACCTGTGTAAAGAACTGGAGGAGTTGCAGGGTCTGCTCTATGCTGCCCAGACAACGCCGGTGCTCATCGTCTTGCAGGGCATGGACACGAGCGGAAAGGACGGCACGATCAGCCACGTCATGCGCTACATGAATCCCCAGAGCTGCCGTGTCGCCTCGTTCAAAGCCCCCAACCCACTCGAACTGGCGCACGATTTTCTCTGGCGCATCCACTCCGAAGCGCCCGCCAAGGGAATGGTCACGATCTTCAATCGGTCGCACTATGAGGACGTGCTGGTCGTTAAGGTGCACAACCTGGTTCCAGCGGACGTTCTGGAGCGCCGGTACGATCACATCAACAACTTCGAACGCCTCCTCGCGGATTCCAGCACGATCATTCTGAAGTTCATGCTGCATATCAGCAAAGACGAACAGAAAGAACGGCTGCTGGAGCGCGAGAAGGATCCTGCCAAAGCCTGGAAACTCTCGCCTGCAGATTGGCAGGAGCGCGAACTCTGGGACCAGTACCTGTCTGCGTTCGAGATCGCTGTCAATCGCTGTGCTACTCCTGACGCGCCCTGGTTCATCGTTCCCGCCAACCACAAATGGTATCGCGATCTGGCCGTAGCCGAAACGCTCGTCGAGACGCTTCGACCCTATCGAAAGAAGTGGGAAGACCGATTGAAGCAGATAGGCGCGGAAGAGTTGAAAAACCTGCGAGCCCTCCGCCAATCGCACTGAAAGAGAAGGCTCTTAGTGCGGATGATGGCCCTGGCCGTAGACGTCGATAGCCTGTTCGTAGACCTGATGCGTGAGGGTGGCGACGCGTGGCCACGAGAACCGCTGCGCATACTTGCGGGCGTTCGCGGAGAGGCGTTCGCGGCGGATCGGATCGTCGAGAAGAGCGAGGAGTTTTGTACGATAGTCGGCCAAGTCTCCGGCCTTAAACAGTTGGAGACAGTCGACGCGCGCTTCGATTTCGCGGAAACAGTCCATGTCGGACGCCAGGATCGCCTTTCCATGCGTGAGCGGGAACGTGACGGAATACGAGCCCGTGGCCTGCGTATGCGGCACGAGCAGCAGATCACTGGCCGCCATCACCTCGGCAACCTCTTCGTCCGATAGATATTCGGTGACGACGACCCGCGCTTGCAGTCCGGCGGCGCGAACGTCGTCTGCAAGTTGCGCCGCATAGGGCTCCATATCCTTCGTGCGCGCTCCTCCCGCAATGACCAACACAACGTCGGGCGGTAAGGCAGGAAGCAGCTTCAACGTCAGTTCGTAGCCTTTGTTCGGCGCGATGTAGCCGAATATCGTCAGCACCCGCTTGCCCTCCAACCCGTATCTCTCCCGAAACACGGCCCCACCTGTTCGGGCCGGCAGCGCCGCCGGAATACCCGTGGGAACAATCGTGACATACTCTGGCTTCGCGCCGCGTTCGATCAGGGCGTTACGCGCGGCTGCCGTGTGGACGATGGTCATGGCGGTGATGAAGGGGGCGATATCGACGCTCTCCCGATAGGCCGTATTGTTGACGAGA
Organism: Chthonomonadales bacterium; assembly: GCA_038217285.1. Classification (GTDB taxonomy): domain Bacteria; phylum Armatimonadota; class Chthonomonadetes; order Chthonomonadales; family Chthonomonadaceae; genus JANXLO01. The sequence goes on from JBBQPO010000039.1 coordinate 21,822, forward strand.
AACTGCTTGATAAGGCGTTTGGGCAGGCGGCTTTCGGAGTCGAGGCGAAGCAGTTCGGCCAGCGAATAGGTGGTATGGGCCGTCATGACCATGGGTTTTTGGATAAGGTAACGGAGTTCCCAGTAGCCGGTATCGGGGCGGAGGGGAAAGGGACGACGGGGCAAAACTCCGCCCCAGAAACTATGCTCGTGCTGAATATGCACCACGCTGACATCGGGCGCATTCAGGCGTTGCGCCTGCGCGACATAGTGAGCAATCGGCTGACGCCCCTCCGTTATCGGAATGACCTCGACCTCCACATTCGGCAGCCCTTGCAGACCGTCGATCAAAGCCCGCGTGTAGGCCGCGATACCGCAGCGTTCCCCTATTGTCGTCACCATGGCGACTTTCATGCACAGCCTCTCTCACCCACTGGTTCCGACCTCGACTTGCCGGCATTATACCCTATCGCGCCAGAAGCCCTGACGGAAGGTCCGTGCCGAATTTCCGATTGACAGTCAAGGAGTAAGCCGGGTACAATCCTGCCCTGTATCGCAGAGAATCGTCTATTTTCAGGCTGGCAATGCTGCTGTCTGCAACCGTATAGTAAGGAGAGTTTACCCCTATGTCCCTGACAGAACTGCCGGAAAGGGTCGCTGCCAACCCCGAGACGCCCTTTGTCTCCGCCGCCTCTCAATTCGAGATACTGCATAAGATCGACCCGGAGATCTACGAACTGACCGTTCAAGAGACGCAGCGGCAGGCCGACATCATTCGATTGATTCCGAGCGAGAACTACACCTCTGCGGCCGTCATGCAGGCGATGGCGACCGTCTTCTGCAATAAATATTCGGAGGGCTATCCCGGCAAGCGCTACTACGAAGGCAACGAACTGGTGGATGCGGTCGAAAATCTGGCGCGCGACCGGGCCAAAGCCCTGTTCGGCGCCGATCATGCCAACGTTCAGCCCTACAGTGGCTCTCCCGCCAATCTGGCGACCTACTTCGCGCTGATGAAGCCAGGCGAGAAGGTCATGGGAATGCACCTCCAGAGCGGAGGCCACCTGACGCACGGCTATAGCCTGAACTTCAGCGGCGTCTTCTATAAGTCGGTTCCCTACGGCTATCACCTGGAACAGGGCGTGACGGGGATGAACCCCGACACCCAGATGCTCGACTACGATGTGCTGCGCGACATCGCGATCCGCGAACGTCCCAATGTGATTTTTGCCGGCGGAACGGCCTATCCTCGCACGTGGGATTTCGCGAAGTTCCGGGAGATCGCCGACGAGGTCGGCGCCTACCTCGTGGCCGATATCGCGCATATCAACGGGCTGATCATCGGGAAAGTACACCCCGACCCGGTGCCGTATGCCGATGTCGTCACTTCCACCAGCCACAAGGCCATTCGTGGCCCACGCGGCGGATTCATCCTCTGTAAGAACCGCCCCATGAAGGATAACCCCGAGCAGAGCCTGCCGGATCGCATCGACAAAGCGATCATCCCGGCGCTGCAGGGCGGCCCCCACAACAACACCATCGCGGCGCTCGCCGTCTGCTTCCGGGAGGCCGCGACGGAGGAGTTCCGGCAGTATGCCCGGCAGATCGTTGCGAACGCCAAGGCACTCGCGCAGGCTCTGCTCGACAGGGGCTTCGTCCTCGTGACAGGCGGCACCGACAACCATCTGATCCTCGTAGATGTCATGAAGTCGCGTAAAATTCCCGGCAAGCCTTACGCCCACGCGCTCTACCAGGCCGGACTGGAGACCAACTTCAATGCGGTGCCGAACGATCCGCGCAAGCCTTTCTCGCCGAGCGGCCTGCGAATTGGGACGCCTGCGGTCACCACGCGCGGTATGAAAGAGCCGCAGATGGTGCAGATCGCAGACTGGATGGACCGTGTCGCGACCGCCTGTACCAAAACAGGCAAGGACTACACCTTCGACGAAGCGGTGTTGCGCAAGATTCGTGGCGAAGTGCGCGATCTCTGTACGGACGGCAAATTCCCGATCCCCGGCATCGACTTCTGATCCGGCCATACCGGATCCCACGACCAGAGCGCTCTTCTCCGAACCGGGCAAGGGCGCTTTCGTCTATGCCCGCCTTGAACATTCCCGGCAAGCTTAAATTTTTGATTTTCGTACTCCCGGCGGCGGGAATGTGCTAAAATCTAGCAACGGAGAGCGGTGCGTTCCGCCTCTGAACCCTCCTGGAAGGAACTCCTGTCATGGCTAACCGATATGTATTGATGGATACAACGAAGGGTCCGATCAAATTTGAACTGTTTGAAGAACTGGCTCCGCTGACCACCGCCAACTTTATTTCGCTCGTCGAGACCGGCTTCTATAATGGCCTGAACTTTCATCGCTATGAGCCTGGCTTCGTCATTCAGGGCGGCGATCCCCTCGGAACCGGCATGGGCGGATCCAAACAGACCATTCCGCTGGAGGTGACGCAGCAGCTCAAACACGATGGCCCCGGCGCTGTGGCTATGGCCCGCTCCTCCGACCCCAACAGCGCCTCCAGCCAGTTCTATTTCACCTTACGCGCGACACCCCATCTGGACAACTCCTACGCGGTGTTCGGCAAGGTTACCGAAGGTGTCGAAAACATGCAGCAGTTGCGGGTCGGCGACGTCATGAATAAGGTTACCATTGTAGCCGTTTAGATCGTCCGTCGCTCGCTTCAACTCACCTCAGAACGGACGCCTCGCCGCGTCCGTTCTTCACTTTGGCATCCCCAATGTTACATCGAAGGTTGCCGTCAGGGCGATTCCGAGGAGTAGACACAGTTTCCCCCGACATACGTCCGGCGGACCAAGCCGTCGGCGTTGAGAAGGACGAAGTCGGCATCGAAACCGGGGGCAAGCAGGCCCTTGCGATTCCCGAGGCCCAAAGCAGTCGCCGCGTTCCGCGACGACATAGCGGCTCGCTGCGGCAGGCTGTACGGCAGCGCATTGGCAAACGCCCTTTCGAGGGTGAGCAGGCTGCCGGCGAGTGTGCCATCCGGGAGACGCGCGGTGCCGTCATGGACCGCGACCGTGAGATCGCCGAGCGAAAATTCGTAACCGTCCGGCATTCCCGCACCGGGGATTCCGTCTGAAATGAGGATCACGCCCTGCGCCTGCTTCGCATTGATGAGAGCACAGCAGGAGGCCGGATGCACGTGAACGTTGTCCCAGATGAGTTCCGCCGTTAGTTCCGACCGACTGAGCGCCGCGCCGACGACGCCGGGTTCGCGACTGCCAAGCGGACTCATCGCATTGTAACAGTGCGTGACGTGGTGTGCGCCGGCGTTGATCGCCGCGTCGATCTCGGAATAGGTGGCGTCCGTGTGCCCGACGGAGGTAACGATACCATTGGCGGACAGATACCGGATAAGCTCCAGAGCGCCTGGCATCTCCGGGGCCAGCGTCACGATGCGGACCGCCGCGAGGGAATCGCCTACCCTGCGTTGGAAATCCTCGACATCCGGCAATAGAATATATTGCCCCGGCTGCGCGCCCTTGCGTTTCGGGTTGATATAGGGGCCTTCCAGGTGGCAGCCCAGCACTGCTGCGCCGAGTTTGCCGTTCTCCGGAGAACGCATCGCCTCCGCTGCGCTCTTCAGGGCGCGGATCTGGTCGTCCCAGGGGGCCGTGACCGTGGTCGCCAGAAAACCCGTGACGCCATGGCTAGCCAGATGCGTGGCAATAGCGCCAAGCGCCTCAGCGGTTCCTTCCATGACGGCCCGACCGACGCCGCCATGCACATGAATATCGATAAAGCCCGGTATGAGAAGCGCGTCTCTACAATCGACGTCTGTGGGTTCTGATCGGGTAGCGTCATTCCAACTCTCTACCGACACCACTTTACCATCCCGTACAAGAAGGGCCACGCGCTCTTTCTCGCCCGAGGCATCCGCCATCCGCTCCGCCAGAATGCGCACGTTACACCTCCCTTGCCGTTACCAAAAACAGAACGCAGACAGGACTCCGTCCGATCAAATTCGTCTGTTCGTATGCACGGAAGAGGATACCGGCGTGCGAACAAGGAACTATTTCGGAACGAAGTCCTGATTTCCTGTATTGACCCGCTCGATGTCGGGTTCAGAAGCGCGTATCAGACGCCGGATTCAGAGGGCTTCGGTGCCACTTTCGGCAGAACTTTTCGAAGCGTCGCCACCCAGCTGCTGGCGGTATCCGCGACCGACTTGCCATCGGCTGCCGCGTCTGCGGGCTGCACTTCCACCAGAAGCCAGTTCCGGACGGTAATCACGGCTTTGCCGCCGCGCATCTCGGAGCGTATGTCTTCCGGCTTCAACTGCGGAGCCTGGACGCGGGAAAGAATCTCCACGGTTCGGGCGTCGGCCAGTTCGGTACGCTCAAACGGCGTGAACTTGCTGTCGCTGGCTTTAAAGTAGATGATCTCGTAACCACCGAGGCCCCAGAGGGAGGGCGCCTTGTCCTCGACACGCGGAATATTACCGATCGGAACCAGTTTCTGAGCGGAACCGACGACGGGCGCTGCCGTCAGGGCGGCGAACAATGCGATTGCAAACCATTTCATTTCAGGAACTCCTTTCAGAGAGCGGGTCTTTGTAAGCTGTTAATCCTCGCTCGTTATGACGCTTGAGGAGGGGGGCTTGTTCCCTGGGCCGACGGGGATACCGATTTTCGTTTGCAGGAGGCACCGGCCACGACTTCGAAATTTCACAGTCCAAAACTGTACACATGCAGTTCAGCGACTTCATCATACCACATGACGGTACGTTCGTATTACTTGTTCCCTCGATTCGACATCTACTCGACCGCTTTTGAGAAAAGTAACGCCCGGCGGACGCAGTGGCATCCGCCGGGCGGGTTCTCCCGGGATACGCTAGACAGTCGTGGCCTAACTACAGTGGACAGACGCCATTCCACGAAGGAAGTTCCGCTATTTCACCGCAGACTTGTTCCCTGGCCCGCTTCCCCACCGTGTTCACAGGAATCGGTTCAGTAGGCGATGAACTGTTCCAGATATTTCTTCCCGATGAGGAAGCCCTCTTCGCGCTCCACGGCATCGTCCTCATGCTCTATGGAGATGACGCCGTTATAGCCGTTGCGCCGCAGCGCCGCAATATACTCGCCCCACCGAATCTGCCCGAGCCCCGGTATCACATACCGCCACCATCCGCTGCCCTGATTGCCGACAATGCGTTTGCGGTGCGCTTTGATTTCGGTATCCTTGCCGTGCGAATGGAAAATGCGCTTGCCATATCGGTCTACCGCTTCGATATAGTCGATGTCCTGCCAGTGCAGATGCGACGGGTCGAAGTTGAGGCCGAAATTCGGCTGAGGCAGCACCTCGAAGATGCGCTCCCAGTGGGCGAGGTTCTGGATATTGGTCGCAGTCCAGTTTTCCATCGCGAGTTTGATGTTCTTACTGGCGGCATACTCGATCAAGGGCGGAAAGACCTCGGCGCAGTCCTTTTCGATCGTCTTGAATCGATCCTGCCCGGCGGGAGGAAGACCGGCCAGTACGCAGACGACATCTATCTCCAGCAGCGAAGCCGCATCGATGGCACGATGGACGGTCTCGATGTTCTTTTTGCGCCGCTCAGGATCGCCGTCCGTTACGTTGTTGTAGGCGGCCAGGCCGGAGATCTGCAGATTACGCTTCTCCATCAAGGTTTTTACGGCGTCCGCCGCCTTCGCATCGAAGGTGTTCGTATCGATATGCTTGCTGCCGGGCCCGGTCGCTAACTCGAGGCCTCCGAACCCATACTGTCCGGCAAAAGCGGCGACGACCTCCAGCGGCTCTCCGCTGAACGGCCCCGTCAAAATTCCAACGTACATGATGATCTCCTTCAATCCCGGTGCGTTACGGCCGCTCCGCTACGACGAGAAGCGAACGACCCTGCCTCCCTTAATTTCCGAATCGAAGGGCGGATTTCCTCCCGGTAAACCGAACACGCCAAACAAGCCACTAATCGAAACAAATGACGGGAACATTGCCTCGCCGCAGCCGTCTGCCATTTAACTTTTCACGATGAAGGGAAGCACGATCTCATGCATCTCAGAAGACTCGATTTTGCGCCCCTGATGCGCCGTCTGGAAGCCGCTCTTTCGGTCACGCTGCCGACGGTCGCGTTGCGCGAAGGTTCGGACGAGATCGCGACTTCCCGCAACGGCTATCCCGACGCCGATGTCTCCAGTCTTTCCATCGCCCTCTATCAGATGGGCCTCTGCAAGCATCTGCCGGACGCTTCCACAGCGTCGCCTTTACCGCCCATCGCCTGACGTTCTTGACAGCCTTCCTACCGGTCTGCTATACTCTCCGCAATCCCAAGACTTGTTTCCAAACGATCTTAAGGATCGCGGAGTTTCGGTTTCCCCGACCCCGTCAAGTCCATCTCATTTCGACAGTGAACACCGGCCGCCCGGCCATTGCGACGATGTCGTCACACTGTCTACAGGCAACGATGACCACAGGCAATGCGACCGAACAACTTCCCGGTAACACCACCGCTCAGAACACCCGTCACCTTCTCCGCTCCATCTATCGCAAGCGGCTCCCGGCATGGATCATTCTCGCTATCCTCGTCGTCGTCGGCTGCCTGCTGATCGGCCTCTTCTTCTACCCGCAGACCTTCGGCTCCATGGCCTCCATTTCGCTGTCGCAGCCGTCCAGTGGCTCCCCACAGCTCGCGCTCCTCACGGGAGGAAGCAGCGGAAAAGCGAAATATCTCGGACCACTGAAGAGTCGGCGCTTCGCCGAACAGGTGGAGAAGACAGCCCACCTCCAGGAGTTGTATCAGTTGCCGACCTTAGAGGACGCTGTCGAACGGCTGCAGCGGGGCGTACGCTTCGACGACAATACCGCCGATGGTCTGCTCTACATCACGGCCTCCCTCGAAGCGCCTGCGAAATTGGCGCCGAACAGCACCGCCATGCGCACCCGTGTCCGTAACGCCACCGCGACTGTCTGCAACGCCTATGCGCTGGCCCTGAAGACCTATATCATCTACAACGATACCGATAAGGATGCGCAGCTCCTCAAAGCGGCGGATGCGCAGATGAAACAGGCCCGGGCCAACTACGACTCGTCCATCGAGAAATGGATCGCTTATGTGCGCGAAAGCAGATCGCCTGCGATGGGAATGGGATCGGGCGCCCAGTCCCCGGAACTCGCGGCTCTGCAGGCGCTGTTCATCAAGCGCGGTCAACTGGAAGTAGACGTCCGATCTTCGGATGCTTCTATTGCGGCGACGGAGCGGCGGGTCGGAGCCGCCACCCCGCAGATCGTCCACATCCCCACGGAAGACCTCCTCTTGACGGAGGCGCGCAGGCGTTACACCGAGGCGCAGCGGGATGTGCAGGATCTCCTGATTCAATATGCGGATCAGGCTCCTCCGGTACTTCGTGCGAAAGAGCGGCTCCGAATCGCTTCGGCCCATCTGCATGGCCAGGCCGAGGCAATTTTACATGGCAACACCTCCGAAAATACCAAACGCCAGGCACTCCAGGTCGAATACGAAACCGTCGTCGCGCAGATCGCCCAGTTCGAACGTACTATTCAGGTCAGCAAACAGGCGGCGACCGGTTTTGAGCGGCTACACGCCGAAGTCGAACTGAATTTGAAAGTTCTGGAAGCGACCGCTACCCATCAAGCCGAACTAAAGATGCAGACGGCATCGCCCAGCAGTCGTTATAACGTCGTCGATGAAGCGCGCCCGCCTACCAAAAGCCGTCCCGGTATGCTGATGACTTCGCTCGTCAGCGTTCTGCTGGCCATGGCAGCGGTCCTGACGTGGTACGGCGTCGAATATTTCGTGCGCTCCTCGCGAATGGCAGGTGCCGTCGAACCCGTTGCGGGCAGCAGATCGGGTGAGGTTTAGGCCGTGAAAGTCGTCATTCTGGCCGGGGGACTGGGCAGCCGTCTGAGTGAAGAGACCACGGTGCGCCCGAAGCCGATGGTCGAACTCGGCGGCAAACCCGTTCTCTGGCACATCATGAAGATCTATACGCACTATGGTCTGACGGACTTCGTGATC
>JBBQPO010000040.1:0-29524 GCA_038217285.1 Chthonomonadales bacterium
CGATGCCACACTGCATCTGATCGAAGGCGAACAGTGCTTTGAGACGCCGTTCTATAGCAGTTTCACCGTTATCAATGTGACCGCTTCGCACGTCACGCAACCCATCGAGATCGCGGATATTGCAGCGGTGTTCGTCTCATATCCGGTGACCAATCGAGGCGCGTTCTCATGCAGCGACAGCCATCTTGATCGCCTGTGGGAAGCGTCGCGCTGGGCAACACAACTCTGCATGCAGGATCACTATCTCGACTCGCCCGATCATCAGGAGCCGATCTGCGATCCCGGCGACTATATGATTGAGGCGCTGCTGAATGCCTACGCCTTCCGAGAGCCTGCTCTCACAAGGCAAGAGTTACGGAAGTTCGGAGCGCTCCTCGCAACCAACCACTACATCAACGTCCATACCAGCTACTCCCTGCTCTGGCTTCAGATGCTGCTGGACTACTACGACACTACGGGAGATGTCGCGCTGGTGCGGGAGCTAGCGCCGCAGGTGTTCGGCCTGCTCGACCGGTTTGCGACGTGGCGCGGCAAGAACGGCCTGGTCTCGGAAGCGCCCGACTATATGTTCATGGACTGGGTGAATATCGCTGGGATCGCCTGTCATCATCCCCCGGCCGTGATCGGACAGGGCTATCTCACAGCCTTTTACTACCGGGCTCTGGCAGACGCGGTCCGGGTGGCCGACCTCACGGGGGACAGCGGCAGGTCCGCCATCTTCCAGGCTCGCCGCCCGCCGGTAGCAGCGGCCTTTCAACGCGAGCTCTGGAACCCGTCAAAAGGCCTCTATCGCGATGGAAAGCCGTTCCAGACCACGGTCAAGCCGGGGCCGTGGCTTCCGGCCGACACCGACATCGAAACGTTCAGCCCCCACGTCAATGTGCTCGCCGTGCTGTACGACCTCGCGCCCAAAGAGCAGCAGACAGCCATTCTCAACCGCGTCATGGCGCAGCGCCCCCTGAACTGCCAGCCCTATTTTTATCACTTCGTTTTCAATGCGATGGATCACTGCGGGCTGTTCGACGCCTATGCGACCGGCGAGATGAAACGCTGGGAGGTCAACCCGGAGACCTCCACCTCTCGGGAGATGTGGGAGACGGGCGACTGGAGCCATGCCTGGGGCGGCACTCCGCTCTACCAGTTGTCGTCCAAAGTGCTGGGAGTGACGCCGGAGACGCCGGGGTTCGCACGCATCACCATCCGTCCGACTCTCTGTGATCTCTGGTGGGCGAAAGGTCTGGTTCCGACTCCGCATGGCACCATAGCAGTCTCCTGGCAGCGCACCGAAACCGGAATGCAGTTGGATGTGACGGTGCCGCCAGGCACAGAGGCGAACATCATCCTGCCTCTCGACCGCTTCCACAACCCTACCGCGACCCTGCAAAAAGCGGGCAGGGCCCAAACCCTACCCGCCTCCGGCTCCCTGCGCGTTCGCAGCGGCCAGTACCACTTCATCGTGCAGTAATTTTTCGATTTCCGAAAACTACTTGCCCAGTTCTGTCGTCTTCTCCTGCTCGTCTGAAAGGCGCGGCACAATGGCAGCGTCCTCGTGAGGAGAGACATTTCTTTTTGGAACAGGGAGATTGTGCGGAACTTCCTGACTGCAGGCGGTGTTTCGGTTCCTACACCACGTTGCGCGAGGAGGGATTTCGCAGTACCAGCGCGAACTACCCGTTTGCCTAGCAATTCAACGCAGGTGACTGTACACCGACATTACGCGACGAACCCACACGCTCTCCTGACGATAGTCGGTGGGTAGCAAAGTCGCCTCACACCGGAAGGAAAATCCCCAATGAAACGTAATTTGATCGCTCTGTTCGCTGTCGCCGCTCTCGGACTCTCCACGCTCGCTGTCAACCCCGCCTACGCTCAGGACAAAATGGGTGGTAAAATGGGCGGCGACAAGATGGCCGGGCATGGTAAAATGGCCGATCACGGCAAAATGCACAAGGGCAGTAAGATGGCTGGGCACGGTAAGATGGCCGCTCACGGCAAAATGCACAAGGGCGGTAAGATGACCGGTCACGGCAAAATGGACAAGGGCGGCAAGATGGGCAAGATGGATGGCAAGATGGACAAGGGCGGCAAGATGGATAAGGGCGGCAAGATGTAGTTGCTCTGAGATGCGTTGACCCCGGATCGTGAGGGCCTGCACGATCGAGGCCCTCGCGATCCGGACGCGCTTCGTTGCAACATCACGGACGCTCGACTGTCTGACCCTCCGGGAAAGTCTGTCGGGCGTCTGTTCCTGCGTCCGCTCGGACGCCCAGCCTTCCTCTTCCGGACGAGTCAAGAGCGAACCGCTTTCTCCTCTGCCTCGTCAATACCTGAGAATCTAACTCAAAAGGAGTCTTCCGATGTCATTGGTTCGAATGGCGCGGCCTGTCGTTACGGCGATCGCTGCGTTTGCACTCTTCGCGTTGGTCGGTTCGACCGCGCACGCGTTTCCGAAGTTCGCCAAAAAAGAGAACGTCTCTTGCGGCTACTGCCATACGTCGGAAGGCGGCGGCGGTGCGCGTAACTTCCGGGGCAGCTACTACAAGGCACACAAATTGTCATTCGCTGAATTCGATGAGACTTTCGAGTCGAAAGCGGCCGGCGTCGATGCGAACAGCAAAGGCGAGTCCTCGGTCGCAAAAACCCCCGGCTATCCCAACGTCAAGTTGCCTGCCGTTCTCAACTTCGTGGTGAAGGACATCGACGGCAAGCCGGTCAACCTGGGCCGCTACGCAGGCAAAGTGGTCATGATCGTCAACGTCGCTTCCAAATGCGGGAATACCCCGCAGTATGCCCCGCTGGAAGCCCTCTACAAAAAGTACAAGTCGAAGGGACTGGTCATTCTGGGATTCCCTGCCAACGACTTCGGAATGCAGGAGCCGGGCACCGAAAAAGAGATCAAAGAGTTCTGCTCGTTGACCTATAAAGTCGATTTCCCGATGTTCTCCAAGATATCGGTCAAGCCGGGCGAGACGCAGGCTCCGCTCTACAAGTTCCTGACCGACAAAGAGGCCAATCCGATGTTCTCCGCGCCGATCGAGTGGAACTTCGCCAAATTCCTCGTCAATCGCAAAGGCGAGATCATCGCCCGGATCGGGGCCCGCACCTCTCCTGACAAGCCGGAAGTCGTTGAGATGATCGAAAAGGCGCTGGCCGAAGAGACCCCCGAAAAGACCGCTCGCCGTTAAGCGCCGTTTCGGCTCCCCGTGAGAACAGATGGGCTGTGATGCAATTCACAGCCCGTCTGTGCGTTTTTTGGTTGTTGACAGGCTTCGAATGCGTTTATAATGATAGTCAGGTGCAGCGCGGATCCAAACCGGAGACGTAGGGGTGCAAAATCTGCCATTATGCGGATGTTTTCTCCGGGGCGTTTCTATACAATATGAAAAGGCCCTATTTGAAGGAGTATATGAGCCATGTCACAACAGAGGAACGACCTGAAGCCCTTACTATTATCCGCCGAAGAGGCGATGGGTCTGCTCGATCTGTGTCTAATGAGTCAGGCGGAGTTCGATGGGGAGAAAGAGCGCGCCCTGCTCAAGCTGTCCGCCCTGGTACGTCAGCATCTCGCGGCCGTCAACCTGAGTCCGGCGCGCCGCTCTGAATCGACGCTGTCTCTGGCAGGGCGCTTTCACGCATTGACAGCCCCTTCCAGCCTGTGACGAATACAATCTGGGTTTCCTTGACCTGCTCGCTCTAATTCGGATATAATTCACGCATCTGTGCGCTCCCTATGTCTGATCGGCTACGGAACGCCGTGAATTCAGCTCTCCTGTTTCCTATGGGCCTCCGATCAAGAGTGAGGTATCGTTGTGTTTTCCTTTTTTCGATCCGCTATCGTCACCTTCTGGCTGAGGATCTGTCTGCTGTTCCTGGCCAGCGGAATCTCGCTGATGGCGCCCTCCACGGCACAGGCTGCGGAGGCTATCGCCGTCACTCCCAAACCCTCCACTCCCGGACAGACCGTGACTTTGAAATGGTATTTTACCGGCACGAAGGTTGTCGTTTCCGGAGGCCGCTTCGGGAAGGGCGTCGAGGTGACCGGACGGACGACTCTGACCGATAGCCCCCAGAAAACCACGCGCTACACATTCGATGTCTGGTATCCCGACCCCAAAAGCACCGTAACACCGAAAGCCGTCATTCATGCACAGTATTCCGCGACTGCAGAAGTCGGCGAGGCTGTGAAGGAGCCGACCGAGGAGCAGATTGCTTATCAGGTGCTCGATCTGGTCAATAAGGAACGCACCGCCAATAAGCTGCCGCCCTTGCGCCTCCACCCGCAACTGCAGGCAGCATCGCACTGGATGGCGCAGGATATGGCGACCAACGACTATCTGGATCATACCGACCATGAGGGACGAGAACTGGAGGGTCGGCTGGCCGCGTTTGAATACAAAGATTACCAGGCTATCGGGGAGAATGTGGCTGCGGGGCAGGTGACAGCCGCGGAAGTCATGGAAGGCTGGATGCAGAGCCCCGGTCACCGCTCCAACATCCTCAGTCCGGACTTCTGTGAGATCGGCATCGGTCATCTGGTCAACAGTACCAGTAAGTTCCATCATTACTGGGCGCAGGCGTTCGGCAGGCAACTGGACAATTTCCCGGTGGTCATCAACTACGGCTGCAATCGCTGCTCCCGGCCCGACGTAAAACTCTACGTCTATGGGGAAGGCACGATGAAACAGATGCGCTTTAGCAATGACGGGATCGCCTGGACCGCGTGGGAAGACTATCAGCCCAACCACGACTGGATCCTGCCCGCAGGCAACGGCAAGCATACCGTCTATGTCGAGCTTAAAGACGGCAAGCACACCTTCCGTTCCACGGAGAACATCGAGCTTCTCCTCGCAAAGTCTCCTGCCTCCCCGCCTGCCGTAGCGCACAAATAGATTTCCCACCACGATACGAGGACGGAACGGGTCCCTGGCCATTCCGTCCTCGTCTTGCAGGAGTTCCATGGAAACCGTCATCGCTCTCTTTACCCATAACGTCGTGCCTCTGTATGCTGAGCCGAATGGTTCGAGCGAACAGGTCAGTCAGGGCATTTTTGGCGATATCGTGCAGGTGCTGGAGCAGCGTGATTCCTTCTTGAACGTCCGTACGGCCGACACTTATACAGGCTGGGTCCGGGCGCTGCATCTGCGCCTTCTACAACCCGGCATTTCGTTCCCAGATATGGCGGAGAGGTATCCGGGCGCCTGGACCGCTATGGTTGGACACGCGCTGGCGGATGTTTGGGAGGCGCCGGACAGAAGCCGTTTGCGAACGAAATTAGTATGGGGAAGTTGGGTCACGGTACTGGAGACAGCGCTGTTTCGCACCGGCAGCTATGCGGTCGTGTTGCTTCCCGACAGCGGATGCGACTCGCCCGCCGACCTGCCTTTCTCCATCGGGTTTATGCTCTCAGAGGCGATTGATCGGCCCTCCCAACCGGAAGATTTCCAAGGGGAGACGGCGTGTGAACTGGCGCACCGGTTTATCGGGACGCCCTATCTGTGGGGCGGTGGGACGCCGTTCGGCTTCGACTGCTCGGGCTTCGTGCAGCGTATCTATTCCGTGCTCGGTATTACCCTGCCGCGAGACGCCTATCTGCAGGCGGAATCATCGCTGGGCCGATTTCGTGAGCCAGGCAAGCCGTGGAAGGCGGGGGATCTGGTCTTCTTCGGGGGCCCGAGCGATCCGCGCCATCGGGGCATCACGCATGTCGGCATGGCGCTCGACAACCATTCTTTCATTCACGCTGTCGGCAAAACCGGCGTGACACTCTCCGCCTTCGACGACCCGGAAGTCCGCGAGGCCCACACCTATCAGGGTTCGTGGCGATATACTCGCCCACGGGCAAAAGCCGTACAGGGCCAGCGCATTTAATTTTTCGCATCTCATGAGATCAAGGCTGGGCTCCGATGAGTGATTTCTCGCGAGACTCGGGGAACTGTGTAATCCGACTTTTTGAGATCAACAGGGCAGGTCTAGCGACCAATGTTACTTGTTGATACTCGCTGAATCGAATTTAGATGCGCCAGCCCTGCAGGGCTGGCGCATTGAGAGTTACAAACGCATGACAACTTCATCGCCCACTACACATGCGTATTTGGGACAATTGGCTGGTACAACTCAGTCGCGAAGGGGGTAAAACCAGCAGGCCAGCGCATTGTCATATTGCATAACAAGCGAAACTGGCTGGGAGCAGGAGCAGGGTTCACGCGTTCCACAGCGACAGTTACAGCATCCGTCAGGGGTAGATTTTCTGGATGTACTAACTGAAAAACGTCATCATTGAGGTAGCGAGGACAAAATCCTACATTATAGACGTCGCCCGGCTCCTGTTCACTTGTACGCAATAGAAGCGCTTTTGGATCGTGCGCATTCTGAAAGTCATGCATGAGCAGTAATCGCTCGCCAGAACGCAGGTTCGCCGCGCGTTCCAAAGAACATGCTGGCATATGCCGCAGGCCATGCGCGAAAAAGTGAATGTGATACTCCCCTTTGCTATCCGGTGCGGGGCACGGAAAAACTTCAAGCGTATCTGTGGCCCGTTGACCCCCACTGCGTGCAAGCAGTGCGATGGGATCGTCCTCATGTTCAGCGACACTTAGCCATTCGGTATATTCGGCATAATCCGGGCGTGAAGGCGGCATCAGGCGATTTGCGAACAGAGGAAAAAGTTCCGTAGAAACGTACGTTGCGGTAAGATTTGGGAACGATAAAAACGGACAGAACCCGGCTTTCTCCGATGCTTCCTGAGCACCTTTTAAGTAGACAAATTGATATTCGTCTTCAACGAGATCCAGCCGCCCTACCGGATACCAGGAACGCAGATGAGGATCGCGCCAAGTTAAGAATAATGCTTTCATTTAAGCTCCTCACCCAGGGCCAACAACCTAACCCGGTTAATATTCAGAATCTTTCGGGCAAAGTCAGCGGCGGGTTGTGTAATACGGTTTTCAGGTATCTGTTGAAAAGGCGCGACCATCTCGTCGGAAGTAATGCTTGCTAATCGTTCGAGCCATACGGAAGCAGCGCCTGGACTGCGTTGAGCCGCAAGGCGAAAGGCTTCTACCGTTTTTAGAGGTTTGTTGTCTTCCTGATTGAGATATAGTGCTGATGTCGCCTTCTTCGTATAGGCTTCGACGGTGTGGCCTTGATCTTTTGTATTCAAACGTTTCTGACGTTCACTGTCCAGCAGATGGCATCCCAGACTCGACGCATGGTCATAAGTCGGCGCGAGGTAGCGCTGCGGAATGGGATTCAGCGGGCTTCCTGTGCGCTCTATTATCCCCCAGTTCTCATGGTGGCGATCCGTATTGCCAATCCAAGCATCCAATAACAAATAGCCTATAAAGAGGTCTTGTGCGGTTTCAATCCCAGGTAAAGGTATCCAGTCCGGCACTAAGCCTGCGCCACTCATCTGAATGTTACGCATCACAATGTCAAGGGTATGTTGCGACGTTCTGAAGTTAGAGACAACTCCCGGCGCAGGATAGTTTCTCACCTGAGCTACGAGAAGTTCATTCCCAAGAATAAGCGATGTTCCCTGCGGTACAAAATTAGGCGTGATGGTACCTTTCTTGCCATCACAGACCGCAAGCTCATACCGAGCACACGGTAAGCCCAGTTGCAAAGCCATTTGCTCTGCGATTTTTTCCGACCAGTCTTCTCCCGTGTTAGGACGAGCCGCTTTCCAAAGGCTACGCTCCAACGCACCATTATGAAACCAAAACTTTTCTTTCGTTCCTAGATATTCTACGTCCTCGGCGGAACTTTCATTAACAGGCGTTACTGAGAACATTTCGTGTGACCTAAGGGAGCAATCGAGGAAATTAGGATAGGATATGGAAGGTAAGGACAAGGTACAGGGAGAGGCGTTAGGACATGCTGTGCTCGGAGTCGTTAATTCGTCATCGCGTCTACAACTGATTTCGGGCGGAGCCAGGCCCTCCACCAAATTCCCCTTTGCATCCTGTCCCCACAGTTGAAATTGTACCCTTAAATTAAATATATCCGTGCTGGTCCCACCACAAAAGCCGCCGCGAAAGTTTGACAGAAGGGGAGTGGCTCTGGTATCATAGCATGTTGTCTGTCTTGTTGACAGATCCGCCCATTCTACCATTTCCGAGAATTCCTCCGAAGGAGTGTCCGTTGCGTATTCGAGCGAAAGAGATCCGCCGCGCCCGCAAGCGCCGCGAAGAGCAGCTTCACGAAAAGATTAAGTCCTTGAGCGTGGCGAAGCCCCAGGCGCGTCCTTCGGTGCGTCCTGCTGTCCGTCCTGCTGCCAGGCCCGGATCGACGTCGGTCAAGCCCGCCGCACCGCGTCCCCCGCGTCCCAAACCGCCGACTCCTGCCGGGGAATAGTCGCCTTTTTTCGACAGGATTGACAGGTCATTCAACTGGTAGGGTTGCCTTCCACTCGAACTGCCATTCTTCTGCACCCATTGCAGGAGGACGAATGCAGATCGAGATATGGGGGCGTCACTGTAAGTTGAAATCGTCCTGTCAATTTTGTTTTGAGGTTTTGCCATGGGTCAGAGCATGATCGTGGTTGTCAATCCCTATACCGGGGAGCAAGTCGGGCAGGTTCCGGCGGGCACGGTTGCGGACGTCGAAGCGGCGGTCAGGCAGGCACAAGAGGGCGCGGACGCCATGCGGAAGATGCCGCTCTGCCGCCGCGCTGAGATTCTGGCGGCTACCGGGCAGATCCTGCTGCGTGAAACCGAATCGCTGGCACGCCTCATCACGGCCGAAGCGGGTAAAACCATTCGCGAAACCAGAGCGGAAGTGGCGCGCGCTGCGGGCATCTTCCAACTGGCGGCGGAGGAGACGCGGCGTCTGCATGGCGAGACGGTCTCTTTCGACGCCCTGCCGAACGGTGCAGGCCGCACCGGGTACTGGACACGCGTCCCACTCGGCGTTGTCGGCGCGATCACGCCCTGGAATGTGCCTCTGGCGCTGGCTGCGCATAAGATCGCTCCGGCTCTGGGGGGAGGCAACGCCGTCGTTTTCAAGCCTGCCGAGCAGACGCCGCTCAACGCGCTACGACTGGTGGAGGCGCTGCGCGAGGCTGGCCTCCCGGAAAAGGCATTGCTCTGTGTGACGGGAGATGGCGCGGTCGCTGGAGACGCTCTGGTGACGCACCCGGACGTTGCGTTGCTCTCCTTTACCGGCAGTCGCGAGGTCGGGATGAAACTGCCGGGGCGCGCCGGTTTCAAGCGCGTCGCCCTGGAACTCGGTGGCAACAGCCCGGTGATCCTCACGCCGACAGCCGACCTGGCCGATGCGGCAGAAGCCATCGTGCGCGGCGGCTTCTCGGTCGCCGGTCAGCTCTGCATCTCCGTCCAGCGCGTCCTCGTCGCGGAGAGTGTGCAGGAGGCGCTGCTCGCGGAACTGCTGCCCCGCATTCGCGCCTTGCGTCTCGGCGATCCGCTGGACGAACGCACCGATGTCGGCACGCTGATTAGCCCGGAAGCATGCACACGCGTTGCGGAAGCGGTGCAGGCCGCGAAGCAGGCGGGCGCGAACGTGCTGATTGGCGGCGAACGGGTAGGGTTGTCCGCCTATGCGCCGACCGTTCTGAAGGACGTAGACCCCACCTCGCCGCTGGCGCGGGAGGAGGCGTTTGCGCCGCTCTTGCTGCTGATGCCGTACCGCACCTTCGACGAGGCGATAGCGCTCGCCAACGCCACGCCTTACGGTCTGAACGCCGGGATCTATACCAACGATCTGCGGGAGGCGATGCGCGCTGCCGAAGAGATAGATGCGGGGGCCGTGATGGTCAACGACGTGCCGTCGTTCCGATCCGATCTGATGCCCTACGGCGGCAGAAAGCAGAGTGGGCTGGGGCGCGAAGGCGTACGTTTCGCCATGCAGGAGATGACAGAGCCTAAACTCGTCTGTTTCCGTGCGCTCCCGCCCTCCCCATAAGATTTACTGAGAACACTCCTACGGATGAAAGCTCCAAGGTCGCTATGAAGCCTATCACCAAGCCCTTCGCTATCTACCACGAACACCCCGACTGGTTCCGTCCTCTGTTTGCGGAACTTGATCGCCGGGGAGTTCCGTTTGTCCGTCTGGACGCTGCACACCACTTTTTTGATCCCGCCGACCGAAGCGAGGGCGACGCCTACAGCCTCGTTTTCAATCGCATGAGTCCCTCCGCCTATCTGCGCGGCGGCGGCAACAGCACCTTCTACACGCTGGGTGTACTGGACCACTGGGAGCGGCAGGGGCTGCGCGTGGTCAACGGCAATCGCGCCTATACTATGGAGACGAGCAAGGCGCTGCAGTTGAGCCTGCTGACGTCGTTGGGGCTCGGCTATCCGCGGGCGCGTGTGATCAATCATCCTACGCTGGCTCCGGTCGCGGCAGAAGGGCTGCGGTTTCCCGTGGTCGTGAAGGCGAACATCGGCGGCAGTGGGGCCGGGATCGTGCGCTTCGATACGCCCGAGGAGCTGCGCGCCGCTGCGGCGGAGGGAACCATCGATCTCGGCCTCGACAGCACCGCCCTGGTGCAGGAGTTCACACCGGCCCGAAACGGGCATATCACCCGTGTGGAGACGCTGGGCGGGAAATATCTCTATGCGATCAATGTCTACACCGACGGCAGCAGTTTCAATCTCTGCCCTGCCGATGTCTGCCAGACGCGGGGTGGGGTGGAGCTGACGCGCTCTGCCTGCCCCATCGACGCGCCGAAGAGCGGCATCACGGTCGAAGCAACGACGCCTCCCACCGAAGTAATCGAGGCGGTCGAGCGCATCGTGCAGGCGGCGCAGATCGACGTCGGCGGCATCGAGTATATGATAGACGACCGCGACGGACGGCTCGTCTACTACGACGTGAACGCGCTCTCGAACTTTGTGGCGGATGCGCGCAACGTCGTCGGCTTCGATCCACATGAGCGGTTGGTGGACTTTCTGGTCGCGGAGGCAAGAGGATGACGATGCGCTATGGTTACTGGCTCCCCATTTTCGGCGGTTGGCTGCGCAACGTCGAGGACGAACAGATGGAGGCGACCTGGGACTATGTCTCCACCCTGGCGCAACGCGCCGAACAGATCGGTTTCGACCTGACCCTCGTCGCCGAGCTGAACCTCAACGACATCAAGGGCGTCGAAGCGCCGTCGCTGGACGCCTGGTCCACGGCAGCGGCCCTCGCCGCCGTCACGCACAAACAGGAGATCATGGTCGCGGTTCGGCCCACCTTCCACAATCCGGCGCTGCTCGCGAAACAGGCCGCCAACATCGATCAGATCAGCCAGGGCCGCCTCTCGCTGAACGTCGTCTCCTCCTGGTGGAAAGACGAGGCGCAGAAGTACGGGGTCGCCTTCGAGCAGCACGAAGACCGGTATGCCCGCACCGAGGAGTGGCTGGCCATTCTGGACGGCGTCTGGTCCGGTGATCACTTCTCCCATACCGGCCGCTACTACAACGTCGAAGACAATGTGCTGCAGCCCAAGCCTTTCCCCTCCCGCCCGCGCCCGCTGCTCTATGCCGGGGGCGAGTCGGATACGGCGAAGGAGCTTATCGCCCGGACCTGCGACGGCTATGTGATGCACGGCGATCCCCCCGCGAAGATCGGTGAGCGGATCGCCGATATGCGGGCGCGACGGGAGCGTTATGGCCTGCCGCCGCTGCTGTTCGGGGTCGCCGCGTACAGCATCGTGCGCGATACGGAGGCCGAAGCCGAGGCCGAAAAGGCGCGCATCACGGACGTCAAAAGCTCTTCCGCCGGCTACGCTAACTATCAGCAGTGGCTGGCCGGAACAAAGCTGGAGCAGCAGGTGTCGCTGGAAGACTATTCTGTCTCCAACCGTGGCCTGCGCTCGGGACTGGTCGGGGATCCGGAACACGTAAAAGCGCGGATCGCGGAGTTCGAGGCGGTCGGGGTCGATTTTCTGCTGCTCCAGTGCAGCCCACAAATGGAAGAGATGGAGCGGTTCGCAGCACAGATCATTCACGCCGCCTGAAGGTGCGTAGCTCTATTGCGTACCCAATACGGCAATACCCTGTCCCGGCACCGTCACCGTGAAGCCATCATCCTGTTTGGTCTGGGTGAGGCCGGTGTGCAGCCAGTCTGTCAGAGGAGTGGGGCCGACTTGGGCTGCGGTGAGAGCCATGGTTTTCGGGAGGGTGCTGCGGTTGAAGAGGACGACGACGCGCTCTTTGCCGTAGGAGCGGAGGAAGCCGAAGGTTGCGGTGTTGTTGTCGGCGATGAGGGTGCGATAGTCGCCGCGGCGCAGGACGGT
This sequence comes from Chthonomonadales bacterium, assembly GCA_038217285.1. Lineage (GTDB taxonomy): Bacteria > Armatimonadota > Chthonomonadetes > Chthonomonadales > Chthonomonadaceae > JANXLO01. Next base: position 12,239 of record JBBQPO010000040.1, read on the forward strand.
GTGGGCGCGGCGGAGGGCCAGAAGACGTTTGTAGAAGGCGAGGATCGTCTGATCCTGCTGGGCGGAGTCCCAGATCATGGCGCGGCGGTTGTCGGGGTCTCTGCCGCCCTGCAGCCCGACTTCGTCGCCGTAGTAGATGCAGGGGACGCCGGGATAGGTCATCTGAAAAAGCACGGCCTGCCGCTCGCGGTTCCAGTCGTTTTTGCAGAGGGTGCGGATTCTCTCGGTGTCGTGGCTGTCGAGGATGTTGAACATCGTGCCAGCGGCGGCAGGCGGGTAGTCGGCGCGGATATGCGCCAGGCTGCTGTCGAACTGCGACGGGGAGTATTTGCCGGAGACAAAGAAGTCGAGGACCGCGCCCCGGAACCGATAGTTCATCACCGAGTCGAACTGATCGCCCTGCAGCCAGTCATGCGCGTTGCCCCAGATCTCCCCGACCAGAAAGGCGTTCGGATCGGTCCGCCGTACGGTCTGTCGGAACGACTGCCAGAAGCGGTGATCCACCTCATCGGCCGCATCGAGTCGCCATCCGTCTATATGGGCGTCGCGGATCCAGCGTGTGCTCACCTCCAGCAGGTAGGCGCGGGTCGGGGGATTGTTGACGTTCAGTTTCGGCATCCAGGGCGAGCCGTACCAGCCGTTGTAGTGGGTCTGTCCGGCCTGCACGTTCACCGGAAATGAATCTACGAAGTACCAGTTCTTGTAGGGCGACTGCTCCCCGTCCTTCTCCAGACTCTTGAAGCCGGCGAAATCGACGCCAGTATGATTGAACACGCCGTCCAGCAGGATATGGCCGCCATGCAGGTGCAGGCTGACCGCCAGGTCTTTCAGGTCGGTCGTCGTGCCGAAATGCGGGTCTACCTGATGGTAGTCGGTCGTGTCGTAGCCGTGGCTGCTCCGAGCGGTGAAAATCGGTGTCAGGTAGAGCGCATTGACGCCGAGATCGCGCAGGTAGGGGAGGTGCGCCGTGATCCCCTTCAAGTCCCCGCCCATGCGCTTCGACGACGAGGGCGGCCCGCCCCAGCGGATCGCGTCCGGCCCATTGTTGGCCGGGTCGCCATCCGCGAATCGGTCCGGGAAGATCTGGTAGAAGACCGCATCGTGGACCCAGTCGGGCACGGTGAACGGAGGATACTGCGACAGGTCGAGGGAGAACCAGTGGGGCGTCTCGGCAGCGGAGGCGAGGGTGTTCCGCACGTCGTAGATCTGCGGCGAACCGCCGTCGTCGAGCAGGAAAGCATACCGCAGCGTGAGGGAACTGGAGAGCGTCACTGTCCCACGCCAGTAGTCGAACAGCGGGTCGCTGCTGCCCCGGACCATGGCGACGTTCTGCCGGGGCTTCCCGCCCTCCGTAGCCGCCATCACATCGCAGGAGCGGACATCGTCGCGCCGGGTCCGCAGCGTCAGCACTATGTGACCGTTGTCTACCCGTTGGACATAGGAGCCGATGGCTTCATGCCGCACCGCAGAAAGCGTAATACGTCCGTCTCCAACAACTCCCGGCATACTCTCGTACTCCGTCGGCTTTACCACCAGAATCGAGTTGATGTTGCCGTTGCCGTCGTCCTGCGAGGTTGCGGTGGGATCGTTCATCCAGCGTGTGCCATCCACCACGAATTTGTAGGGATAGATACCAGGCGACAGCGAGAGCGTCACCGTCCAGGTCACTCGATCTGACTTCGGTCGGAGCGGAGTAGCTGTCGCGTTCCACCCATTGAAGGTGCCTGCAACTCCGATGGTGTGTGGCGCGCCCGTGGCCACGAAGGTAAACGTAACCGGACGGACCTCCGCCTGCAACCCTGCCGCCGCCCCCGGCCCAACCGTCCGCTGCGCTGACACGATCCCTGGCCTGGGGGCCTTCTGCGCCGGCACTGCCCCCGGCCTGACTGGCCTTTGCGCGGACGCCGCTCCCGTAAGACACAGGAGCAGAATACAAAAGAGTGTTTTCATCAGAGCTCCACGCCGTTGACGCTCAGGCAGAAGCGGCATCCGAGTTTAGCGGCGGCCTTACGGCACATGTTCATACGGATGACGAAGATCTCGAAGTACTCCATCAGAGTCGCCTCTTTCGTGTCGATCACCAGATCGAGCGTGAGCGTCATCGCGACCTTATCGACCACGAGGCGTGACTTCTGAACCGCGTGGTTGACCCTGTCATGGATGTCGTAGGTAGTAGGATCGGGATTCTGCACACGCGTAAAGTGGACGTCCGACTTATCCGCGATGATGACCGCCGCTGTGATAGTGTTGATCGGAACGCCTTCCGGCTCCTCATGGTTGCCGATAGCGCCGATGATCGTCGCGACCTCGACCGCGTCCATACCCATCTGATCCAGCAGTTGAAACGCCATGGTCGCGCCGATCTGCGGGTGGTAGATGCGGTGGACGCAGCAGCCGATGTCGTGCAGGTACCCGGCGATGGCGGCGAGTTCGGCGGTTCGTGCATCGTGATCGAGTCCGAGGCAGATGTTGCGGGCGATAGCGGCGACAAGCGCGGCATGGCGCAAGCCGTGCTCAGAATAGCCGATCTCACGCATCTGCTCATTGGCTTTCTCGATGTAGGCGCGCACTTTCGGGTTGTTGCGAACGTCGCGCAGCACAACCGAAAGATGCGCGAACACTTCGGCATGAATCGAGTCGGTCGCGGTCGCAGGCGCAGCAGGCGCGCCGCCGTTGGTCGTGCCGTTCAGGGGAGCAGCGGCGACGCGGTCCTTCGCCAGGACTTCAATAGTCTCACTCATAAATTCACGTCTCCTTCGACGGTTTCAACGTTCTGCCGGTAACGCTGCGTAAATTCGTCTCGGAACTCCCGAAAGCGACCGGCGCGAATGGCCGTGCGGATGCCCGCCATCAGCCGATGATAGAAGTAGAGGTTATGGTAGGTCGTCAGGCGTGGCCCGAGGATCTCGTTGGCCTTAAACAGATGCTTGATATAGGCGCGGGTATGGCGCGTACAGATCGGGCAGTCGCACGCCGGGTCGATCGGTCCGAAATCCTCCGCGAACCGCGCGTTCCTCAGGTTCAGCACCCCTTCCGACGTAAAGACCTGGGCATTGCGCGCATTGCGGGTCGGCAGGACACAGTCGAACATATCGATGCCGCGCTCGACGGCGTCCAGAATGTCTAGCGGCGTCCCGACTCCCATCAGGTAGCGAGGCTTGTCGAGCGGCAGAAGCGCGGTCGTCCAGGCGATCGATTCGTTGCGCTGTTCCGCCGCCTCGCCGACGGCCAGCCCTCCGACCGCGTAACCCGGCAGATCCAGGCCGACCAGAAAGCGCGCGCTCTGCTCCCGGAGATCCCGGTGGACTCCGCCCTGCACGATGCCGAAGAGCGCCTGCGGCCAGCCCCCGGCCGCGCGACGGTCGAAGCCGTCGTAGGCCTCCCGACAGCGCTCCGACCAGCGGTGCGTACGCTCCATCGCCTCGACGGCATACTCGTACGTACAGGGATACGGCGCGCACTCGTCGAAGGCCATGATGATGTCGGCCCCAAGGTCGCGCTCGATCCGCATGACGCTCTCCGGCGTGAACTCGTGCTTCGAGCCGTCGATATGGGACTGGAACTGCACCCCGTCCGCCCCGATGCGCCGCAGGCCGCTGAGACTGAACACCTGAAACCCACCGCTATCGGTCAGCATCGCCCCTTCCCACCCGCTGAAACGGTGCAGCCCTCCTGCCCGCGCAATCAACTCCTCGCCCGGACGCAGATGCAGGTGGTATGTATTGCCAAGGATCAGCCCGAACCCGATCTCTCGCAGCTCTCCCGGCGTCATGGCTTTCACGGTGGCCTGCGTACCGACCGGCATGAAGACAGGCGTCTCGACGGTCGCATGGGGCAGCGTCAGGCGTCCGCATCGCGCCGCCACACCGCTCTCCTCGCTCCGCTCCGTGACCTGAAAATGAAAGTCGGGCCAGTCGTTGGCCCGTCGCATTGGTTCTATTGTTGCCATCATTCTATTATACCAGAACCTTTTCTCGTATTTTTCCTGCCTTCCTTTCTTCCTGCCTTCCTGCTCTGAATTTTCTCTCCTTATCCTGCTCTGAATTTCCTGGTAGAGGAGTCTGCCGGGTCCGTGCAGAACTTGCCCGCGAAATGCCGAACCCCAAATCTGCCTCGGAACTATCGTCTCCCTCGTTGCTTCCTGCCGTGAGGATGCGTGTTGTGTGGATCGCACTGTTGGGCGTCTTGCCGTTGACGCTGTTTGTGCAGTGGAGCGATATGGTGGTCGGCGGGACCATGGTCGCCGGGCCGTTTCCACCACTGGCCGCCTGTTTGGAGTGGGGGCTGCTCTTCGGACTCCAGGCGTTGATAGCCCGATTGCGGGGCCGAGAAGCCCTGTTGACGCGTCCGGAGCTGCTGGTGGTGCTTGGGGTATGGCTGGCGGCGAATATGGTGGCAGGGCGTGGCATGCTGCATCCGCTGCTGACATCGCTGGTAGGCTCCACCTACTATGCGCGGGGAGGCGCCGTGACGACAGCGCTCGCGCAGAACGTGCCCGACTGGCTGGCGGTCAAGGATAAAGCGGCGGTGAGCCATTTCTTCGAGGGGTACGGTGTTGCCGTGCCGTGGAAGTTCTGGCTGCGGCCGCTGGCGACCTGGAGCCTGTTTCTGCTGCCGTTTCTGGTCGCGAACGTCTGTCTGTGCGCCCTGTTCGAGCGTGTCTGGGTGCAGTATGAGCGGCTCGCTTTTCCACTGGTCGCCCTTCCGTTGGAGGCGCTCCGGCCCGCCTCGACGCTCGCCGACGGCCTTCTCCTGCGCCGGATGATCGGTTTCGGGATGGCCTTCCCTCTGCTCCTGCACGGCTTCGGCGTTGCCCACGCCTATCTCCCCGACATTCCCTGTGTGCCCTTCTTCAACGACGTCTCCACGCTTGTCAACGACCCGCCCTGGACCAGTCTGCGGCCGCTCTACATCAATCTTTATCCGCTGCTGATCGGGGTGACGTTCCTGGCTCCTGCGGATGTCACCTTCAGCCTCTGGTTCTTTCTAGTCCTGAATAAGGCCGAGCAGTTGATGACCGCGATGGCAGGCTGGAACGACGGCGCGACCGGCGGCGTTCGCGCGATGCCTCCCTATATCGAGGAGCAGTCCGCCGGGGCGTTTCTGGTGCTCGCCGCCCTGCTCGTCTGGAACGCGCGTGAGCCGCTGCGCCAGATCGCGTTTCCCGGCAGGCGGCGGGACGGAGCAGGGCAGGAGACCGAGGCCACGACGAGCCGCGTTTTCCTTGCAGGCTTTCTGCTTGGGGTCGGTGGGGTGCTGGCATGGTGCGTGGCGACGGGGCTGCCGCTCTGGTTCAGTACGCTGTTTTTCGGCTTCTATTTTGCGGTGGCGCTGGTGCTGAGTCGGCTGATGGCGGAGGGAGGCGTCACCTGGATCCTCGCGCCGATATTGCCGGACAAGTTGATTCTCTCGCTGACAGGGACAGGGGCGTTGTCGCCCGTCGCTCTGACACGCCTGACGCTCCATGTCCAGCATCTGCGCGACACCCGCCAGATGCTCGCTCCCGCCCTCTTTCAGACCGGCAAGATCCGGGACACCACAGGGTTTCCGCAGGGCCGCTTCTATCTGCTGCTGTTGGCAGCCGTGACACTGGCGCTGGTGGTCGGAACGCCTGCCGCCCTGACGCAGTTCTATCGGCACGGAGCGCTGGCGCTCTCGCCCAACAGCGACGGACTGATGATGACCGCCAATGTCGTCCCGACCACCGCAGTCGGGCAGCTTTCCTCGCGGCTGCTCACCCCGATTCGCCCCACGTCCGGCTCGGCGTTCGGCCTGCTGGTCGGCATGGGCGTCACGCTTGCTCTCTCCATCGTGCGCGTTCGCTTCCCCGGTTGGCCTCTGCATCCCCTGGGCTACGCTCTGACAGGAACTCTTCAAGTCGGCTACGCCAACAAGATGCTGTTCTCGATCTTTCTGGGGTGGGCATTCAAAACCCTCACCCTGCGCTTCGGAGGCAGTCGCGGGTTCCGCCTGATGCGTGGTGTTGCGCTCGGCCTCATCCTCGGAGACCTGCTGATGGGGGGCCTGCTCAAACTCCTCGACGCCCTCCTTGGCCCCGGCGGCTACGCCATCTTCTAAGGCGGAGCAAAGGTGATCGGGTCTCCGATCCAGGCATCCGGTGGTGTGAGACCAAACAGCCGAACGATCGTGGGAGCAATGTCGGTGATGCGGACGGAGCGTTCGAGGGTATGGTGCGCAGGAACAGAGGGGCCGGAGAGCAGAAGGGGGGTCGTCACGTCATCGGCGCGATCTGTGCCATGCGTCTGGTCGTGGCCGCCGTGGTCTGAGGTGACGAGGATATGGCAGTCGGACGGCAGCGCCGCGCAGATGCGAGCGATGCACCCATCTGCGACCCCAATAGCACGCAGGTAAGGCTCCGACATCCACCCGAAACGGTGCCCTGCCGTATCCGTGTAGCCCAGATAGACGAACGTGAAGTCCCACTCTGTGGTGCTGCCCAGCCAGTTCGCGGTCAGTCGCGCCAGCGCCACATCCCCGACACCTTCCGGCTCTTCGAAGTTGTTCAAAAAGAAGGAGGCCGCCAGCGACTCTGGAGCGGCGAGGTCACGCAGAGGCTCCCAGTTGTAGCAGAAGACGCTCTTCTTGCCGCCGCGCTGCAAGGTCTCAACCAGACCGGGAATCGGGCGTACAGGGGGTGACCAGGTGTTGGTGACGATGCCGTGCCGCGTCGGCTCCACGCCCAGAAAGAGAGACGTGTGGCAGGGCAGTGTGGAAGAGGGCACGACAGTTCGGCAGCGGAGCGTCGATGCGCCGCGTTCTAGCAGTCCATGCAGAAAGGGTGCGTCTGCCTGCATCATCGCGTCCGGGCGCATCCCATCCACCAGAAAAAGGACGACTTTACCTGTCGTTGACATTGGGCTTTCCTTGTGTCTACTTCCTGTCTACTTCGGCTTGAGGAGCCCCTGCACATCGAGCCAGTCGCCAAAGCGCTCGATCCAACTGTCCACAGGAAGGCCCCGCTTATTCATTCCGAAGCCGTGGCCGCCCTTGGAATAGATGTGCAGTTCCGCCGACTTCCCAGCGGTCTTCCACTCCGAGTAGAGTCGGGCGCTGCCCACCGAAGCCCCCACATCGTCATTGGCAACCAGGATAAAGAGGGGAGGGGCATCGGCAGGAACAGGGGCGTTCCCGGTGCTGCCGCCATAGATCGGCGCGGCGAAATTCGGGTGGCTGTCGGCGGTAGGATCCATCACGACGCCCATCGTGACGGCGCCGCCTGCGGAGAAACCGAGGATACCGATGCGATCCGGCGCTATACCCCATTCGGAAGCCCGCTGCCGAACAACCCTGATCGCCTGCCTGCCATCCGCTGCGGCGAGGTCGGGAATGGCTTTGCGCTCCGTTTCTTCCTGTGGAGTGGGGACGATCTCCTTACCATCCGGCGTTGTGGACTTTCTCCCGAACAGAAAACCGAGATGTCTCTGGAACTCCCCTTCGGTTGCGCCGGTATTGAGGAGACGGTACTTGAGCACGAAGGCGGCGACCCCGCGCGCCTGCAGCCACTTCGCGACCTCGATGCCCTCGCTATCCCAGGAGAGGAAGTGAAACCCTCCTCCGGGGCAGATCACGACCGCAGTGCCCGTCGCCTTCGCGCGCTCCGGAAGATAGGCGGTCAGGGTGGGCGCGACGACATTGCGCACCATCTTCTGCTTGCCGTTGAGATACTCGACTTCCTTCTGCGTCCAGCTCTCCGATCCCGGCGCAACTCCCGGCCACACCGGAATCACCATCTGCTGTCCCGAAACCCGCATCGCCGAAGCGACCATCCCCAGCAAAACCATCCAGCCAAACGGCGGTAAGAAAATCCCCGTTCTCATCCCTCTCTCCTCTCTTCTCTCTCCTCTTTTTCTCCTGCCTTCCTTTCTTCCTTCCTTTCTTCCTTCCTTTCTGCTCTGCCTCTGGATTTTCTTCCTTCTTTCCTGCTATGGGTGAGGAATCTCCCGAATGTAGATGTTCTTGAACTCCAGGGGAGTGGTGTGGTGCTGCAGCTCGATCTGCCCGACGGGATAGATCGGCTTGTTGCGCTCCCAGTAGTTCTCCATCGGAACGCTCTGCACGACCAGTTCGTTGTTCAGATAGACCGTGACCCGCTCACCGACCATGAGGATGCGGAAGCGATTCCATTCGCCGATAGGTTTGTCGGCGCGGTGGCTCGGATGCGTGGTGTGTTTATCGTTGTTGTAGAGGCCGCCGGAGCCTTCGCCCATCTCCTGTGCGTTGCGGTTCGGGTGGTGCTCCGGATCCCAAATCTGCACCTGCGGGCTGCCGCGCAGGTAGATGCCGCTGTCGCCGCTGGGAGTGATCTTCCAGTCCACCAGCATCTCGAAGTCGGCGTAGTCTTTCGCGGTGCAGAGGTTGTCGTTCTTGCCGTCGTAGGTGATGACGCCGTTCACGACGGTCCAGTGTTGTTTCGCGGCGACATCGGCCTTCTGCTGTGCCTCCGCAAGCTGCGCCGGGGCCATTTTGGCGCGGCTGGCGGGATTGCCGACGAGGCCCTTCCAGCCTTTCAGGTCTTTGCCGTCGAAGAGGGCGGTGAAGCCGTCCGGAGGCGTGTTCTCCTTTGCCGGCCTGGAAAGGTCTTTGAGGAAGATGTTGCGGAAGGCGCAACCGCTGGGGCCGTGGCCGAGAAAGCCGACATGTCCTGTAGCGCGCAGCATACCGGGGTGCTGCGCCAGGGTCTGCGGATCGGTGACGTCGTTCAGGCTGCCATCGACGGTGACCATGCCGTTGACGACGATCTTGATATGCCGCCCGATCGCGGTGATCTCCTCATGGTTCCACTGCCCGACCGGCTTCAGGGAGCCGCGTTTGGCCGGGATGACCTTGTAGACGCTGCTATGGTACTGTCCTGGCTCCAGATTGGCATACATCGGGTCGCTGTCGTCGAGCACCTGGCACTCCATGCCCATATAGGCGGCATCGCCTCCGATCGGAGCACGGATGCCGATCCCGTTGTTGGCGGCATGCTCCAGTTGGAAATCGAATCGGAACACGAAGTCCGAATACTCTTTCTCCGTGAACAGATTGCCGCCGCCATCCGCAGGACAGACCAGGATGCCGTCTTTCGGCACATAGCCCGGCCCGAAGCCGCCGACCAGTTTCCAGCCGGTCAATGTCTTCCCATCGAACAGTTTCACGAACCCCTTCTGTGCCGTCGCCTGACCTGCCACTCCGCAGATCAGCGCACAGAGCGCGAACAAAACTCCGAATGTTCTCTTCATGCCACCATCCTGTTTAGATTGGGGAGAGCGTCAGTCTCCCAGATGAACACGCTCATCGGAATGCCCCACGATAAAGTCCGCATGATACGCCTTGAATTTGCGAAAGGTCGCGTCGCCCCAGTTGGGACGAATATGGGGATTGTCGCTGTCTATCGACACCGAGTACTCGCCGGGTGGAACCTGCATTGTCGCGGACTCCGCCAGACGACTGGAGGCGCGATAGACATGCCCATACCGGTCCCGTAAGGTCAGCGACATGGTGGTGTCCGCGTAGCAGTTGAACGTCAGTATCGGCATCTCCTGCGGGCTCTCGCTCTCCACAAAAAGCGAGAGCTTGCCGGGCGAGGAGGCGGAGTCGGCAGGCGAAGCCGCCAGCGGGGAACCTCCGCGTCGGCTCCCAGTGGAGAACCCGGTATGTTCCAGAACGGCCTGCTTCACCACATTCCCAACCAGCGCGAGTAGAAGCACGCCGAGCCCCAGGGCCAGCAGCAGTGTCAGCGGTCTGGCGACGCTCTTGCGTTGTTGGGCCTGCCGCAGCGCGAGCGGCATCTCTGCCGAAAGCGGTGCGGAAGCGTAGCGGGGCGGGGCACCGGACGCAAGAGGAGGCTCAAAGACGAATCCGCATCGCCGACACTGCGTTATCTCCAACACGGCGGGCTGACCGCATTGAGGACAGGTTTTATGAGGCATCGTCACCGGTCGCCATCTTTCCTCTCGTCATAGAATGCACCGCACCGATCCATGACTCTCTATTTCGCCACGGCTGACGCGGTTCCTGCGTGACATTGGAAAATGATGATATTTGCGTATGGCGGCGCGGCGGTTTGACAGCGGCGTGGGAGCGCGTTATACTGAACCATAAGGAACGTCACCATCGAGAAGGAGCGCGGAATGGACAGATTCGGAGCCGCATTGTTGTTGGGGTGGGGGCTGCTGTGTGGGCCACAGGCCGGGACGCCGAAGCCCGCTGCCACCCTCTGGCAGGCGACGGGGACGCTATTGGAGGTCTGCTCATGTCGTGTTCCCTGCCCTTGCAATTTCGGACAGGGTCCTTCCAACGACTACTGCCATACCGTCTATGCGTACCGACTGAAAACCGCCCGCTACGACGGTGTGACGCTGGACGGTCTGGTGTTCGGAGGAGGGGAAGGACCAAAAGGCGCGATGGGTTACCTCGATTCGCGCGCGGCCCCGGCCCAACGGGCCGCGCTGGAGAAGCTTGCCCTGGCCGTATACGGCAAAGGCGGCGCCTCGTCCGGCACGCGTGCCTTCACCTGGACCCGGATTGTCGCTGAAAGCGACCCGCAGCACTTCAAGATGGGGTTCGGGGAGACCGCCTCCATCTCCGCCAACATTCTGATCGGCCGGGACGGCAAGAACCCCATCGTGGTGGAGAACAATACCACCTGGCCTGTGCACCGTTTCATCAAAGGGAAGACCACCCGTTTCGACTACAAAGACAGCCTGGGAAACATTTTGCACTACGACGGTGTGAACGCCAATCTAGGCGAATTCAAACTCTCCAGCGATCAGGCTCTCCCGGCGGAAAAGCCGTGCTGTCGCTGAAGCTGGCGGATTTCGGAGGCGGTCTTCGCGCTCTCCAAACGGAACATACCCGGATAAGCACATTAGACTTATCCGGGCAGGCGAAGGTTCGAACCGTTGAACGTGGGAGCGGGGCAGACGGGTCAGTACTTCTCCCTCTCATAAGAGACGAACGTATTGTCCTCGACCTGACGGCGCTGCAGTTCCTGGACGAGTTCGTCCAGGCCGGAGTTTGCTTGCGCTTTGCTACCCGACTTCAACTGCGACAACACGAAGCCGACTGTCTGGCCGGTCAGGCGACGGGCGACATCGTCCATGACACCGGCAACCACCTCTGCCCGCGTTTTGGTCGGCTTGTAGTAGCCTTTACCGCCTTTGGGGCGGCGCTCGACTGTCAGCAGCCCTTTTTCCACCATGCGGCTGAGTGTCACGGCAATGGTAGAGGGCGACTGCATCTCGCGCTTCTCTGCGCGGCGCGAAAAGTGCATGGCCTCGTATACCTGCACGGAGGATTGCGGCTCACCCGCATCCCACAGGAGACGCAGAATATCACCTTCAAGAACGCCGAGGGAAGGCACATCGTCCCCGCCCACGCCGATATACTTGCGTCTTTTTTCCTTCGATTCCACAGTCGAATACCGTCCTTTTCAGTTATTGACCGCCTCCAAACGCGAAAAGGTTGCCATTTCTGCGTTTGCGGCAATTCCAAGCGCTAGCCAACTATACACATCGATTGCGTTCGCTATGCACAGACAGTAAAATCGTTTATGCACGTAAATTCGATTGTTGTAACTCCGCTCCTAGTAGTGTACCCTACGGGTGATAAGCAACACAAGTGGTTATCGCTCACTAGAGTTATTGGCGTGCGTGGAGAGGCAGAGAGCCGAGCGAGCGCGAAAAGCCCGGCAGGAAACGGGCAGGCTTCCGAACAACATAGGCATCGTCCCCGCGCGCAGACGAGGCCGGTGATTGGAGCCAATGGACAGTGTGGATTGTTGTCGGGAGCGGACGCCGACCGATTTTCAATCCGATCAAACCAATGTACGAAGTCGGGTCGATTTACCGGGTAAGCTATAATAGAATCGTCGATTCGCCCTCGGCACGGCTAACTTTGTCCTGGCAGTACCACAACATAGGATAAAAATGTGTTAAACCTATCGGATAAGTCTCTGATTCAGTCCTGTCTTAACGGAGATAGACAGGCTTGGGACAGACTGATCCTGCGATATGAACGCCTGATCTACAATATCGCCTTACGGGCAGGCCTCTCTGCGGAAGACAGTGCGGACGTCTTCCAGGATGTCTGCCTGCAACTTATGAATAACCTCGAAAAGCTGACGGGCGACTTCAACGTTGCGGGTTGGCTGACACAGACCACACACTGGGAATGCTTGCGTGTTCTGCGGAATAAGCGGCGCACCAGCTCTTTTACGGAAATGGAAGCCGAAGACGGGACCACTCCCATCAACCAGAGCCCCTCATTCGACCCGTTGCCCCTGGAAGTCATGCTGGTTCTGGAACAGGAGCAGATCGTTCGCAGCGCAATGGAAGAGCTTGGGGAGAGTTGCCGACGTCTGCTCATGCTGCTCTACCAGACCGATCCGGTGCCTTCCTACGCAGAAGTCGCACGTCAGTTCGATATCGTGGAGGGGGCGGTCGGTCCGAAGCGTGCCCGCTGCCTCAGCGGCCTCCGCAAAATTCTGAACCGTCGCGGCTTCTAATAGCTTCTCCTTCTTCGTAGGGCTGACGGCGCGGATCTCTTTACTTTGATGCGTTCCGAAGTCTGCTCTATAGGCCGCTTACGCCTACAAACGGTGTCCGTGCCTCTCCTTCCCGGTTCCCAATTCTCCTCTGATTCTCTCCTTTTCTGTCCCAAACGGCGCTAAAACGACGGATTTCGATCTATTTTCAAAAATAAGTGCCGACCCCCCGCATTTTTGAGCGATCTCGCGACTTATATATATAGGGGTAAATTTTTCAATAGCGATCTTAGCGGATCGTATCCCCGTGGCAAGACTGCCCGCTCCGGGATGTTAGGGAGAAGATAGAATGCAGATTCGAGAACACATTGCAGACGAAATGTTGTTGGATTATATCGAACAGCGTGGCGGTCTGGCAACGGAACGCAATGTCCGTGCACATCTGGCGACCGGCTGCGCCGAATGTCAGGACAGCCTGAACTACTGGCAGAAAATGCTCCGCGTCGTTCAGGATAAGACGATGACCACCCCGCTGCCCGTGCTGGAGCGTGCCTTCGCGCTGTTCGCAGAGCGACAGGCCCCCGTATCCCTGCGACAGAGGGTGATGGCGACGCTACGGTTCGACAGCCGCGTTCAACCCGAACTGGCTGGCGCCCGTGATGGCGACCGAACCTCGTTCAAACTGCTCTTCGAAGCTCCGAACACCCGTATCGATCTGCTCTGTGAGCGTTCAGGTCCGGACTGGAGTATCGCTGGACAGGTTCTCTCTCTGGAGAGCAAGGACTACCTCTGGAAAGTGCTGGCAACCGGCACCGATAAGGTCGTTCGCACAGATGCCGATACGCTGGGTGAATTCCACCTGAGTGGACTGCGCACCGGGGAGTACGATCTACTTCTGCAGGAACGCAGCCGCGAAATTACCCTGCCTGCCATTCAACTCTGATCCGCCTCTACTCTCTCTCTGCAAAGTAGAGACAAGGGAATGCGCCCGTGACCGCTAACCGGGACTATCGCCTGACTATAGCAGGCGATAGTCCCCCAAGTAGCCTACCGTTTGCTTCCATAATGTACGTCGAGAGGCCTGTATTTATGCTCAATGACGCCGTGTTGCAACAGTTGAAAGACCTCCCTGCCGACCAACTGGCAGCGCATATTGCGTTGCTTGCCGCCGATATTTCCGAGGCGGATGTTCAGCATTTGGCAGAGGCCGCGCGTAAGTTTTCGACGGATAACCCTGTCGAAGCCTTGCGCCTTGCCGAAATTGCGGTCCACATGGCAGCCTTCCTCAACACTGCTCGCCCGCGCGCGATCGCGCAGCGCGCCTATGGGGTTGCCCTGCGGGAGCAGGGGCAATGGGCCGAAGCCATCGCCTGCTTCGATGCTGGCGTCGAGGCGGCGATGGCCGCCGGAGACGCCCTGCTTGCGGCGCAAATCCCCATCGCAAAGATAGATACGCTTACCCATTTGGGTTGCTATGACGAAGCGTTCGCTCTCGCCGGTACGCTTGCAAAGCAGTTAGAAACTCTGGGGTCTCCTGAAGACGCTGCCAAGGTGATGTGGAATGTCGGCAACGTTCACTTTCGGCAAGAATCGTATGCCCTCGCAGGAGAGTGCTGGCGTAAAGCCCTGGGCTATTTCGAGGCGCAGGGACAAAAGGTCGCGACGGCCCGACTGCAGATGAACATTGCCAACGTATTGACCCACCTGAATCATTTGCCCGAGGCCCTGGAGATGTTCCAGGCTGCCCGTTCGGCTCTGAGCGATACAAACACGGACCGTACGATCGCGTTTCTTGACAGCAATATCGGTTTTCACCAATTTATGGGCGGTCGCTACACCGAAGCGCTGCAGTCTTATACCCGAGCGCGATACCGCCTGGTAGATCTGGCGCTCCCGCAAGAGGTCGCACAGTGTGACCGGGAAACGGCGGACGTCTATCTGGAGCTCAATCTGGTTCCCGAAGCGCGCGAGACGTTTGAACGGGTTATTCCGACATTCCAGCAGTTGAATATGACCGGCGAAGCGTCGCGCAGTGAGATGGGCCTCTCCCTTGCGCTGGCCTCCGAAGGCAGACATGAGGAAGCGCTGCAGGCTCTGGAACGTGCAGAAAAGGGATTCCGAAAAGAGGGCAACCGGATCGGAGTAGCTCGGGCACGCCTGCAGCGGACCGAGTGGTGGCGCCGGGAGAACCCAGGGGGACACGGCAGCCCGGACGCTCAAGAGGAGGGACGGCAGCAGCGGGAGACTAGGGCGGCCTTACGCACCTTTCGCAAACAGGGCGTCAAGATGGGGGTTTTGCAGTCTCGCTTGCATCTGGCGGAGATGAGGGTTGATCGCGGCGAAAGCCCGATCCGCATGTTGCGTTGTCTGTCTCAAGAAGCCGAGAAAGGATCGCTGATTGCGCTCCAGTGGCGTGTCGAGACCGCGCTTGCGCGCGCCTACATGAATGCAGGTCGCTGGCAGCTCGGCTTGAAGTACTACCGACGCGCGGTAGAAGCCGTCGAACGTGTGCGTCTGCTGCTCTATGGGGACGATTTCCGGGTGGCATTCCTGCAGGATAAGATGCGTCTCTACGAAGAGCTGCTGGCCCTCTTACTGGATCGCGGAACCCCGGCGGCTATTCAGGAGAGCTTCCAACTGGTGGAGCGTTCTAAATCGCGTACACTTCTGGAGCGGTTGGCGTCGATTCCGCGGGCCAGCGCCGATGCGACCGGAGCACAACAGGCCCGACTGACGCGGCTGGAAGAGTTGCGGAGCCAGTTGAACTGGGACTATACGCGTCTGGAGCAGGCCGCCGGGGACACCGTGCGCCTTTCCAATGCCGAAGCAGTGCCCTCGGAGCGTATTCAGGATCTGGAAACCGCCTACCTCCAGACACACCGCGAACTCCAGATTATGGGAGATGGAACCGAGTTATCGCCGGATATGGACGCGGTCCGCATCCGAGACATCCAGAACCTGCTCACCGACGACGAGCAGATCGTCGAGTTTGTGACCATTCGTGACGAGGTGCTGGCGTTCGTCGTCAGTCGAACTCGTTTCCGTACATTCCGTTGTCTGGCGTCACGGACGGAAGTGGAAGAACTGGCCCACCGTCTGCGCTATCAATGGAACAAGTTCGGCCCGGTCGTGATGGAAAATGGCTATTCCGACCAGATCGCCGCTGCTACGGACAACTTGCTCGTCTCCCTTTACGAACTGCTGATGGAGCCTCTGGAAGCGGAGCTTTCCTCGGCACGACTGACAATTATTCCCCATGGGACACTGCACAGTATTCCGTTCCACGCACTGCGGACGGGAGAGGGCTATGTGCTGGATCGCTGGGAGGTCGCGTATGCGCCCAGTGCGGCCGTCTGGCGGTTCTGTCGCCTGCGCCCAGAGCCCCAGGGAGATCGGTCGCTTGTGTTCGGATTCAGTGACCCGGATATTGCGCATGTCCAGGAGGAGGTTGCCGCGCTCGCAGGTCTCTTACCCGCCGTGGACGTTTTTGAAAACGACGCCGCGAATCTCAACAATGTCCCGTCAGAGGGTTCCTATAAGTACCTCCACTTTGCAACCCACGCGATTTTCCGCAAGGACAACCCGCTCTTCTCCGGCCTCAAACTGTCGGATGGATGGTTGATCGCACATGACCTGTACCATCGTCGGCTCGACTGTTCGCTGGCGACCCTGTCGGCCTGCCGGACTGGCATGAGCGCTGTCGTTCCCGGAGACGAACTGCTGGGACTGGCGCGCGGTTTCTTGAGTTCCGGCGCTCGCGCCGTCATGGTCAGCCTATGGGCGGCCCATGACGAAGCGACCGCACAACTGATGGTGCAATGTTACTCCCGCATGGCGCAAGGCGCTTCGCGGGCCACGGCATTGCGAGAGGCGCAGCAGGCGGTGCGTAAACTCTATCCCCATCCTTACTACTGGGCCGCATTCGCACTCATCGGGGCGCGCTAAACCAGGAGGCGGAATCAAATGTCGCCCCTGTTACCTCCTGTATGCTGACTACAATAGTCGGTTGCGAAGTGAACTTCGCACAGGAATATATAGTTCTCCGCTTCAGGAGATCAAGGAGACTGTCTTGCAAAAACGAATTTTTTCTCTGGCGCTGATGCTGGTACTGACTTGTATGGGAATGGCCTCTTATGCCATCGACTATGCTCCCAACGAGGTGCTGGTGCATCTGAAACCCGGTATGGACATCGTCGCCTTCAATCAGACCTTCAACACGACGACCCTCGCCGCATCGATCTATAACAACTCTTTCCGACTCGCATCTGTAGCGAGAGTGGATATTCCCACCCTGGTATCACAGATGACGATGGACAGTCGGGTGGCGTCGGCCAGTGTGAACCTCAATAATCGTGCCCTGGACACGGTCGTCACCGATCAGTTCATCTTTGCGGCGGATGCCGACGTAACTCATGCGAGTCAGTTCATCTTCGCAGCCGATCAGTACACCTTCACGAGTACGCAGTTCATCTTCGCGGCCGACCAGTTCATCTTCGCGGCCGACAGTAATCCCGGACTGTATGCCTACATGGGTCAATCGACTTCGTCGCTTATTCACTATGGCGCGACATCGAAGCGCTTCGACGGTAGGGGAGTTCTGGTCGCCGTACTGGACACCGGTATCTCAACGCGCAACGTCCTCCTCTCCTCCCACGTCACGACCGGATGGAACTTCGTGGACGGAAACAGCAATACGGACGACGTCCCTGCCGGTATCGACAGCAACGGCAACGGCGTCTTAGACGAATCTGCGGGGCATGGCACGATGGTCTCCGGCCTCATCAACCGCTATGCACAGG
>JBBQPO010000041.1:0-29269 GCA_038217285.1 Chthonomonadales bacterium
GTTACAGTCTCGTCCGGTGCGCTGCCGGGGACGGGGTCATCGACTTCCCGTCCATCCTTCGTATCGTGCGCGACAATGGACATGCGGTGCTGCCGTCTATCGAGATCGCGGCGCAGGCCACGCGCACGATACCCCTGCTGGAGTCGACCTGGTGGGAACACCACCGACCGGCTCAGACACAGCATCTGATCGCGGCTTTGCGGGTGGTATGGGATCATCTCGGAGCGCACGAGGCGTCCGGTTCGAGCGCGTGGGCTCGCGGCGAAAGCTCGGAGGTCATTGTTCGCGAGGAGTGGGAACTGGTCGAGCGGAGCGTAGACTATTTCGGACGCCTGCCCTTAGCTTGAGGCAGGCTCGGCGGAACCGTCCGGCGCCACCTGAATGTCGCGGACATCATGTTTAGTGCGCCGGGTTTCGGCACGACGCGGCACGACATTGATGGTGCCGTCCACCTCCAACACGGCGAACAGGATGTCATCGAGCTTGTTCTCTTCCCGTTCGCGCAGCGCCTCCATGACATCTTCTTCCGTCAGTCCTGCCCTTCGGAGATGATCCTCGATGAATTTGCCGTTGTGGACGAGGAGCATCGGGTTGCCGACGACCAGTTTGCGCAGGCGTCGAGAGCGAACGACAAAGAAGGCCAGCGTTCGGTTCGCCACCAGCAGCGTGAAGGCGCAGACCAGTCCGGCCTGCAGCGACGTATCGCCGTTGACCATCGCCGTTTCGACCGCACTTCCCATCACAATGATGATGACCAGATCGACGACGGACAACTGCCCGAGTGTTCGCCGCCCGATCATTCGCATCAGAAAGATCAGGAAGAAATAGATCACGATAGTGTGTCCCGCGATCCACAGCATAGGCTGAATCGCGGCCAAATAAGTTGAGGGCATGTGCGTTTTCTCCACAAAATGGTTCGGGACAGCGCGTACAATTACGTCACATAGGGAGATAAAAGAGATGACGAAATGGTTGCTGGACGTGTTTTCCCACCCCGACCTGCGCGGGGGACTGATAATTGCCGCCAAAACGAGCGTCATCTATCTGTTTCTGGTCGCCGGCCTGCGGCTGCTGGGCAAGCGTGAACTCGGGCAGATGAATATCTACGATCTGGTCCTGCTCATCGTCATCGCCAACGCTGTGCAGAACGCGATGGTCGGCAACGATACATCCCTCGGCGGCGGTATCATTGCGGCGATCACCCTGCTCGTCTTTAACCGGAGCTTCGCGGCGCTGATGGAACGCTCGCCCAAACTGGAAAAATTCATGGTCGGCGAGCCCACGCTGATCGTCAATGATGGGCAGATCATCGCGGACAAAATGAAGCGCGAGGGCGTGACCCGCGACCAGCTCATGGCGGCGCTCCGCGAACACGGCATGGAAAAGGTGGACGAGGCCCACATGTGCGTGCTGGAAGTAGACGGTACGATCAGCGTCGTGCCACAGAGTTCTACGGTCCACAAGACCCGCCACCATTTCAAAGCTTTGCGGCTCTAGAAAGGCAGATCGATGCACCTTATGTCTTCCGACTACGCGGCCTTTCTGGCTGCCATCGCTACTCGCACCGTCGTCGTCATGGTCTTCCTGGCGGCGGGGCTACGCCTGCTGGGCAAGCGCCAGATCGGACAGATGAACCTGTTCGACCTGGCGCTCATCATGCTGGTGGCGAACGCGGTTCAAAACGCTATGACGAACGGCAATGGTAATCTATCGACCGGTATCGTCTCGGCTTCCGCTCTCCTGATCGCCGGCCGGACGCTCACGGCGTTTATTCTACGCAATCCGAAACTGGAGAAGCATGTGATCGGGTCGCCTACGGTCCTTGTCAATGAGGGCGAGTTCGTGAAAGATCACATGAAGCGCGAACATATCTCCGAGGCGCAGGTACTCGCCGCGATGCGCGCACACGCGATCTGCGAACTCAGCGAAGTGGCGATGGCGGTGCTCGAGGTAGACGGAACTATCAGCATCGTCCCCTGCGAGTCCGAGCAGCATCGCACCAAAAAGCGGGTCGCCCACTTCCGCAAGACCGGCACGTAAGGCTACCAGTATTTCCAGTTGTGGGTGACGATAACCCAGATCCCAAGCGCCAGATTTGTCACGCCATGCGCGACGATGCAGGCGAACAGACTGCGGCTCTGCCGCAGCAGCAGCGCCATCGCGCACGCAAAGAGAATCGCGACCAGCCACTCCGGATGTGCGACACCGAACCCTGCGGCCACAATGGCGAACGCCCCCCAGGAGAACGTGCCCACCGGCAGCTTCTCGAAATCCTGATCCGTGATCCAGCGCAGCAGAAACGACCGCCAGAACAGCTCTTCCATGACCGGGACCACCAGCGCGAGCCCATAGAACCGCACGGCCAGGAAAAGCGCGCGCACGGTCGGGTCCGCAATCTCCTTAAAGGGATTGTACTCCGTGCGGGTGCCCAGGAATTTGAAATGCGGCGTTAGCGGATCGATCAGCACCCATCCGGCGAAACAGGCGAGCCCGACGACCGTGCCGAGCAACAGCATCGGCCCGTTCCATTTTACCTCGCGCTTCCAGGTGGAACGCCCCGCAATCAACAGCGCCGTCACCAACACCGCCTTCGCGATATAGATCCAAATGTACTGTTTTGGGGCGGACCCTTCCAGAGCGGTGATGCCCAGAAACGCCACCATCGGCGCGACGTACCCTATCCACGCCCTGGACGCCCCCGGTGCCTCGATGCTGCTTGTCTCATTCCCTTCCAAACCGTTGCTCCTTTTTCTCGGGCGTCAAAATAGTGAGGTCGGACGTGCACTACAGCCAGCGCGCGTTTGGACCAAAGTCGGCCGTATAGTAGTTGCTGACATGGGTGCCGGGCTCGAAAATCTGATTGATGCGCTGGAGATCCTCGTCCGTGGGTTTGAGTTCGAGGCAAGGAAGGTAGTCTTCCAGTTGTTCCATCGTGCGCGGCCCGATGATCGGGCTGGTCACGCCCGGCTGCGCGGCGCACCAGGCCATCGCGAAGTGGGTCGGGGAGTACTGGCGCTCCTCGCAGAACGTCAGATACTCCTCCACCTTCGCCAGCGCGAGATCGTTGTCGCGGTTGTTGAAGGCCCCTTTTTCGTATCGTGCGCCCGAGGGCCTGGTCTGACCAAGACGGTATTTGCCGGTGAGAAGCCCCCCAGCGATGGGCGCCCAGGGGATCACGCCGAAGCCGTAGGTGCGGCAGGCGGGCAGCAGTTCGCGTTCAATACGGCGGTCGAGCAGGTTGTAGGGCGGCTGCTCGCAGACGAAGCGGTTCAGCCCCATCTCTTTCGCCACCCAGAGTGATTCGACCAGTTGCCACGCGCCGAACGTGCTGGTCCCGATGTAGCGCACTTTGCCCTGTCGGACCAGGTCGTCGAGCGCACGCAGTGTCTCGTCGATGGGTATCGAAGCTTTAGGCCGGTGGACTTGATAGAGGTCGATATGGTCGGTGCCGAGTCGGCGCAGGCTCTCCTCGACAGCCTTCATGATATGAAACCGATGGCTGCCCCAGGCGTTTGGATCGTGGTCGTCCATGCGGTTGTAGAACTTGGTCGCCAGGAAAACGCGATCTCGTTTGCCGTCCGCCAGCGCCTTGCCTGTGATGGTTTCACTGACGCCCCGACCGTAAACGTTGGCGGTATCGAGAAAATTGATGCCCGCATCGAGAGCGCGGTGGACAATCCGGATCGAGTCCGCCTCCGTCGCGCCGCTATGCGTATCCCCGAAATTCATACAGCCCAGACAGAGCGCACTCACCTGCGCCCCCGTCCGCCCCAGAGACCGGTACTCCATCGCCCCTCACCCCCATCAGTTGATTTGCTCCCCTATTGTGCAAAGAGCGGCTTTTCTCCTGCGCAACGACCGGAGAGTCACGATAGTTCCGTTCTCAGTATACGCTTTTCGGGGGTGCTGCCTGAAGGTGCTGCGGCATAAAATCGAGGGCCGTCTGCCAATTTCGGCGGACGGCCCTCTTCTAACGGCGAATATCGTAGGATAGACCTATCGGGGAGAGGGCAAGACAGCGCTCTCGGAAAGCCTGCCGGAACTGCCGAACCCTGCCCCTAACGTCGGCGCTTTCACAGCCTGCGCTATTTCGTTTTTATCGCCGGGCTTCTCTGTCGGCCCTAATACATGCAGGGCGCCATCTGTGAAGAAGAGGAGACCATTGGAGAGGGCCAGGTTGCCGGGACGCGGCACATCCTGGGTCCAGACCTCTTTGCCCTCTTTCAGATCTACCGCCACCAGGCGATTGGCCTTGGTTCTCGCCACAGACCATACCGGCTCCCGAACTCCGTTACGTGTGGTGGAGATGCAGAAAACCAGATGTTCCGGGGTGGCGACGATCGAGGTAATCACATCCATCGGGCCGATCGGATATTTCCAGACTACCGTCCCCCCAATCCGATTCAGCGCGACAACCGTGTGGTTTACCTCGCCATAGATATTCTCCTTTGTCACCACCAGACCGCTGTTGCTCCAGTGCTGGAAAGGACTGGTGGAATAGGGCTGAAGCACGGGGACGGGAACCATCGCCGTACTATAACCTTTTAACTCTACCGGATACAGCTTCCTGCCATTGCGCGGATCGGTAACCGTCCTGTTTGCCGAACCATAGACAGGCACCTCAACGCTTCTGGGTGACAGGATCTGCTGGTACTGCTGGGGATCGGGCGCCGGATCTTTCGGCGCGTACATCCACTCGAGGTGACCGTTCTGCGGATCCAGCGCCACAATGCCGCTCACGCCTCCCGCACCGCCAAACCCGGTATAGAGAAAATGATCCCCCACCGCTGGAACGCCCAGAGAATGCATGATGTCCCGATGCCACTGTTGTTGTGTCTGCCCGGTGATTAACGCCAGGAAGCGATGGGTGGTCTCGTCAGCGACAACGAGGCCATTCTCGGCATAGGCGGGAGGATAACCGCCGAACCGCGCCGTCGGGCTGATGTCCCGATCAACATCAGGCAAAGGATGGTGAATTCGCGTCATGGTCCACTTGACTTCCGGCTCCCAGTGGAAGAGAAGATCCGAAGCGGACAGTGCAAACAGCGCATTGTTGACGATCAAGGGGTGCCCCAGATACTCCGGGACATTCAGCATTCAAGGCGGACATCCGGCCATCGTCGGTGGGACTGCGGCGACCTCCTTCCCGGCTTGGGTCTCCAGCAGCGAGACTCGGGGCAGCACCCCATTGGCTCCCATGGCCGCCATCGGAAAATAGGAGCCTTCCTTACCAGTCATGGCGTCGAAAGTCCGCACAGCAAAGCAATCAACGACGCTCGGAGCCATCGAGCACGGCAGTGAAGCTGACTGGGAAGAGATGGCGTCTATCAGGGCTTTGACCATCGGTCGATCCTTGATCGTCACCCAGTCATAGACGAAGACTCGCCCCGATTCGGTGACAGCAGGACCGGAAATGTCAGAAATGGTGAAATTCAGACGTTCCGCTTGGAGCCGCTGCCGCCACTTTACGACTCCGGTCTTTGCGTCGGCGCAGATCAAAAAGCGCCAGTCCTTCTCGGAAGCGGTGAAGTAGATCAATCCGTTTCGGATGACGGAGTGGTAGAGCGGCCTGTGTTTGGCAGGCCCCGTGGTATTCCAGGTCCAGAGCTCTTTGAGTGGAAAATGCAGTTTGTCCTGGCTGACTGCCGAGTGAGTTGCGTCGTGCCGGAACTGAAGCCAATCGTCCCCGCGCGCGGGAGCGGACAGGTATTCGCGACGGAATCGGAGGCGAAAAAGGCCAATCGTCCCCGCGCGCGGGAGCGGACAGTACCGGCAGAAGAGAAAGTAGAGCCAAACCTATAGAGACGCGAGCCATACCCGCCTCACTTTCCGGAGCGGCAGCACCCGAGAAGATTGCACCGCGCCCTAATGACCAGTATACATCTTATAACTACCTACTTGAATATATGACTATTCATTCCCTTTATATGGTTCGGATTCTGTAATCAAGATATTATTTCGAAAGGCACATTTCTATAGAGGCGGTAGACGCGGAAGTCCGAATCGATGGTAAAAATCTGAGTGACTCCCAGTGCCTCGGCGGCAACAAGGGAAGCGTCGGCCAGATCCATTGGAGTGTCTCTGTTGTGAACCGAATCATCGGCATCTACCTGTGACAAACCCATTCCGCATTGCGACTGTGTTCAGGCGAGAATCGAAGAGACCTTCCGCGTCATCGGAAGGTCTCTGTTCGGTCAGTCTATTTGCACGGCACCTTGCTGGTTCATCGCAGACTACGCGATGATGTCGTGGGCGACTTCTCCGGCCACGTCGGTGAGACGGTAGTCGCGGCCACCGTAGCGGTAGGTGAGTTTCTTATGATCCATGCCCATCATGTGCAGCATGGTGGCGTGAAGGTCGTGGATGTGCATCTTGTTCTCGGTGGCGTAGTAACCGTAGTCGTCGGTCGCCCCATAGATAGTGCCGGGCTTGACGCCGCCGCCTGCCATCCAGACGGTGAAGCCGTGCGGGTTGTGGTCACGACCGTCGGTGCCCTGCGCGGTCGGAGTGCGTCCGAACTCGCCGCCCCAGAGGACAAGCGTGTCTTTGAGCAGGCCGCGGGCTTTCAGATCCTTCAGCAGCCCTGCGATGGGCTTGTCTACCTCATGAGCATTGTTGGAGTGTCCGTTGCGCAGGTCGCCGTGCTGATCCCATTTGTAGCTATGCGTCGCCTGTACAAACCGAACCCCTTTTTCGGAGAAGCGGCGGGCGAGCAGACACTGGCGTCCGAAGTTGTCCGTATGGTCTTCGTTGATGCCGTAGAGGTCGAGGGTCGCCTTGCTCTCATCGGAGATATCCATCAGCGTCGGCGCTTCGGTCTGCATGCGATAGGCTAGCTCGAACGACTCGATGCGCCCTTCCAACTGTGGATCGTGTCCGAAGTGACTCAACTGTTCATGATTCATGCCCTGGAGCATGTCGAGTTGCATCCGCTGCGCTGCGGCATTGCCTTCCGGGTTCTTGATATAGTTGATCTGCGCGTCTTTCGCCTTGATACTGGCGTTTCCTATCGGAGTGCCCTGATAAGGGGCGGGCAGGAAGGCGCTGGACCAGTTCTGTACGCCGCCGTGGCCAAGAGTCGGGCAGATGGTCACGAAACCGGGCAGGTTCTGGTTCTCGGTGCCGAGGCCGTAGGTGATCCAGGAGCCCATGCTCGGTCGAACCTGTGTGTCCGAGCCGGTGTGCATCGCCAGCAGCGCGCCGCCGTGGGCCGGGTTGCTGCCGTACATCGAGCGCACCACGCACATGTCGTCCACCATCGTCGCGACATTCGGGAACAGGTCGCTGACCTCGATCCCACTCTGGCCGTACTTCTTGAACTCCCAGGGCGATTTCAGCAGGTTACCGGTCTGGGCGAACTGCACACGCGGCTTGGCGAAGGGCAACGGCTTGCCATTATCGCGGGTCAGCAGCGGCTTCGGGTCGAACGTGTCCACCTGAGACGGGCCGCCATGCATGAACAGATAGATCACGCGCTTGGCTTTGGCCGGGAACATCGGCGCTTTCGGAGCCAGCGGGTTCTTATAGACCCCGACGGCCCGCGCCTCCTGCTCACTCATCAGCCCTGCCAGCGCGAGCATTCCGAACCCGACACTGCACTGCGTCAGCATCTCACGACGTGTATAGGATTTTATAAAATGCGTTCCCATTGCTTATGCTCTCTTCCTCTGCTGTCGACTGTGTTACCGATCCGCCCACTCCACGGCGTTGCCGCCCCTTAGTTTACGTACAGAAACTCATTGGACGCCAGAATGATCTGGCATAGGCTGTCCCACGCCCGCTCTCTGCGCTTCTTGGTGTCCGGTTCCGAGGCCGTCAGGCTGTCGGCGTACTTCGCGAGGAAGTTCTGACACTTCTGCACCTCTTCCGCAGTCGCCGGACGGCTATACGCGCGCATATACGCCGTTTTCACCCGGTCGGCGTCGGTGAGCGTCTGCTGGTTCAGCAGCAGCGCCGCGAACGTTTTCGCCTGCTCCAGGACGAACGGACTGTTCATCACGTAGAGCGCCTGTGGGGCGACGGTGGTGGTGGCGCGGTGCGGGTTGACCATCGTCGGGTCGCCGAAATCGAACGCCTGGAACATATCGTACAGGGCGTTGCGGATGATCGGCAGATAGATGCCGCGTCGGTGCGCGTTGTACTGCGCCGCGTTGCCGGACTGGTCGTTGGTCACATAGTCGTGATTGGCGGTCGTGAGCAGACTGCCGCCCATCGTCAGGTCGAGATTACCGGCCACGGCCAGCAGGGAGTCTCGGAACGGCTCCGCATCCAGACGTCGGCGCGGCATGCGCCATAGCAGCGTGTCTTCCGTATCGATCTTATCGGCCATTGCGGTCGTCTTTGGGTCGGCGACCGTGCTCATCTTGTACGTATTGGAGAGCAGGATCAGCCGGTGCAGCTTCTTCACGCTCCAGCCCTGTTCGGTGAAGGTGCGCGCCATCCAGTCCAGCAGTTCGGGGTGCGTCGGCAACGCGCCCAGCAGACCGAAGTTCTCCGACGTCTTGACGATCCCGGTGCCGAAATGGCCCTGCCAGATCCGGTTGACTTCGACACGCGAGGTGAGCGGGTTGGCCGGGTTGGTCAGCCACTTCGCGAGTTCCAGGCGGCCGCTCTGCCCGTCTTTGGCTACGATCTTGTCGCCGTCCAGCACGGAGAGGAAATGGCGTGGGACGGCGTCGCCGAGGTTCTGCGTATCGCCCCGGACATGGACGCGGCAGTTCTCGATCTTGCCCTCTTCAACGGCCATGACCATCGGCGGCTTCGTCTCGCTGTCCTTAAGGGCCTTGAACGATTTTTCGGCGGAGGCTACCTGCTTCTTCAGGTTGTCCGGGTAGAACCCATCCGGCTTTTCTGGCAAGGTGACACGTGCCGTGAACTTGCTCACGGCCGCTTGCAGATCGGTAGCCGTAAATTTCGACGGATCGGACTTGACGTCGCCCAGGAAACGCATGCTGTGACGAACCAGCGCCACATTGACGCCATACTGTTTCGCGATCTCGTCCCCGGTACGAATCGGCAGCCCGCCCACACGCGGTTTGGCCGGTACGATCAGGATTTTGCTGAAGTGCGGGATGACATTCGCGCTCGCGATCTTGAAGACGTTCTTACCCTGCTTGAACGCATAGATCCCCTCGACTTCCCACTTCTGGCCGTCCGGGAAAAAGCTGCCTGTATTTGCGCCCGCCGCGTCCTCTTTCAGGATCTTGCCGTTTAGGAGCAGGTGTACCGGTCGGTTCTGGGCGGAGGCGTAACGCAGTTCCACCTGATAGTCTCCTGCGGTCGGAATATTGACATCGTACTCCGCCGTGTCCGGCAGGCCGACATTGAGGATAACGCCGATGCCCTTGCCAAAATTGTCCGTGTCGCGGAACACATTGCCGCGATTGAACTTCGTGGCGGGAATCTCGATTCGCGCCGGATCGCCCGGTTTCACAGGCGTCTCTGCGACGGAGACCGGTTCGGCCTGCTGCGAGAGTTCCCAGGCGGCCTGGAGATATTTGCCGCTGTCTTTGCGGAATTCGGTCAACAGGGTATCGTTGGCTTTGCCTCGAACAGCGTTAAAAGCCGTCTCCGCCTCTTTGATCTTGCGCGCATGCTCTGCCATCTCCGTCTCGCTCTGCTGCGTGACGAGCGGACGCTCCTGCCACATCGCGACCGTGTTCAGGGTCGCCATCGACTTGGTGCTTTTGAAGATGCCCGCGAGCGCATAGTAGTCCTTGGTCGGGATAGGATCGAACTT
The DNA here is from genome assembly GCA_038217285.1 of Chthonomonadales bacterium. GTDB lineage: Bacteria > Armatimonadota > Chthonomonadetes > Chthonomonadales > Chthonomonadaceae > JANXLO01. The sequence goes on from JBBQPO010000041.1 coordinate 9,740, forward strand.
GTGGTTGTGGCACCGGGCGCAGGCGACCGTCAGGCCCATGAACGCCTTACTGGTGACCTCGATCTGTTCGTCCACGATGTCCATGACCAGCTTCTCTTTATCCGGCTCCGCGAGAACTTTCGCGCCCAGAGAGAGAAATCCCGTCGCGGTAAGGCGCTCGTTCTGCGTTGCCGGATCGGCAGGCGGCAGCAGATCGCCCGCCAACTGCTCCGTCAGAAAAACATTGTAGGGAAGGTCCCTGTTGGTGGCATCGACCACATAGTCGCGATAACGGAAGGCGTTGGCAAAGGCGACATTCTCATCCAGGCCGTTCGAGTCGGCATAGCGAACGTTGTCGAGCCAGTGACGTCCCCAGCGTTCGCCATAGTGCGGATTGGCGAGGAGGCTATCGACGACCTTCGCCCACGCGTCGGGAGCTTTGTCGGCGACGAAAGCCTCGACCTGTTCCGGCGTCGGCGGCAGGCCGATCATATCGAAGTACGCGCGGCGAATGAGGGTGCGGCGGTCGGTGGCAGGGGCGGGCTTAAGGCCCTTCTCCTCCAGCTTCGCCAGGATGAAGCGATCAATAGGCGACAGGCACCAGGCAGCGTTCTTCACCTTCGGCGGGTCGCGCTTCACGATCGGGCGGAACGACCAGAAGTTTTTCTGTGCGGGCGTCAGGATCAGGTCGGGAGCCTGACCGGGATTGGTGAGGCCGCCTGTGCCTTTTGTCGCAGGCCAGGGCGCGCCCATCTTGATCCAGGCCGACAATGCGGCGATCTCTTCCGGACGCAGTTTGCCGGTCGGAGGCATCTTGATCGCGCCGTCGTAGTGCACCACTTTGAGCAGAGCGCTCTTCTCGGGATCACCAGCGACCAGCGCGGGACCGTGCGCGTTGCCTTTGAGGATGGATTCGAGTGAGTCGAGTTTTAGACCACCCCGCGACTCCGACCCGGCATGGCAGGCGTAGCAGTTGTTCGCCAGGAGCGGTCGGATTTTGCTCTCAAAGAACGTGGCCTGCTCGGGCGTGACCGCTTTCGGTTCGTCCGCAGCCCTCCCGGCGGAGCCACATAAAACGAGCAGTATCCCGCTCGCGATGGCCCCGGCGACAGCTCCGCTGCGCAAAATTCTCGTGGTCTGATGTCCCAATAGTTCTTTCCCTCAATCGTTACAAGGTGATGGCGTTGACATATTAGGTATGACAACGCCATCCTCGAGTTGTTGCGTCAGAATCGTCCGTATCGTCGTGACGCCGCTACTTCGGCGGCAGCAGCTTCATGATATCGGGGTCGGTCATGTTCTGCTTCGTGACGACCTTGAGACCGCTATCCAGCGTCTTCTCGGTAATCGGTTCCTTCTTGATCGCCTTCTCGACGGTCTTCACCCCTTTATACCCCATCTGATACGGGTCTTGCACCATCAGGGCCAGGATCGTACCGTCTTCCAGAGCCGCCACTTCCTCTTTCGAAGAGTCGAAGGCGACCAGGGTCACCTTGCCGTTCAGCTTGCGCTGTTTGAGAGCGTTCGCCGCGCCGACGCCGTTGGGCTCGCTGGTGGAGAAGATCCCAACGAGGTCGGGATGCGCCGTCAGAATGTTGGTGGTCTGATCGACGGCGGTATCGACTTTGTTCGCCGTGTACTGCGTGGCGACCAGATGGATATTGGGATACTTCTTGATGCCTTCCTTAAAGCCCTGATCGCGCTGATCCGATGAGGCCGCGCCTTTGACCATGCTCAGCAGGGCGACATTGCCTTTTTCGCCGATCGCCTTTGCCAGCGTGTCGGCCGCAACTTGCCCGCCCTTGACATTGTCCGTCGCGATGTAGCAGACGGGCGCGGTCGTGTCGTTGATGCCGCTGTCTATCATTACGACTGGGATGCCCTTCTTGACCGCTTCCTGCACCGACTTCACCAGGGCGTTGGAGTCCGTCGCCGCCAGCACCATGCCGTCTACCTTGTTCGTGATCTGGGTATCGACCAGGTTGATCTGGTTCTGAATATCGCCTTCCGGCGTCGGGCCATCGAAGAGGATCTCGACATTGTCCTCTTTACCGGCCGCTTCCGCCCCAGCCTGCACCGTCTTCCAGAACGAGTTCGCAGTGCCCTTGACGATCACGGAGATCTTGAGCTTTTTGCCCGGTTCTGCCTGGGCTCCGGTGGGTTTCGTACCGGTCATTCCATTGTCGGCCCCTGGCATAGAGTTGTCTTTCGGACAACCGAGTGTGGTCAGGCTCAACGCCGTGACTGCCATAAATCCGCCGTAGCGCATCCATTTATGCATTCTTTTCTCTCCTTTGTAGGCGCCAGGTGGCATTGGTAGTCCAGTTTGGTTCTGATGTTGCCTCGTCCGAAGGACGATCCGGCGGAGCCGCGTAGCGAGGGGTAACACCCCTTGAAAGTAGCGAGGGGTAACACCCCTTGAAAGTAGCGAGGGGTAACACCCCTTGAAAGTAGCGAGGGGTAACACCCCTTGAAAGTAGCGAGGGGTAACACCTCTTGATGATTCATTTTCCGATGCAGACGACCTCTTTGAGGCTGCGGTTGTAGAGTCGGCCGTCGCTGTAGCTGAGGGAGTTCAGGCTCCAGGTCTCGCCGGACGGACCGAGATCGCTGACGCCTAGCAGCGCCCGCTCGTCGAGCACTCTCGCTCTGCCGTCGATGACGTAGGTGATGCCGAGCATCGTGCTCATGTAGATCTTGCCGTTGATCGCGATGGGGCTGCCGAAAAAGGCGGGAACCTGCCAGCCGTCCGTGCGAGAGCGGTCTTCCGGCGCGACATCCCGTCCATTGTTGTCCGTGGTTTTGGTCGTCTGCGCCTCTCCATAGACGTAGCGTTCCGGCTGTCCCGGTTTCCGGATCACAGTGACCGGCACTTCAAGATATTCGACCTTGCCCGTCTCCACGTTGACCCGCCCGATACAGTGCGAAGGGCCGCTCAGGCCAGGCGGTGCATGCCCGTTGCGCCGGTGTCCGGTCGAGGTGAAGAAGTAGTGATAGCCGTAGGCCGCAATGTTGGCGTGCCAGTTCGGAAAGACATGCAGCACTTCGTTCGGCTGGAGCGGCACACGGGGTGAGAGATCCCGCATATCGCGAATGTTCACGTTCTTATAGACGATATACTTTTGCGCCTTCGGGTCCCACTGCCGATAGTCTACATTGCGAATCAGAGACTGGGCGCGAAGCAGCGCACCCGTTTTCGCATCGAACACCAGATGCGACTCCTCGGGGGCATGGCGAAACCAGTAGGCGTACTTCTCGTCCCAGGTCATGGTGTAGAGCGCCTGAAAGGTCGTTCCGTCCACGGGTCCGCCCGGAAGGTCCTGCGGCGTGTAGCGCCACAGTGTCTTGCCCTCGTGCCCCGGCGCGAGGCTGGTCAGGCTCAGGCCGATAGGTCTCTCCGGCACATCGTGTGGGCCGCCGCGCCCGTGCAGGATCGCCGGTGTGCCGTCCGGCAGTCGCCCAAATACGGAGGTGCAGTAGTAGGTCGAGGCGTCTTCGGCGGTCCAGAGGGTTTTGCCGCTGGTCTTGTCGATACCCCGCAGATAGTGCCAGTTCTTGCGGTCGGCCCGAAACCCAGGCTCCTCGGGCGCGAGCGGTTCCATCGAGATAAGGGTATTTCCGAAGAGCATCGGCTCGTGCTGTTTGTTGAACGGCTCGCCGGGCGCGAGAAATTTGCGCCGCCAGACCACTTTGCCGGTGAAGTCCCAGCAGCCCATCTCGCCCGAGCAGTTGAAGAACCAGACATGTTTGCCGTCCGTGACCGGTGTCCATGAGGTTGAATCGCTGTAGGCATACATCAGCGGGCTGGCGTTCTCCCCGGTGAGCGTGACCGACCAGAGAATTTTGCCCGTTTTGGCATCCAGGCAGTGCCCCTGAATCGTCGCGCCATACTTCGGGTCGCCCTCTTTGTACTCTGGGAAGGTCGTGAGAAACAGGCGGTCGCCCCACTTGATGATGCCGCCCTGCCCGCCGTTCGGCATCGGCGAGCGCCAGACGATATTCTTGTTGAGCGCCACGCTCCAGAACGACGGCGCGTTGCCGGTCGCCAGTCGCCAGGTGCCGTTCGGCCCGGCAGGCTGCGCCCAGTTCTGGGCCACCGTCGAGCGCACCAACAGCGCCGCCAGCAGCATCGCCAGCCCCGCGCATACGGCAAATTTAGATCGCACGGTTGCTCTCCCTGTTCTCCAACATGCGCCGGAAGAACGGCTGTCCGTAGCGGTCGTACAGGACGGCCAAAATAACGACGGCTCCGATCACGGCGCGTTCGACTTCGGGCTTGATATTCATCAGGGCGCAGCCGTTGCGGATCGTGAACATCAGCAGCGCGCCGATGATGGTTCCGATCACACCGCCCTGCCCCCCGAACAGCGACGTGCCGCCGATGACCGTGGCCGCAACCGCGTAGAGTTCATACCCTGTGCCGGCGTCGTGCGCCGCCACACTGGAACGCGCGATATTGACGAGGGCCGCGACACCCGCTAGAAGGCCGGAAAATGCGAACACGGCGGTAATGGTTTTCGGCAGGCGCACCCCCGACAGGCGCGCCGCTTCGGCGTTCCCGCCGATGGCAAAGAGAGAGCGACCCCAACGCGTTCGGACCAACAGAATGTGGGAGACGACCGCCACCAGGATCATGACCAGAATGATATAGGGAATGCCGTCGCGGGTTTCGGTACCGAACAGTTCCGATGAGCCGAAATCGGTAAAGGATTTGGGCAGGCCACCGATGTTTTGCGATTTGGAGATGATGCCGCCTAGCCCATAGTAGATCCCCATCGAGCCGAGCGTGACGATAAACGAGGGGATCTTCCCCACGGAGGTGATGAAACCGTTGACCGCGCCTGCCGCGATACCAACCAGACAGGCGATCAGGGCCGCGCCGGGAATACCCACGCCGTGATTGGCCATGGCGTCCGCCGCGCAGATGCCGGAAAGAGCCATCATCGCGCCGACAGAGAGATCGATGTTTCCGGAGATGATCACAGCGGTCTGCCCGCAGGCGAGGATGGCGATAGCCGCCGCCTGCACCAGGATCTGTTTTAGATTGTCTCGGTCGTGGAAATGCGGTGTCAGGAAGGAGAGAACGATCCCCAGGCCAAAGAGAAAGCAGAGTGGTGCAATCAAGTTGATGAGCGGAGCGATCTGGAAGGTTCGGTTCGGACGCGAGGTCAGGGATGTTTCGGGGTTGACCGACACGATGGGACACCTTTCGTCGTTCGTTTCCGATATGATAACAGAGACGCCCCAGCTTGTCAATTCATGCCTGGGATTCTCCCCTGATTCACCCACGTTCAGACACGGTACGCGGCGAAACCGGCCTCTACGCTCTCCAGCAACTGCGCGTGCAGAGTAGTGTTGGAAGCGGCAAGAAGGGAGCCAAAATTCGCTTCGGTCGTGTCCAGCAGATTCCAGTCGTCGAGGGAACGGCCCCAGGCGTCGGTGATAACACAGCCCGCCTCCTGCGCTATCAGCCCCGCAGCCGCGATGTCGTACCCATAGAGGCAGAGCAGTCTGCCACCGCCATAGGTGACGAACTCATCGCGCAGCGTGGGATAGTCACACAGCAGTCGGTTGCGCACGTCGATGATGCCCGCCATCTGCCCTGTGACGAGACGGGTGAGCTCGAACGCGCTGCTGTTCAGAATGAAGAGGCCGCCGCGCACCGTAGTACGACTGGTGAGGTCGTTCAACGCCGTGAAGATGCGCTGCATAGGCGCGCCGACGACTTCGATAGAGCAGGCCATCGTCCCAAGGTCGGTCGTCGGCAACGGCGAAGGTTGTCGCAAGTTGCCGGCCCCGTCCACGATCTCCACGCCCCCACCCCGCACCGCCGAGAGCGTCAGGTCGCCCTTGATCTCCGTGATGGCGCCATAAAGCACATCCCCCATCGTCGGCGCGGCGCTGTAAGCCGTCCACGCTACCGAGACGACACACGATTCCAACCCCGCAATCGCCCCACGCGTGCCATCGATCGGATCGATGATGAGGATCCCCTCCGGATTCCTACCCGGAAACGGATGCACCAGGCCCCGATCTTCCGAGTAGTAGGCGACATTCAGATCATTGTCGTGAATGTACGCCTCGACCGCCGCCTCGGCAATGTCGTCGATGTCGAAGGTCGCATCTCCACTGGCAGCGATCCCCGTCACTTTGCGCGCCCGCCACGTTCCCAGGTGCGGCACGACGGCGGCCTTCACATGCGCGGCCAGGGCGCGGATAGTCAGTTGCGGTGTCACGTTGCGGTCTTCCCTCCCTCAGGGCGGTCAATTCACAGCTCTGTTTAGGATACCCGAAACCCTCTCAGGTTCTGTCTCGTTCGCGTAGGGAGTCGAGCATTGACTCTATGCGGAAGGACGGTTATAATCAGAGGCATGCAATAGCCTGTTCTCGCTGGCACTCTGCCCACCTGTGGAGCGTAGGAAAAGAGGCGAAAGACTATTTTGTAACAGCGATGTTATGCCCTAGGGGAGGAGCAAGCGTTTTTCATTATGATTCACAAACTGATTATTATAGGTTCCGGGCCAGCGGGTTACACCGCCGCCCTCTATGCGGCGCGGGCGAACTTGAAGCCCCTGATGATCGACGGCGGCGTGGGCAAAGGGCAGGATATGCTGGGTGCGGGCGGGCAGTTGACGATTACGACCGAGGTGGAGAACTATCCCGGATTCGAGCATGGTATTCAAGGCCCGGAGCTGATGCACGTTATGCGGAAGCAAGTGCTGCGGTTCGGCACCGAAATCGTCGAAGACATCGTTACGAAGGTAGATATGAGCGAACGGCCCTTCAAAGTCTGGGTGGGAGACGATCTCTATCAGGCGCGGACGCTGATCATCGCGACCGGAGCCTCCGCCAAATGGATAGGAATTCCGGAGGAGAAGCCGGTCTGGGAAGGCGGCCTGGGCGGAGCCGGAATCTCGGCATGCGCGACCTGCGACGGCTTCTTCTTCAAAGGCAAGGAGATCGGAGTCGTGGGCGGTGGGGATACCGCGATGGAAGAGGCCGTCTATCTGACCAACCATGCCAGCAAGGTCTACGTCATCCATCGCCGTGACACGCTGCGCGCCTCGAAGATCATGCAGGAGCGCGCCTTCAAGAATCCCAAGATCGAGTTCATCTGGAACGCCGCGGTCGAGCGCGTACACGATCCTGTCGCCAAGCGCGTTACCGGGGTCACCCTGCGCGACACCGTCACCTCCGCGACCCGCGAACTGCCGATTCAGGGCCTCTTTGTCGCTATCGGTCACCGGCCGAACACCGACCTCTTTGCGGGCCAACTGGAGTGCGATGAGAACGGTTATCTCCGCACCGAGTATGATGTCCGGACCAACAAATACGCCGTCTTTGCCTGCGGCGATGTGCAGGATCACGAATACCGACAGGCAATCACAGCGGCAGGGTCAGGCTGCATGGCCGCGATCCAGGCCGAGCGTCTGCTTGAACTGGAAGGCGACACCGATATTCTGGAAACCCCTACACACTGGTAGGAGTTTGCCGTTGAGGCGCCGATACCCTGCGGCGTAAGAGCCTATCCCAATTAGGAGGGCTTTCCCGCTCCTCTGTGCGCCATTTCAAGAGTCAGTGCGCTCTGCCCGTCGCCAGGGCATAGAACATGAACGCCGCTGCCGCGCCCATCAGAGCGACCGCAGTCCAGCCCAGCAGGTTAGACCACATGCGGTTGCTCCGTCCGGCCATCACTTTGCGGTTGTTGCAGATCAGCAGGAGCAACACGATAAGCGGCGGGGCGACGACCGCATTCAGCACGGCGGAGTAGAGCAGCGCCTTGATTGGACTGAACTTCTGGTAGAAGTTGAGCAGATAGCCGGCCACCGTCACCGCGATGATGGTCCAGTAAAACTTATCCGCGCGACGGAACCGACGATAAAGCCCATAGCGCCAGCCCATCGTCTCCGAAACCGCGTAGGCCACCGACCCGGTCAACGTAGGAATAGCGAGCAGGCCCGTGCCCAGAATGCCGACGGTGAAGAGCACGTAGGCGGCATTTCCAAGCGGCTTCAAAGCCAGTGCTGCATCCTGCGCCGTGTTGATATCGGTCGTGCCTTTGGCGTGGAGCGTCGCGGCAGTACAGATCATGATGAAGAAGGTCGCGACCTGAGAGGCCACCATGCCGACAATCGTGTCCGCGCGGATAGCCCGGATTTCAGATGTGGTCACGCGGTGCGTACGGCGCCCCGGCTCGATGGCAGCGCCTTCCGCAATCTCCTCTTCCACGGTTTCACCGGCTTGCCAGAAGAACAGGTACGGCGAAATGGTGGTGCCGAGAAACCCGACAACCGTCAAGATGAAGCCAGGGCTGTGCGACCAGCGCGGCACAAAGCCCCGCGCCATTTCACCCCAGTTGTGATGTACGGTGGGCCAAAAGGCCGTCGCAACATAAGAGAGCAGCGCCAAACTTAGCCATTTCAGTATTTTTACGTAGCGGCGGTAGGGAACGAACACCTGCAAGACGATTATCGTCAGGGTAAGGACGGCGAGCCAGAAGTGAAAGGGCAGTCCAAACAGCATTGTGGCGGAGGCTGCCATGACGTTCAGGTCGGCGTAGACATTCGCTGTATTGGCCCCGATCAACAGAAACACGGCCCCGAACATCATCCATTTCGGGTAGTGTTCCTTCAGAACGCCTGCGAGGCCTTTGCCGGTGACTGCGCCGATGCGCCCGCACATCTCCTGAACCGCGATCATCAGGGGGATACAGACAGGGACGAGCCACAGCAGTCCATAACCGAACTGCGCCCCCGCGACCGAATACGTGCCGATTCCCGAAGGATCGTCGTCCGCCACACCGGTGATGAGTCCCGGTCCAAGCCGCTGGAGAAAACTTTTCTTCTTCGCCTCGATCGCCTCGCAACGCGCGTCGATCAGATCCGCTTCATCGAGCTCCTGCTCGTCGGGTGGTTCGTCAGGAAAGTGGTTGACGCCGTCGGCTTGCGCCACCTCCTTACACTCGTCTACCGGGCTCTTTTCTTCAGGCATCCTGATTCTCCATACTGTTATTGCTGATAAAATGGCCCCGTCAGGAACCCCATTCGCAGACATGACGACAGAGTCCGTTCGGTTCTTCCCGGCCTGCGCATCCCGGGAGCCGACACCATGGAGCACAAAATGATCTGCCCTCTCCCGATCCAAAAGTATACTGGCTGTCTGCTAGGCGCGGCCATCGGCGACGCTCTGAGTACGCCCTTTACCGGAATGACTGGTGAGCAGATCGCGGAGACGGGCCGCGTCGGGCAGTTTCAGCCGGCACGAGAATCCCGCTCTTTCCTCATTCCCATAGGCGAGATCGCCGAAGCAGAACTCGGCGACCGATTGACCGCAGGACAGTGGACGGAAGACGTCCAGTTGCTCCTGGCGCTGGCGGACGCGCTCATCGACGAGAACGGCGCCTTTATTCCCGAGGCCTGGGCGCACAGTCTGGTACGCTGGCTCAACGGCGAACCGCGCTCCCCTGGTGTCTCGACCCTGCAGGCCGCCATCCAACTGCGTACGAGCGGTGTGCTCTGGGATGAAGCCGCCGATCCCGAAGGGGCCGGTTGCGGCGCGGCCGCCCGTGTTGCGCCTGTCGCCCTGCTGTTCCCCACGAACGCGAAGGAACGCGGCAGGGTCGCCGTCACCCAGGCGCTGGTGACGCATGAGCATCCGGATGCCCAGGCCGCAGCGCTCGCTGTCGCAGAAGCCATCGCGATGGTGCTGCCGCTCGAAGGTTCCGACCTCGCACAGTGGGACGGCTCCGCCTTCCTCGCGGAGTTGATCGCCCGTGTCGCGGCGCACTCTCCACACTTTGCAGAGTTTGCCCGCTGCCTTGTTCTCGCCCGAACTCTGCTCGAGGACGGGGTGGAACTTGCCACCGCCGTGCGCGTCCTTGGAACCACCGGCTGGTCGCGCGAGGCCGTGCCCTGTGCGCTCTTCTGCGTGGCGCACTCACCGCAGAGCTTCGAAGCTCTGCTGCTTCAAGTCGTTGCGATGACGGCAGGGTCAACCGAGGCCTTAGCCTGCATGGTCGGCGCGATAGCAGGGGCGATGCACGGCCTGGACGCGATTCCGATGCACTGGCGGGCAGGTGTCGAAGCGGGCCAGAGCATCCTCGGGACGGCGCGGACTCTCCACGCACTCGCCAACCCTGCACCCTCCTCTTGACAAGAGGCCGCTCTTCCCACTATTATAGACCCACATCGCCTCCTGATTGTAGCAGGGCGGCAGATGATCGACAGGCGAAATGAGAAACAGTGTGAACGAGGCCGGGGAGCGAGAACCTCAAAACGGGCTTTTTGCCGAGGAGCGACAGCGGGCCATTCTGGAGCTGCTCCGGCAGAAGGGCAAAGTCACGGTCGAAGAGTTGACGCTCACCTTTCGCGTATCTCCCCCTACGATCCGTACCGATCTCTCCCGGCTGGAAGAGCAGGCGCTGCTGCGCCGAACGCATGGTGGCGCGCTCGCTATCGGCAACACGCTCTACGAGCCGCCCTACGCCGAACGCGCCGTGCTGCGACAGCAGGAGAAGCGCGCTATCGCCCGCGCTGCCGTCGCGCTGGTGCATGAAGGCGAGACGCTGCTGCTGGACGCAGGCACCACCTGCCACGAAATAGCGCTGCTGCTGAAGGAGTTCTATCGCCTGACCGTCGTCACCAACTCCCTCACGTCGGCGCAGGTGCTGGCGGAGAACGACAATATCGAAACCATTGTCATCGGCGGCACCCTGCAGCCGCGCCGCTGCGCGACGCTCGGTACGCTCGCGGCGCACTTTCTGGAGCCGATCCGGTGTGACCGCTCCTTTGTGGCCGTAAGCGGCGTCCATCCGCTGGCCGGTTTCACCGTCGTCGATTTCGACGCCGCCCAGGTCAAACGCAAGATGTTGGAGAAGGGCAAACAGGCGGTCGCGGTCGCGGATTCGAGCAAACTGGGCCAGGTGGCCTTCGCCTGCGTCGCCTCACTGGCCGATGCCGACCTTTTGATCACCGACTCAGGCGCGACCGCAGACGATCGCATCGATCTGGAAGCCGCCGGACTACGCGTCCATATCGCCGGCTAGGTACGCTACCACGTACCGGGCATCTGGACCGGAGCGCCGTTGGCAATGGCGGCGGGATTCGTGGCGCAGAGGCGGTGGGCGGTCTCGACACCGAACATTTCGATGAGACGGCGGTAGGCGCCGCGCAGGGTGGGCGGACGCCAGGTCGGAGAGTGGCAGTCGGAGGAGATGAGGCCCGCCATTCCCTGCTCCAGAATCCAGGTGGAGGCCGAGAGCGCCCATTTGCCGTTGTCGCCTTCGAGGCTCATTGCGGTCAGTTGGAGCAGTGCGCCCGCCTCGACATATTCGCGCACCAGTTCCGGATCTCGCTGGATGACGGCGTTGCGTTCCGGGTGCGCCAGGACCGGGCGAATGCCGACCGCGACGATACGCGCCAGGGCGTCGGCGATCCAGCCAGGCAGGTTGTCGAAGGGCGGCTCGACCAGGCAGTATCTGCCTGTATCGCCGAGGGAAAGCACCTTTCCGGCCAGGAGCTCTTCCGCCGTTTCCGGGCGCAGAGGTATCTCCTGCCCCGGCAGCAGAGTGATGCGACGACCCGCCGCGCGCTGTACCAGTTCGGACTGAACATCGGCGGTGAGGCGGCGCACGAGATCCGGCGTATTCTCCCGTCCGCCCCAGTAGCGGTGCGGTGTCGCGATCATCACGCGGGTGCCGTAGCGCGCCGCCACGCACAACATCCCCAGGGAGTCCTGCATCGAGGCCGAACCATCGTCGATCGCGGGCAGCGGGTGAGAATGAATGTCAACGCCTTCGGAGAAGCGGTGCGTCGGTTCGGGCGGTGCGGTCAATGGAACACTCCTTGCAGGGTCACAGGGCCGACGTAAGTGCGTTGCCCCCCTTTACAGTTCGGCTTCGCCGCCCCGAACCCCTGCCGAGAATCGTCATGCCAGACACGCTGCGGCGTAACACGCGCAAACTCGGTCTGTTCTGCCTTACCGTCGCCGGGCTCGCGCTGGCGGCGGCCGTCCCGCTGAACTGCGTCCCTGCCGCCCTCCGCGTTGGCGGCGGCTCTCTACTGGCGGGCATGGGACTGGGCCTCTCTCTGGCACTGGTGACCCGCACCCGGCGTCCGTGGCTGATCTATCTGGCGCTCGCCGTCGGTGTGCTTACCTTTGTCCCCATCCTGCGGGAGTGGCCCGCAGGAGATGCCTGGGACGTCCATCCGTGGCACGGCGCGCCGCCGGTGGTCTATGGCTATCTGGATGGGCTGCGCACCCTGCTCTATCTGCTCGGGATTTTCTGGCCGTTCGTCCATTTCGGCCATCATGCGCCCGATCCCATCCCAATCTCACCGCCCTCCGAAAACGACTTCACGGGTGAATCGGAGAAACTGTGACCGACATCCATGCGTCTTACAGAGTGTGCAGTGGGCCCCTGTCGCCCCTGCACCTCCATCCTGACATACGAATCTACCTTCCGGCGCTTTGTACGGAGAGGAACTGCGATGAACCGCCCTATACCCGAACATGATCCTAAACGCCGTTTTTCCTGGCGACCCGTTTTGCTGGTTATCGGGGCCTTCCTGTTGGGAGGGCTTCTGCTCCCGAATCTTCAGATCCGCTGGCAGGAACCACATAGCAAGGCCGAAACAGGCGTCGGACTCGGGGTCGTCCCGGACGCGCCCGCGCCGCTCGCGGAATCGGAGATGTATGCCCGCGCGGCGCAGATTGCCGGACCCGCGATCGTCAAGATCGATACCCAGCAGAACGTGCCGGCCGACGTCATGAACGAAGGCTGGATGAACAGTGGCGGCTCCCAGGTGCAGAAGTCGGAAGGCTCCGGCATCATCATCAACAAGAACGGCGACATCCTGACCAACGAACATGTGGTCGGCCCCGTCAATGAGGCCGGCAAACAGATCGTCGTCACGCTTAACGACGGCACGGGCCGCAAAGTCCCCGGCACGGTGATCGGTGCCGATCATCAGACGGATGTCGCGCTGGTCCATATCGACGCGCCGGATCTCCATGCCGCCCATATCGGCACGGTCAAGGGGCTGGTTCCCGGCCAGTTGGCGGTCGCCATCGGCAATCCACTCGGCTTCCAGTTCACCGTAACGCACGGCGTTATCAGCGCCCTGGGCAGACCGATCGCCGAAGAGCGCCAGGGCCGTGTCTATGAGAACCTCATCCAGACCGACTGCGCCATCAATCCCGGCAACTCCGGCGGCGCTCTTGTCAATATTCAGGGGCAGGTGATCGGCATCAATACGATCGTCGCGACGAATGCCCAGGGTATCGGCTTCGCCATTCCGATCGATACCGCGCTGCGCGTCGCCGAGGAGTTGAAGCGCTTTGGCCGGGTGAAACGCCCCTGGCTCGGACTGCTGGTGATGACCAACAACAGCGCCTTCGCCAACTACTACAATCTGCCGAACATCGCCGGTGTGGTTGCGCTGAAGCTCTCGGGGAACGGTCCCGGCGCGGAGGCGGGCATCAACCGGGGCGACGTCCTGACAAAGATCAATGCCCAGTCCGTCCATTCCGAAGAGGAGTTCAAGACCATCGAGAGAAAACTCGCCATCGGGCAGAAGGTGACCGTCGAGCTGATGCGCGGCGATCAATCGGGCAAAGGCACCCTCACAGTAGGCGAGGCCCCATGACAACCCGCCGGAGCGCGATGGAAAAGGGAGAGGAAAGGGACGCATTGCGGGCGATCGTCCTGGTTTCGGGAGGAATGGACTCCTGTGTGACGGCGGCGATTGCCCACGCCGAAGGCGCGGAGCTCTGCTTCCTGCATCTGAACTACGGACAGCGCACGGAACGGCGCGAACTCCAGGCGTTTACGGACCTGGCCGACCACTATGCCGTTCCGCCGTCCCGGCGCATGGCCGCTTCCATCGCCCATCTCGCGACTATCGGCGGCAGCAGTCTGACGGATGCCGCCATCCCCGTCACGCAGGCCGATCTGGAGACGACGGAGATTCCCTCCTCCTATGTGCCGTTCCGAAACGCTCATATCATCAGTGTCGGCGTCTCGTGGGCCGAAGTCATCGGCGCGAAACGGATCTATATCGGCGCGGTCTACGAAGACAGCAGCGGCTACCCGGACTGTCGTCCCGAATACTACGCCGCCTTCAACCATCTGATCGCGCTGGGAACGGCAGCCGGAGATATTCGCATCGAGACGCCCATTATCTTTATGACCAAGGACGCGATCATTCGCCGGGGGTTGGAACTTAAGGCTCCCTTGAATCTAACCTGGAGCTGCTATCAAAACGAGGATCGGGCCTGCGGTGTCTGCGATAGCTGCGCGCTTCGTCTGCGCGGCTTCCAACAGGTCGGCATCGAAGACCCGATTTCCTACGTCGTGCGCCCTCACTATGCCGTTTGAACGCCTATTTTGGGGGGAAGGCGGCGATCTATCCGCCCCGCATCCAAACGCGGGATCCGGATGGAAAGAAAGAGAGGCGCCGACCGGCATGGAAACAGGCGATAAGACGGCGTCCTGTCCTTGTCTTTCTGCTCGTCGCCTTCGCTCTGGTGGGGGGCCTCGTCTGGCACCTCCTGGTTCGTCCCCACGTCGTCGTTCTGCCCTTCGCCTACAGCGCCGCCCAGGGCTCGATTCGGTTCCGGGTCCAGGTGGCGGACCAGTCCCACCTGGTAGAGTTCGACACCGTGCTTCCAAAAACAACCCTGGGCCACCGTCTGTACCACCAACTGACCCATGATGAGATAGGCCTGGATCAGATGAACCCCTCCGCCGAATTTGCATTGGGAAGTTTTCGGTATCGTCTCTCCTACCATCAGATCGAGGAAACGGACCTGCACCCCCATACCGACGGAATTGTTGGCTGCGACCTGTTCGCCCCCTCCCCCGGTTTCGATGGCACGGCCGACAGGCAGGGCGCGCGGATCACCCTCGACTTCAAGGCACATCTCCTGACGCTGGAAGACGGCCCGATTCTGGGGCCGCTACACCTGCCGAAAGGCACACTTCAGACTCCCCTCCTCCGCGACGGGGACGGCGTCTACTACGTTCTCTTGCCGCTCAACAACGGAGCAAGTTACCGTTTCGCGCTGGGAATAGGCACCCGAGATGTAGTGCTTCCGGCTGGATCGGTGCTCTTCCCCTCCTCCTCTGGACAAGGCTATGTAAACGCGGCTGGTGTTGTTCCCGTCACGCTAACCGTCCGTGGTCAGGATCTTACTGTTCTAGCGGTCGCACTCCCCGGCAACAACGCCACCGGTGTGTTGGGCATGAGCCTGCTGGCCAACTACCGTGTCATCATAGATTTTCGCAGCCTCCGCCTCTACCTTGAACCCACTTAGGTCTGTAAAAGTATAGCTTCCCAAGTCATCCAAGTGGAGTTGCCGTTCTCGGGCGCAGTGGGGCGTTCTACTGCGGACATATCTCGTGGTACAGGAGCAGTTTCGATGAGGAACGATTTCAATCCGGTCTCTTTCGCTATCGGCTTTCTGGTGTTGACAACAACAGCTATCAGCCAGACACTTCCGCCGAAGGCGACGCCGCCTCTGTGGGGGAAAGCGATTGCAGGACAGCGATTCGATACACAGCCGTTCCATGAAATCGCGGTGCCCGCCTGGCTGGAAGAGACGACCCGCGTGACCTACTGCTTCTCCGTGATGAGTGCAGCGATGCGTGACCGTGCGACACAGGCCGGAAGTCAGGTGAGCGAAATGGGATTTGTGAATCCTTTCTTCGCCAACTACCCCAGCGCGATCCTCAAAAAGCGGGATCCCAATCTTCCTCAAGACTACATCGACAAGGAGATCGCCGATTACAAACGACGGCATGTCCGCATCCTCGCAGTGGTCCCTCCCGGACTTCAGGGCGAGATCTATGCGGCCCACCCCGACTGGCGGCGCATCTACACAGATACCCATTCGATTCCCCAGGTCGATATGAACGTCAGTCCTATTGGAGGGCCGCTCTGTCTGCTCGGGCCGTGGGGCGACAAACTGATCGACATTCTGGCGGAGATCCTCACCAAATACCCGGATGTCGATGCGTTCAGTTTTGACGGCCTGCACCATTCCGGCTACTGCTACTGCGAACACTGCCGTGAGAACTATCTCAAGGAGACAGGCCAGGAGATTCCTCCCGTCAACATGAACGACGTGGCCTTTCGGCGCTATCTGCTCTGGGAAGATCGCCGCCTCGAAGCGCTCCTAGAGCGGATGCAGACCCGCTTAAAAGCCATCAAGCCGACGGTTGCGCTCCTCACCTGGACGACCAATGCGGGACGATTCGGGCATTTCACGGACATCCCGCGCAACATGTCTGCGCGCATGAATCTGCTGTTGGATGCGCCGGACCAGGAGTTCTGTATGGACGAGAGCAACCGGGGCAACACGCTGGTACCGGCATTTGCGAACGCCGTGATCTGGGCGATGAGCAACCATCGTGTCGCGTTCAGTTCCCCCTATCTGTTTTCGCACGGGAATCCGTATGGCCCAGACAGTTTTCCGCCCCAGGAGGTGCTGCGGCGGATGCTGCTCGCCATGACCTATGGAGCGAGGCCGAGCATGGCGCTTGCGCAGCCCGCGACCCTGCAGGACGCCACCTACCAGAGCCTCCACGAGATTGCCCGATGCGAACCCTGGATCACGCATGTGCAGCCCGAGCCATGGGCGGCACTGCTGATGAGCGACACCACGCGCGTGTTTTATGGGCGGGAATCAGGAAGGGTCGAGGAGCGGTACCTGGCGAACGTGCTCGGTGCATTTCGCACCGGTGTCGAGGAGCACCTGCCCATTACAGTCATCAACGACTGGAACCTGAACGCTGAAGACCTATCGCGCTATAAAGTTCTGATCCTCCCGAACACGGCCTGTCTCAGTGAGGCCCAGGCGCATGCCATCGCCGACTACGTGAAGAACGGTGGAGGGCTGGTCGCGACGCTGGACACCTCGCTCTTCGACGAGATGGGCGAGCCGCGCAAGGATTTCGCGCTGGCCGATCTCTTCGGGGTGCATTATAAGGGCATCCCAAAAGGCGACGGCGGCAAAACGGACGCACTAGACGTGAACTTTCTTAAAGGACTGGATACGACCTACTGGGAGAAGCGCAAGAATATCTACGATTTCCGGATGGCGACGAACTCCCTGAAAGATCCGGCGTGGGCCAATCCTCGCCTGCGTGCGTATATCGGGGAGGAACCTGTCACGTTTAAGGGGCAGGCAGTCGCGGTCGGGGATGTGAGCGCGGACGCGCACGTCATCGGCACCTTCGGCGTTCGGAGCATGCCGGGAACGCCTCTGCCCGCGATCGTGACACACGCCTACGGCAAAGGCCATGTGGTCTATATGGCGGCAGGGTTCGATGCAGCCTACTATAGCTACGCCTATCCCTACTACAGGCTGCTCCTCGCACAGGCGATTCGGCAGGTGGCGTCCACTCCCTTTGGGATCAGCGTGGAAGCGCCGATGTGTGTTCATGCGACCTACTACCGTCAGGACAAGCCGATTCAGGCGTCGCATACGCGCCTGGTCGTGCATCTCTACAACGATCTCAACAGTACAGGCGGGCACTCCAAGCCGGACGACGATGTTCCGCTGCGTGAAGAGATCGTTCCGATCCATGACATCCGCGTGCGCTTTTCGGGATACAACATCACCAGGGTTCACCTGGAGCCGAACAGTCGCCTGCTGCCGCTCAAACGCACAAAAACAGGCGTAGAGGTGATCGTGCCTTCCCTGGATATTCATAGTATGGTCGTCGCGGAACTCGCGCCCTGAACGCCGGAACCGTACGAGACGACAGGAGAGGAAAGACACGAACCGAGGCATCGAAACCCTCATCCTGATGTTATTGGCGATTGCTCAGAGGGTGCCTTCTTGGCTCAGTTGCGCTTTTTCGAGACGTTGCGTTCTTCCAGAGGATACTTTTGCAGGTAATCTTCGTAAGTGCCGGGGAAATCGACCCAGCCTTCCGGGGTGTAGGAGAGCAGACGGGTGGCGGCATCGGAGATCAGGTCGCGGTCGTGCGACACCAGAATGACGGTGCCGGGGAACTGCGACAAGCCCTCGCCCAACGCATTGACCGACTCCAGGTCCAGGTGGTTGGTTGGCTCGTCGAAGATCAAGACAGGGTCTTTCTGAAGCATCAGCTTCGCCAGCAGCAGCCGGGCCGTCTCCCCTCCCGACAGTTTGTCGGTCTGTTTCAGCGCCTCGTCTCCGGCAAACAGCATGCGGCCGAGAAGGCCACGCACGATCTGTGCATCGCCGTTCGGTTCGAACTGCATAATCCATTCGAGCGCTGTGATACCGGGCGGGATCACTTCCGAGGTGTCCTGCGGATAGTAGCCCCAGCTCATGCCACTGCCCCACTTCACCGTCCCCGAATCGCTGGGCATATCGCCGATAAGGCAGCGCAGCAGGGTCGTCTTGCCAACGCCGTTGCCGCCGATGATCGCCAGTCGGTCGCCGCGCATGATCTCCAGGTTGACCTTGTTCAGAATAGGTTGATCGAACGCCTTGCACAGATCGCGGACGACGACCACCTCGCGCCCGGAAGGCTTGTTCTGCTCAAACCGAATGAAGGGCCGCTGAATGTTGGAGCGTTTCAGCTCGGTCGCACTCAGGCGAGCCATCTCCTTACGACGCGACTGGACCTGGCTCGACCGCTGACCGGCGGCGAAGCGGGAGACGAACTCCTGCAACTGCGCAACCTTTTTGGCCTTGTCCCGGTTTTCATTCTCGACGGTCGTGCGCGACTGCATCTTCTGCTCGACCATGTCGTCGTAGTTGCCGGTATAGATGATGATCGTATCGTAATCGATGTCGGCGATATGGGTGCAGACCGCGTTGAGGAAGTGACGGTCGTGCGAAATGACGATGAGGGTGCCTTCGTAAGCGGTGAGGAACTCCTCCAGCCAGTGAATGGACTCCAGATCCATGTAGTTGGTCGGCTCGTCCAGGAGGAGCGCCTGCGGGTTGCCGAAGATCGCCTGCGCCAGCAGAACGCGAAACTTCAGGTCGTTGGGCAGCGTGGACATCGGCTCGGAATGCTGGGTGTCCGAGATGCCGATACCGCGCAGGATCTCCGCCGCCTCGATCTCGGCCATATAGCCGTTCTCATCCGCGACCGTGACCTCCAACTCGCCCAGTCGATCCATCATCTTATCGGTAAATTCGGCGGCGTTGCAGAGTTCGTTGCGCTCTTTGAGGGCGCTCCACAGCACGGCGTTGCCCATCATAACGGTATCGACAATGCGCTCGTTATCGAACGCATACTGGTCCTGTCGCAGCACGCCGACCTTCTTGGGCCGAATGACCTTGCCGCGGTTCGTCGGCTCGACATCGCCCGTCAGGATCTTCATAAAAGTCGATTTGCCCGCCCCATTAGGCCCGGTCAGACCGTAGCGGTTGCCCGGAATGAACTTTACGGAGACTTCTTCAAACAGTACCCGTGCGCCAAAACTTTTTGTAACTTCGCTTACGACTATCATCTATGGCTGGTATCCTTCAACGCGTGTTTGACACGCAGATAGAGATCCTCTCTATCCACGGTTGGCGACAGGCAGAAGGGACGCCAAAAACAGC
>JBBQPO010000042.1:0-29121 GCA_038217285.1 Chthonomonadales bacterium
ATTGGCTGACCCAGGGCATCGGCAAATATCTGCGACCAGGCCGGGGAGTGGCCCAGCGCCCCACCGGACGCGAGGATCTGGTTGGCCTGGGGAAAGAGTTGATGCAGACTGCGGGCCGCCAGCGCGAAGCGCAGCGCGACAGCCTCCATGGCGCATCGCAGGATCTCCACAGGCTCCGTGTCGAGGTTCAGGCCGACCAGGGAGGCGCGCGCGTCCGGATTCCAGCCCATGCTGCGCTCGCCTGCTAAAAACGGCAGGAAGGTCAGGCCGTGTTCTCCCGGCTCCATGGCGGCAAGTTGGTTTTGAAGGTCGTCGCCCTGCGGCAGTTGCAGCACGCGGGTCAGGTAGGCGTAGACATGACCGCCGTCGCTGAAGGCGGCCCCGATGATCGGGCGATGGCTGTCCACCCGGTAACGCCACAGTCCGTCCGGTACAGCGGCCTGCGTGGCTTCAGAGGGGTTGGCCTCGTCCCACACGGTGCGGATGGCCCCGGATGTGCCGAGGTTGATGGCGAGACGATTCGGAGAGACGCACCCGCTGCCGATGTTGCCGCAGGCCCCATCTCCTACCGCCGGGAAGAAGGGCACGTCCCGCAGTGCCGGCCAGCGGTGTGCGAACTCCGTGACCAATCCCTGCGAACTCTGCTTGAGATCAACAATAGGCGACAGCGTCTCCTGCGGAATCTGGAGGGTCGCCAGCGTCTCCGCGTCCCACGTTCCGTGCTCCTGATGAAACAGCCCCGTTCCCGACGCCATGGAGATCGAGACCTGCATCGCCTGCGGGCCGAACCAGCGCCGGAACAGGTACTCGCTCGGAGAGATCCAGCGTTTCACTTTGTAGAAAAGTTCCGGCTGCGTCTCGCGCAGCCAGACCAGCTTTGCCGGATAGTAGGAGGGATGAATCACGCATCCCGTGCGTTTGTGGATCGCTTCGGCATCGAGATCCTTACGCAGACGCATAGCGACGGCGCCCGCGCGCGCGTCGGCCCAGCTATAGATCGGGGTGAGCGGACTTCCCTCCGCATCGACGCCCAGTAGCGAGTGCCAGAACGTCGAGATACCTACTGCCCGGATCGCCTGCGCCCGGTCGCCCGCCTGTGTGAGCGCCAGATCCAGACAGCTCCCGACATAGACCAGCATGGCCTCCATTGGCATCTCTACGCCACCGTCGGATGTCGTGTGCATCTCATAAGGTATCTGCGCGTGTACGCCGTCCACCTCACGGCCCTGCGTATCCCACAGCAGGACACGCGTCGAAGAGGTCCCTATATCCAGCGTCAGTGTCAGCGGTGAATCGCTCATAGCCACCTATTCCCACTTTCCTGTTGTTCCAGCTTGAGAAGGGCACTGGTTAGCGCCACTGCGGAGGAACGTGGAACTCCGGATCGCCTGCGAGCATCTGGATCAGGTTGATCTGTCCGGCATGGTAGGCCATATTGCGCAGCGGCATCATAATCAGATTCGCGCCGAGAAACTGCCCGCGCGGATGCTGGTACATCTTCTCCAGATCGGCCTCGGTCAGTGCCCGAACGGCGGCAGCCAGCTCCACGCCGCTCGCTCGTAGAAGCTCCTCGGCTTCCGTACCGTTCGTCAGTATCAGCGCAGGTCCGCCGCTGGCGGAGGGCGGCATCAC
The DNA here is from genome assembly GCA_038217285.1 of Chthonomonadales bacterium. Taxonomy (GTDB): domain Bacteria; phylum Armatimonadota; class Chthonomonadetes; order Chthonomonadales; family Chthonomonadaceae; genus JANXLO01. The sequence goes on from JBBQPO010000042.1 coordinate 1,633, forward strand.
GTCGCCGCGCAGGCCCGCCGCGATCATCCGATTGACGACGACGCACTCCGCGACCTGTTCCAGGACGGAGCGGGTCGGCGCGCTGCCTTCGGTCTGCGGCTGCCAGTGCAGCTTGTCTTCGTGTGTACTGGCGATGAAGTGGGCCAGCGAATCCGCCGTTCGTTCTATCTGATTCGCCATATATTCCGGGACGTGCATCGTTGCTTCACTTTCTCCATTGGTCAACTGGCAGGCGCCCCCTCCGTGAGGGCGGCGATAGGGTGGGGGCAAGACTATTCCAGGGTGCGCCCGCAGTCGTAGAGCGGCTTCAGAGTCCGGGCGGCCTCGACGACTGCTTCCAGAAACTCCGGGCCGCTCTGCACGACCGGATGGGTCTTCGCGAACGCGATGCCGAAAATGGCATGCTGGCCTTTGACGCGGTGCATGCGGTCCGCGAAGGCGCGCAGCGTGTCGGCGTCCAGCGCGTGGCCACGTTTCGGCTCGTCTTCCGCATCGCGCAGTTCGTAGGCGAGCACCGTGGGGTGGAGCGCAAGATAGTCCGCTATCGATTCGGCCTGACGCCGCAGGTTCTCTGCGAACAACAGCTTCTCGTCCGCATAGTCTTCGACGAACACGGTGACGCGCACCTTCTCCGCACTGATGCCGCAGCGCAAGTGTACGAACGGCTTATAGGCGCGCTTAGAACGGGCGAAGGCCGCCCACGTCTCGACCGGAGGATTGACCGTGCGGCGGAGATGCTGCGCGACATGCGGATAGAGTGTCTCCCCGACGACCTCCGACAGTCGCCTCGTCAGTACCTCCGCGACCTGCATCAGTTTCGGCTTGACCTGCGCGCGCAACTGCGGCATCCGTGCCGCAAACCCCTCGATCTCGAACACCTCGAAATCTTCCCGTGTGAACCCCGTAAAGGCGGCGGCCTGCTCGATCTGTTCCAGAGTGGGGATCGTCTCGTTCGCATCCGTCGTCATTTTGCGCTCGCTCCTTTGTGCTCTTCGGCCTCCGCGCGATACGCCTCCCAGGTCTCCGCGACGCGCCCGGTTTCGACATCGCCGATATGCGTGTAGAACCGATAGCGCAGACGCAAGGGCGTCTCCGGCGTAATGACGATGGGGTCTTCCTGAAAGAAGCCGTAGTTGGGAGCGATGGGGCCGTAGTCGCGCGTGAACCAGTTGGTCGGGAAGTGGGGATTGTCCGGGTGATCGAAAATGGAGATGCCGCACTCCTGCCGCCCCAGTTTGCCGGAACAGTCGATCCAGGCCGAACGTTTTTTGTAGGTGCCGCGCTCGTTGATGCCGCCCTCGGCGTTGGTGATCTTGCCGCCGGTTTTGCTGTTGATGCCCTCCGCGACGCGGATATGCGGCAGACCGGCCTCGTTTGTCGGGTGCAATTCGACGACCTCACCGGCCGGCGCAAACAGCGTCAGGTCGAGATCGAACACGCGGTCGGCGCTCGGCTGCTCGTAGAAGGTGAAGGTCCGGGTGTCGGTCAGCGCCGGGACGCCCTTCGCCGAAATCCATTCATTGCGTGCCGTGAACGCGGCCTTTTCCCCACTGCTCTCCAGGTGATCGAAACCTAGATGGACGATTCTGCCGCTGTTGGGGCGCTCCAGCCAGAAATCGTCGCCGTTGACGCGTCCGTGCCCGATCCAGATGCCGTGATGATGCCGATGATCGTTCGGCTCATCCGCCACGAACGACAGCCCGTTGGCGGCGCGAATCGGGTATAGATAGGGCTTCCAGTGCGGCGCACCGAACTGATAGCGTGTATACTCTTGTCCGCCGATGCGAATCACCAGTTGGGCGCTCTCTTCGCGTATCTCTACCATAATGGGGCTCCCTCTCTCTCGTCCTCGTCCTTCATATTACCCCAAATCTATGCTGCGGATCGATAGAGGATAGGAAGCAGAGACGAGATCTCGATGAATCTGCTCGCCCGATGAGGTTCAGGACGGAATTGGGGATTTGAGAACGAGAGGCAGGCCGCTGACCATGAAAATCACCTCGTCTGCGGCAGCGGCAACCTGCTGGTTGGCGCGTCCGGCGATGTCCTGAAACAGCCGTCCGAGCGCCGTCATGGGATGCAGGCCCATGCCGACCTCGTTGGTCACGATGAGCACGGTCGCGGAACCCGAACGAGCGGCAGCGATAAGCGCGGCGACGGCCCGGTCTACCGTCGCTTCGATCTCCTCCGGCGGCACGTCGCCCGCTGCGAGAAGCTGATTGCTGACGAACAGCGTCAGGCAGTCGAGCAGGATAAACTCAACCTCCCTGCTGTGCGCGGCGATCTGGGCCGCCGCCTCTAACGGCGTTTCGATGGTTGTCCAGTCGGCGGGGCGGTCGTGCCGGTGCCGGGAGATACGGGATTTCATCTCGTCGTCGGACTCTTCCGCCGTGGCGATGAACAGCACCCTGCCGCCCTGTTCGCGGACCGTCCGTTCGGCGCGCTCCTGCGCGAAACGGCTCTTGCCGCTCCGGGCTCCCCCGGTTACCAGAATCAATCTCTCCTGTGCGCTCACGGTCGGGCTCCCTCTCTTACCAGCGGTTTCCATTTCAGTTCCGGATGCAGATAGCGCGCCAGGGCCTCGACGCCCCGCACCAGGCGCGGCGAGGGTCGCACCAGTGTGCCGTCTTCCGGATCCTCTGTGTAGAGGCGGTTGTTTCGGACCGCCGGAACGCTGTGCGCCCATCCCGGCATGTTCCGCACTCTGTCTGTCAAACCCTTGCTGCACAGGATCACTTCCGGTTGCCTCAGCGCCACCTCTTCGGAAGAGATAATATTGGTAGCGATGGGTCTGTCCACGATATTCTGCCCGCCGGCCTGGGTGATCAGATCGTTGATAAAGGAGTCCGGCCCGGTCGTATAGATGGGCGCGGTATCGTACATAATCAGTACGCGCGGTCGATGCGCCGCCTGCGCTACGGTAACCTGCACCGCCGCCAGACGCGCCTGCATCTGGGCGACGATCTGCTCGGCCTTTGCCTCTGCGCCGACGGCCTGACCCAGCAGGCGAATCGAAGCGTAGGCATCGGCCAGATTCCTCGGATCGACGACAAGCACTGGTACATGGAGAGCTTCCAGAGCCGCAATCGGCTTCTGATTGAGGCTGCCGATTGCGACGACCAGATCCGGCTTGTGGGCCAGAATCTGTTCGATGTCGGAGGTCAGGACGTTGCCGATGGTCGGTTTCTGCTTGACTTCGGGCGGATAGTCGTCGGCGGTCGTAACCGCCGCGATACGGTCGCCCGCCCCCAGAGCATACAGCACTTCCGTATCGCTCGGAATCAACGACACGATCCGCTGCGGAGCCGCATTTAACGTGATCGTCTTTCCCCGCGCATCGATCAGTGTGCGCGGAAATCCCATCGGCGTTCGTACAGGTGGCCCACCTACCTGTTCCTTCCTCACCTCGCTCCGGCATCCCGTGCCTGCTACACCGGCGGCCAGCAGCACGATCATCGCCAAAAATCGTCGCATCGTTCTTCCTTCCTCTGTCTTAGGTTACACGCAGATTACAATTTCATCGAAAAGGCGAATTCAGGGAGTAATTTGGGAGGGACACGGCGTATCTGAACGTGTTACGAAAAGCACATTCGTGTTACAATGCGGTCTGCACTGTCGGAAAGGATTTTGCTATGCTCTCCCCTCGCGCCGTGCCGCGTATCAGAGGCCACGCCGCCTCCACCGTGGGTTTCACCCTTATCGAGCTGCTCGTCGTCATCGCCATCATCGCCATCCTGGCCGCTATCCTGTTCCCTGTCTTCGCACAGGCCCGCGAGAAGGCCCGTCAGGCGGCCTGTCTCTCCAATATGCGCCAACTCTCCACAGCGGCAAAAATGTATATGGAGGATTTCGACGGCGCCCTCTACCATCATCATGAAGGGTTCGTCCTCGACGACGGCACTCAACTCGATGTTCTGCCCTCCTCGGTAGACGGTTGCAAGGGCGGCGGTGCGGGCAACAGCAACGCGGAAAAGCCCTGGGCTATCTTCTTTCAACCCTATATGAAGAACCGCCAACTGCTGTTCTGTCCCTCCGACGGCAGTCCGAAGTCGCAGCATCAGGTGGACAACATCAACGACTACAATGGAGGCGTCACCGTTCTGGGCACGGAATGTGATGCCGCTCCCAACGGCGAGCAGTGTCTGGCGGAGAAGAACAACTGGGCGATGTGGAACTACGCGCTCAACTCGATCTTTACCCACAAGTCCTGTCGCTACATTGTGGAAGGTGTGCTGCCCGGCTTCGCCAGCGATCCTGTCATTAGCGGCCTGCAGGATCCGAACATCATCATGTTCTCGGAGCGCAACTCCGCTGGCCTCGACGATCCCACGTCCGACTTCTACTATGTGCCGCAGGACGACTACGACACGTGGCCCGGAGAGGCGGCTCTCGTCCGCTGGGGCACCGGCACACGCGCCAATGAAGGCTGGATCAAGTACGACCGGCATAATGGCGGCGCGAACTACATCTACTTCGACGGGCATGTGAAGTGGATGCGCTGGGGGCGCGCTCGCACAGACCAGTATCCCGACCACGTCGTTCGCTTCCCGCTTTCCAACCCACCGCAGTAATCAGGCGACTTTTGATATGTCGCAAATCAGCTAAGTAGTAGCTCATAGTTTGTTCGTACTTTTCCCGGCAATGAATTGCCGTTCTGATATGGTAAACCTGCCTTCGCAGGTTGGATGCATTGAGTCCGCGAAGGCGGACTTCCCATTTCAGCGCGGGGTTTGAACCCCGTGAATCCAAACTACGAAGGAACTATGACCGCCTACTTAGCGGGAAGATTCTGCCGGAGCAAAGCGGTGCACGGTAGCGGTCAGCTTTTTCCAGTGGGGATTGAAGCCGTACTGCCGCATCTCCTTGTAGGTTCGGTCGAAGGGCCAATGGGCGACATGTTCTCTGTAAATGCCGACCATCGTTCCCGTGCGGTCCGCGCCGTGCTGGCAGTGCACGAAGACCGGCTGCTGCCCCGGATCCGCGACGGTCTTCAAAAAGGTCTGAATCTCCGCTTCGGTCGGCGGGTCGCCGCTCATCGGCAGGTTGATGAAATGCAGCCCCATGCCGTCCAGGTGTGCGCGCTCCTTCGCGACGGTTTTGGGAGCGATGCGCAGATCGATCACCGTCTTGATGCCCATCTTCCGCAGCGCTTGAAGCCCTTCCAGCGTCGGTGCCGCGCCGCGAAACAAGCCAGGAGTGACGGCATGAAAATTCGGCAGATCGTGCGCGGAAGCCAGAGGCGTGACGACGGGCTTCTCCGGCGTCAGGGCTGGTTTGTCAGGCGTGGGTCGAGACGGAGACGGCTTCGCCGTAACCGTGGGCACGTCTGCGTCCTGCTTCTGGCGGGAACACGAACAGAGGGCCAGGATCGCCACGGCACACAGGAATGCGCCGGACAAATATCGTATATAGACCGGGCTGTTATTGTTGGAAGTCATTGGTTTCCTGCGAAAGACCAAGATCGATAGTTTTGATTTCACGCCTCTCTATAATACGTCTGGAGGAAGTACGTATGCAGCAGAAAGAGCCTCTCTGGGCGGCGGCGGCACGGGCGATTGAACGGGCGGATGCGTTGCTTCTGACGGCAGGGGCAGGGTTGGGAGTCGATTCCGGGCTGCCGGACTTTCGAGGCGATACGGGCTTCTGGGAAGCCTATCCGCCTCTCAGGGAACGCGGGCTCTCCTTTGGCGAGATAGCGCAACCCCAATGGTTTCGGAACGATCCAGAACTGGCCTGGGGCTTTTATGGGCATCGCCTGCATCTCTATAGAGGCACGACGCCGCATAACGGGTTCGACATTCTGCGCCGCTGGGCGGTGAAGAGACCGGGTGGGGCGTTTGTCTATACCTCCAATGTGGACGGGCATTTCCAGCGCGCCGGATTCGCGGAGGAGGCTGTCTGCGAGTGCCACGGCTCGCTGAATCATTTCCAGTGTTCGAGACCATGCTCACCATCTATCTGGAGCGCCGAGGGATGCACCGTCGCAATAGACGAAACGACTTTTCGCGCCCATACGCCTCTGCCCTCCTGCCCGGCCTGCGGGGCGGTGGCCCGCCCGAATGTGATGATGTTCAACGACGGCGGCTGGCTCTCGGAACGAACCGCCGCGCAGGAAGAGCGTCTGGACGCGTGGTTGGAATCGGTACACGGAGCCTCGGTCGTGATTGTCGAGTGCGGTGCTGGAACGGCCATCTCAACGGTGCGCACGATGAGCGAGCAGGTAGCCCGACATCTGCATGCTCCCCTGATCCGCATCAACGTGCGGGAGTCGCAGGGGCCGGCGAGCACACTCTCGTTCCCGCTCGGCGCGGCGGCGGCATTGGCGCGTCTGGACAGCCTTCTTCCGGTCTGAAACCTGCCCCTATGCGCCCTTAAGGATAGTCGCCTTTGAACAGTTCGATCTGCTCCGGCTCGGTCACACGGTAGTGGGGCAGAGCCGTGCGCCGCATCAAAATGATACGGACCTCCTTAACTTTCTGCTCGGGAGCGTGGGTATTGTTCCAGCGGTTGCCCAGATACGACGCATACGTGAAGCACTGATTCAGGTCCCGGCTGTCGGAGATATTCATCAGATATTTGCGCCAGCGCTCATTGTAGTAGGTGGCAGAGATCAGGGGAGGAGGATCGTAGGTCACATGCGAAATCTGGGTCTTCAGATCGACCTCTTCCCCATCTCTTAGCGTGGCCGGTACCACGATCCAGTCATGGCTATTCATAGGGTCTGGCGCGAACAGCTCCCAGCTCTGATCCAATCGCGCGATCTCCGCAATCCAGTTCCATGTCCTCGGGAACCAGCGGACATGACGGTCGAAATCGAGGGTGCGTACATTCCAGAGCACGACATAGATCAGAAGAAAGACTGCCAGACTCTGTATCGACCAGTGGGTGCGTGTGCCGACGGACTGAGGGCGCAGGCGCTCCCGCCATGCCGCTGCTCTTAGCGTCAGCGCCAAGGCGAACGTGGGGGGCGGTATGCGCGGCAGGCGAGCCGAAAGGCGGAAGAATCCCTGCCAGAACCAGTCCGGAAGCAGCGCCACCCAGGCGATGGCCCCGATGACCGGGAACAGGCCCAACTCCAGGCAGAGGCCCATCGAGAAGTGAAATCCCATGAAGATCAGGACGACAGCGGTGCGGAACGGCCCGGAGAAGGCGGAAACCACGATCAGCAACACCGCCAGGAGTTCGAGATACCAGGCGATGAAGGTCATCGGCTTGAGCATGGCAGGATAGTGCAGCAGGATCCTGGCCAGCGGCGTGGCGAACTGGTCGATGCTCAGCGCGTAGTAGATCGCGGTATAGTTCGTCCGCCAGGTGGGGCCGGTCTTGAGCAGCGCCCCGAATAGATAGACGATCCCAATCTGCACGATAAGCGCGACCGTGCCCACCGAAAAGACGCGTTTCGGCATGGGAGCGTTGCTCTTGTCCAGTGCGCGATCCACCGACCAGCGCAGGCCGAGCGGCAAAAACATCGCCCAGAACGCCAGCACCCGCAGCATGGTGTCGCCCCCGGTGAGCACCATGGTATTGCGGTTTTGCAGCGAGATCAGCAGGAGCCAACAGACCACGCTCACCGTACGGGTACGATAGCCGACGAGCAGCGACAGCGCGAACAGTCCTGCCACGACAAACAGCAGTAACTCGACCGGCAGCGCCGGGTGCATCGTATGGATGGACCAGTACCAATGCTGCTGCTGGACCACGGAGACGAGTGCGATCGGCATGACCCCCGCATCCGTATAGTGCGCCTCCAGATCCTGCACTCGGTAGAGCAGATCGCCTATCATGATCAGGGCCAGACAGATGCGAAACAGCGCCAGCGAACGCACGTCGATTCCGAAGATCTTCTCCGCAAAGCCAACCCATCGCCCTCGTGGCTCCGGTGAATTGTCAACGGGCGCGTCCTCCGGCAGATCGGCAATATTCGCCCCGGCCTCCGCCTTCTTTGTACGAGCGAGGTGGGCAAAGAGAGATGTCGGCCATGCGAAGTTTCGACGGGAACGCGTTTGGTGAGATGCGATGAGGCGACTGGACGCCATGAATTTTAGATCTCCTTGGCAAGTGGACTAAGGGGGGAAAAGACCTTCACCAAGTAGCAGTGAAGGCCTTTTCCGTTCCAATCAGACGTTTTCAAAGTTGGGCCACGCGATCAGGCGGAGAGGGCGGTGGGCGCGACCGGGAGCGTTTGCGGAGCGACGACCCGCGAACTGAGCAGGTGGAGCAGATGCACATGCATGGCCGAACTCCAGAGACGTTCTCGGCGATTCCAGTAGGCGCAGTAGGCCTGCCGGCCGTCTACTGTCGGAACCCAGTCGTCCTCGCCACTGCCGGTGAACAGCACGACGCGGGTATACGGTTTGATGGCGACCTCATCGCGAAAAATATATATCTCCTGAGCCAGGCGCGCGGTATCGCCATCCAGGTAGGCGTCCGTACAGAGCGCCCAACCACGCAGACTCACCATTCCCAATCCCTGGTTTTGCAGCACGATATACTCGCCCTGCGTGTTTGTCGCCGGATGCACCTCGATGATCTTTAACATCGTTGCTTTTCTCCTATGGACAACCAACCCCATTCTGCATTATATCCATTGCCTGATTATTAAAGAGAGCCGTCCCGTTATCCTTCCTGACAACGGGACGACGGGGTTTGGCAGGGCGGCGGGCTCCGATCCGCTGCCCTGCCGAACGCAGAATGCCTGCTACGAGCAGCCGAAGACCGACCCGCAGTTGAGGCACTTGAAACAGGCGCCGTTGCGCACCATGAGGCTGCCGCACTCCGTACAGATCGGCGCATCGGCCTGATTCTGGAACGTCTCCCGCTCATGCTCGGTGAGAGAGAGCGTCGGCGCGGATCCGGTCAGGGTCAGATGCGGGCGCTCGGTATCCTCGGCCACCGCGTCTCCCTCGAGAACATGGACGTGCTCTTCACTATGGCCGTTGGAAAGGGACGGCTGAACCGTATCCACCGGTCGGTTCAGAAACTTACTGCCCAGCCAGCGGAAGATATAGTCCATGATCGACTTGGCGAACCGGATATTGGCGTTGTTGGTCACGCCGGACGGCTCGAAGCGGGCATGAGCGAACTTATCCACGAGCGTCGGCAGCGGCACCCCGTACTGCAGGGCCAGCGAGATGGCGGTCGCGAATGAGTCCATGAGGCCCGAGATCGTGGAGCCTTCTTTGCTCATCGTCAGGAAGATCTCGCCGGGCGTACCGTCCTCGTACATGCCGACCGTGATATAGCCCTCGTGCCCGGCGATACTGAACTTGTGCGTGATACTGGCGCGCTCATCCGGCAGTTTGCGGCGCATCGGCTTGTTGATCGTCACGATCTGCGGCGTCGAGCCTGAAGCGGTGACCGCCAGAATCTCCACGACCTCTTCGTCGGCCTTGCGGGTCATCAGCGGCTGAGTGCGCTTGGAGCCGTCGCGGTAGATGGCGATCGCTTTCAAACCCAGTTTCCAGCCCTCGACATAGGTGTTGACGATCTCTTCAGCGGTCGCCTCCGTCGGCATGTTGACCGTTTTGGAGATGGCGCCGGAGAGGAATGGCTGGGCTGCCGCCATCATGCGGAGATGGCCCTTGTAGTGGATCGAGCGCACTCCGTTGCCCGGCTTGAAAGCGCAGTCGAAGACCGAGAGATGCTTGTCGAGCAGATGCGGCGCGCCTTCGATGGTGTCGTTCTTGTCGATATAGGCGAGGATCTCGGTGCACTGGGGCGCGGTGTAGCCTAGTCGCTCCAGCGCCTCCGGCACGGTGTTGTTGACGATCTTCATCATGCCGCCGCCGACCAGGCTCTTGTACTTGACGATGGCGATGTCCGGCTCGATGCCCGTCGTATCGCAGTCCATCAAGAAGCCGATGGTGCCGGTCGGAGCCAGAACGGTGGCCTGCGCGTTGCGGTAGCCATGCTCCTTGCCCTTCGCGATGGCGTCGTCCCAGCAGGTGCGGGCGGCGTCGAGCAGATCACGCGGTACATAGCTGGGGTCGATCGTCTCGACGGCATCCCGATGCATCTGCATCACTTCCAGGAACGGCTCGCGGTTCTTCTCATAGCCTGCGAACGGCCAGCCGTGGTCACGGGCGATGATGCTCGACTGGTGATAGGCTTCGCCGGTCATCACGGCGGTAATGGCACCGGCCAGGGCGCGGCCCTCGTCGCTGTCGTAGGCAAGCCCCCGCGACATCAGCAGCGCGCCGAGGTTGGCGTAGCCCAGGCCGAGCGGGCGGTAGTCGTGGGAGTTCTCCGCGATGCGCGGCGTCGGATAGGAGGCGTTATCGACGATGATCTCCTGCGCGGTCAGCACGATCCGGCAAGCATGCTTGAACGCCTCGACATCGAACTCCTTGTCCTCTTTGCGGAACTTCATCAGGTTCAGCGAGGCGAGGTTGCAGGCGCTGTCGTTGAGGAACATATACTCCGAACAGGGGTTGCTGGCATAGATACGGTCCGTGTTCTTGCAGGTGTGCCACTTGTTGATCGTGGTGTCGTACTGCATGCCGGGATCGCCGCAGATCCAGGCGCTGTCGCCGATCATCTCCAAAAGTTCACTGGCCTTGTAGGTGCTGGCGACCTTTTTGCTCGTCACGAAGCGGGTGTTCCACTCGCCGCCGCGCTCATAGGTCTCCATGAACTCGTCGGAGACGCGCACGGAGTGGTTGGCGTTCTGGAAGTGGACGCTGTCGTAGGCGCCGCCGCTCACATTGAACGCGCCGCTGTAGCCGGCGTCGATCAAGGCCCACGCCTTCTTCTCCTCTTTCGACTTGCTCTGAATGAAGTCGGCGATATCCGGGTGGTCGATGTCGAGCATCACCATCTTGGCCGCGCGCCGGGTCTTGCCGCCGCTCTTGATCGCTCCGGCGAACTGGTCGAACCCGCGCATAAAGGAGAGCGGGCCGCTGGCGGTGCCGCCGCCCTGCAGCTTCTCGTGGGAGCCGCGCAGTGTCGAGAGGTTGGTGCCGGTGCCGCTGCCGTATTTGAACAGCATGCCCTCGGTCTTGGCCAGCGTCAGGATGGATTCCATGGTGTCCTGAACGCTGTTGATAAAGCAGGCGGAGCCCTGCGGTCGGGGCTGGTCGGGCAGGCCGACATTGAACCAGACCGGGGAGTTGAAGGCCGCTTTCTGGTGCAGGAGAATATGCGTCAGCTCGTCCTGAAAGGTCTGCGCGTCGGCTTCCGTGGCGAAGTAGTCCATCCCACGGCCCCAGTCCGCCATCGTGTCGGCGACGCGCCCGATCAGTTGACGGACGCTGCGCTCACGCTGCGGGGTGCCGATGTGGCCCCGGAAATATTTCGAGACGACGACGTTTGTGGCGAGCTGCGTCCATGTCGAGGGGATCTCGACGTTCGTCTGCTCGAACACCTTTTCGCCGCGCTCGTTGGTGATGACGGCATCCCGCATCTCCCATTCGACCGTGCTATAGACATCGACGCCGGCCTTGGTGAAGCGTCGCTCGATCTTGAGGCCGGGCGCGCCGGCGGGCCGCACGCTCTTAGGCGTGTCGGCGCCGTTCGCCGCGACTTTGACTTTGCCATTGGATTTACCGTTGCCGTTCGCGTGACCATTGACGATCGCGACATTGGAGGGGGAAGTCTCCAAATCGTCCTGATGAATGACGGAATCGATATCGGTCTGGTGTACCGCCTGCTCTTCTTTCAACTCGTGACTCCTCCTGCGACATGACGAATAGCGATAACGGTGCGGTCGTCTCTGCCGGAATTCGTCGTCCGGGCAGCCCGCAAAGAGAGTTAAATCCTGGATGGGAGCAGTCCGAGAAGTGCGTTCGGTCTCTCCGCGATGTAGTCGGGGCGGGCGGCGAGCAGATCGTCGCGGCTGTCGGTGCCCCAGCAGGCTGCGACGGCGTAGACGCCTGCGTTATGCGCGCCCAGAATGTCGTACTGGCTGTCGCCGATCATGGCGGCGCGTTCCGGGCCGAGCTTCAGCGCCGCCAGGGCCTTCTGAAACGGCTCCGGATGCGGCTTGGTATGGGTGCAGTCGTCGCCAGCCACGACCGCCTCGAAAAACTCCGCCAAACCCGCTGTGGCCATATGGTGCAGGGCCATCTCCCGGTATTTGGTGGTGACTATCGCCATGCGGAGGCCGCGCTGCCGGAGTTCCACCAGCGCCGCCAGTATGCCGGGAAACGCCGTAACGTTGTCGCGCTGCGTTCGCATGTGTGCCCGGTAACTGGCTTTGACGGCCACCAATGTTTCCGGGGGACAGGGCGCCTCAAAGTGCGCGTAGGCCGCAAGCAGGACGGTGTCGAGCGGTAGGCCGACACGCTGCTGCCAGACTTCGAGCGGGGCCGGCTGGCCCAGATGGGTTCGGATTGCATGGTCGTAGCACTCCCTGATAAGGCCGTGTGTGTCCGCGACCGTGCCATCGAGGTCGAACAGCAGCGCCTCCAGAGGGCGCGGGGGCGTTCGGGCGATTTCCGGTTCGGACATAAGCGTGGCTAACTCTTTCGGGTGCTGCGACGGCGAAGCAGGTTGACGATCTCTTTGAACTGTGTTGCGTCCTCGAACTGGCGGTAGACCGACGCGAAGCGCACGTAAGCCACCTGATCCAGCGATTTAAGCCGGTCCATGACCATCTCGCCGACTTCGCGCGAGGGAACCTCTTTCTCAAGGCGATTGTAGAGCATGCGCTCGATGTCCTGCGCGGCCTCATCCAGCGCCTCGACGCTGATGTCTCGCCCCGTACAGGCCAACTGCATCCCACGCACGATCTTGTTGCGGTCAAAGGGCACGCGGCGGTTGTCGCTCTTTACGACGAAGAGCTGAAGCTCCTCGATCTCTTCCAGAGTCGTAAAGCGGCGGCCGCACGCCTCACATTCGCGGCGTCGCTTGATCGCGACCCCGTCGTTGAGAGTGCGGGTTTCGAGGACATGATCTCTATTCTGAATACCACAGAACGGACACTTCATCGTCTAAACGCGGACTCCGCTTCTGTCTCCTCACCTCGACCGCCTGGAACAAACGGGCGACCGTTCCCTGCCGACGCAGGAAGCGAAATAGAACGACAGCAGCACCGCACCCGGCGAAGGAACACTAGATGTCGGGTTTTTTTCGCACTGCCTGCCTATATGTGGAGACTGAGTAAGAATACACTACTAGGGATAGGATGTCAAGCGATTTGGAGAAGAGTCTGCGAAAGTTTTTTCATGCGCCCTGATTCTGCGTTCTGAACGCCCTATCACGGTTGCTTCGTCCGAGGGCAGGAATCGCCTTACGGTTCGGTGAATAGTGGTCTGCAATCTTGTTCCCCTCATAACCGTGCCTGTGTCTGCTCTGCCGGAACCGCAGCGACGCGCTCGTTCCGCCCGTGACAAAGGCAGACTTCAGGCTCCTCGTATAACAGCGTTCCCGAACGCTTGCGTTTGAAAAAGACAACGAAGGATTTACACTCGATGGCAATGGCGCAACCGGAGACTGGGCAACCACGACGCAACAAGGCCGTGACCTGGCGATCTATCCTGATCTGCCTGCTGATCATGCCGCTGAACTCCTACTGGGTCGTACAGATGGAGGTTGTTCGCTACTCCGCGCACCCCACCACGATCTCGCTCTTCTTCAACACCGTTTTCATTCTGCTCTGTCTGACCCTGCTGAACCGCGCGGTCCGCCGCATCGCCCCACGCATGGCGCTGGAACGCGGTGAGCTCTTGCTCATCTTCTCCGGCCTCAGCATCAGTTCGTGCGTCTCCGGCCACGACATGCTCCAGGTTTTCGTGCCTATGCTGACCTGGACCTTCAAACACGCCGACGCGGGGAACGAATGGGCGAAGATCATCAATCCCCACCTGCGCGACGGCCTCTTCATCAAAGACGAGTCGATCTGGAAAAGCTACTATCTCGGCAACGACAGCATCTGGCACGTGAAATATGTCCTGGCATGGCTGCCGGTCGTCACCGCCTGGACCGTCTTCGTCACGCTGCTGCTGTTCGTCATGCTCTGCCTCAACGCCATTCTGCGCAAACAGTGGACCGACAACGAACGCCTGACCTACCCGATCGTCCAGTTACCGCTTCAGATCACCACCGAACAGGCGTTCCAGCCGAAGGGGCTGTTTCTCAACCGTCTCTTTTGGATCGGTTTCGTGATCGCCGGATCCATCGACTGCATCAACAGCCTGAACTACTACTATCCCTCGATCCCCACGGTCCTCACGCCGGGCTTCGGACAGAGCTTCCTCGACATCGGCCCCTTCTTCACGCAGAAGCCCTGGAACGCCATCGGCTGGACGCCGCTCTCGTTTTATCCCTTTATGATCGGGCTCGGTATGTTCATGCCGCTCGACTTCCTGTTCTCCTGCGTCTTCTTCTACTGGTTCTGGAAGCTGGAAAAGGTGACCTCCGTCGCGCTCGCCTACGATCAGGATCCGCGTTTTCCCTACACGGAGACGCAGTCGTTCGGCGCCTATATCTCGTTCTGTCTCTATTCGGTCTGGGTCAGCCGCCACTACCTGAAGCAGGTGCTGCGCCGCGCGATTGGCAAGTCCTCGGACCTGGACGACAGCAAAGAGCCGATGACGTACCGTAATGCGCTGCTCGGCATTGGCGTCGGGGTCACTGGCCTGATCGCCTTCGCCAGCTATCTGGGCATGGTCTGGTGGGTCGGGGTGCTGTTCTTCCTGATGTATTTCGCGCTGGCCCTTGCGATAACCCGTATGCGTGCGGAGCTCGGCACCCCCATGCACGACCTCCACTTCACCGGCCCCGAGATGATCATGACGCGCGTGGTGGGCAGCAACGCCTTCGATGTCGATACGCGCACGGTCTTTGCGCTCTTCTTCTGGTTCAACCGTGCCTACCGTTCGCACCCGATGCCGCACCAACTGGAAGCCTTCAAACTGGCGGAGCAGACGCATACCGACTATCGCAAGTGGTCCCGCGCGCTGCTCTTTCTGGGCGGCGCGGCGGTCTTCATCGCGTTCTGGGCCATTCTGCATCTGATGTACTCGTATGGCGCGGAGAGCAAGTCCCGCATCACCTTCGGGGCGGAGGCGTACAACACGCTGACCGGCTGGATCAAGTCGCCGCAGCCGGGCAAGTTTCAGGAGTTCATGGCGATCTGGGTCGGTTTCGGCATCGCATTCCTGCTGCAGATGCTGCGGATGCGGTTTCCCTGGTGGCCCCTGCACCCGCTGGCCTTCGCCGTCACCTCCTCCTTCGAGATCAATCTCGTGTGGGGGCCGCTCTTCCTGGCCTGGATGTTCAAGTCGTTGATCCTGCGCTACGGCGGTCGTGGCGGCTTCCACCGGTCGCTGCCCTTCTTTATCGGCCTGATGCTGGGGCAGTTCGTGGTCGGCAGTCTCTGGAACATCTACGGTATCATTCGGAACGTCCCGACCTACCAGTTCTGGCAGTGACAGCAGGGGAGAGAACTATGCACTCTATCGATCTCAGCGGCAAGAACATCCTGATCACCGGGGGCACCCGCGGCATCGGACGTGCGATCTCACGAACGCTGGCGCAGGCGGGGGCGCGCATCGGCGCAATCTATCGCAGCGACTCCGCAACCGCCGCCCGAACGCTCGCCGAGCTGAATGCGCTGCCGAACCCCGCCGCGCATTTCACCCTCCAGGCCGACATCACAGACGAGGAGGCGGCGATCAATGCGGTAAGGCAGGCAGGGGAGCGGTTCGAGGGTGCGTTAGACTGCCTCATCCTGGATGCAGCCGCAGGCGCAGGCGGACCGCTGGCCGCCATGAAGACCGAGGACTGGAAGCGGCCCTTCGAAGTCAATGTTCACGGCGCGTTCTATATGGTGCGCGCCACGACCCCTTTGCTGCGGCGCGGCGGGGGCATCCTCTTCCTCTCTTCCGGCGCAGGCCACGATCCGATGGCGAACCTCTCCGCCTACGGAGCCAGCAAGGCCGCCGTCAACCACATGTCCACCGTCCTCGCGCAGGAGCTCGGGCCGCAGGGCATCCGCGTCAACACCGTCAGCCCCGGCCACACCTACACCGGCGACACCGACCCCAACGCCGACCCCTCCCTCTACACCGAAGGCCAGAAGAATATCGCCGATACGACCGCCCTCCGGCGTCTCGGCATCGCCCAGGACGTCGCGAACGTCGTCCTCTTCTTCGTTAGCGACCTCTCCGGCTTCGTCACCGGCCAGTGGGTCCGCGTCAATGGCGGCCGACTGTAGAAGGACAACGCTACCTCAAGTTCTACCCTCTAACCAAGAACTCCGTTATTCACAATAGAGCGATGAACGTAGAAACTGGCGAGCAATGGTAATATAGTAGGATCGTCCCAATTCGGGTCAGGCAGCGCCATCCACCGTACGCCGGGTAAACGAGAAGACAGGTTATCAGATAAAGATGAAAATTCGCTCATTGGCGTCTCGACTCACGGAGCTACTTCGGCAGGGCCTTCAGGAAGGAATTTCATGACACTGAAATCTCTTACATTGAGTAACTTTAGGCGTTTTCACAGGCTGAATTCAGGTTTTCGCCTCAACTGAACGTTATCGTCGGTGAAAATGGCGTCGGAAAAACTCATGTCTTAAAGGTAGCCTATTCTGCTCTCTATGTGAGTGCTCAGGGGAGCAAGCAACCGGGTTCGATCCGCCCCACAAAGGCGAGCCTGCAGACAGCTATTGCGGACAAATTAATCGCCGTTTTTAAACCGGATGAGTTAGGCCGACTTGCACGTCGAAGTCGTCGTGGCAGACAACGTTGCGAAGTTCGCTGTTTGTTCTCGACGCCAGGCGACGACCTAGAATTCTCGTTCAACACTTCCAGCAAGTCCGAAACTACGGTTGACCGCCTGCCACATAGATGGGTCGACAAGTTGCCTGTGTATCTGCCGATGCGCGAGTTGCTGACTATCTATCCAGGATTTGTATCCCTATATGAAACGACGCATCTGCCGTTTGAAGAGACATGGCGCGATACCTGTATTTTACTAGGAGTACCGTTAGTGCGAGGTCCACGCGCGGGACGGATACAGGAACTCCTCGGTCCACTTGAGAATGCTATGGGAGGCAAAGTGGAACTAACAGGTTCTGGACGCTTCTACTTAAACGTCAACGGTGTCAACATGGAGATGCACCTTGTCGCAGAAGGACTTCGGAAACTGGCTATGATCGCGCGCTTGATCGCCACAGGATCCTTGGTAGACAAAGGATTCCTGTTTTGGGACGAACCCGAGGCAAACCTTAATCCAAAAATCATCAAGTTGATCGCTCGCACAATTCTATATCTCTGTCAGAACGGCATTCAGGTATTCATCGCCAGCCACAGCCTCTTCTTAATGCGTGAACTCGATATACTGCTACAGATCGCAGAATTCGGAAAAACCAGCGCGCGGTTCTTTGGCCTGCACCGTGAGGATCATGATATAGTTGTCCAACAAGGCGATACTGTTGACGATATCGGAATGATTGATGCGCTACAAGAGGAACTTTGTCAGTCCGACCGCTACCTCCAATCGGAGGGAGGCGAATGACAACGATCATTGAAGGTTCGCTTGCATTCAGCTTCCCGGCAAATTGGAAGGTTGAAAAGGCGATGGCCAATGACGCTATGCAGTGCTCGCAACTTCGAGTCGTGCTGCATCTTGAACAGCCTGCCAGATCTACCAAAATTTTCTCAAGGGCAATAGATCCAGCAAACGTTCAACAACGCCTGAGGCAACTTATCAAGGCCATTGATCCTCACCCGCTCGTGATCGAAATGGGTCGAATGAGCAATGTTAAGTGGTCCGCCAGTCAGACATAATCGAGTCAAATTGGATACGATACGCGCCGCATTACGTGCGCTCAAGAAACCAAGACCAGCGGTGTTACCCGTTTACCGCTGTGCATTTTTGCTTATCAGACAGGCCACGTCGCATCCATGCCATGAAAAGCAGACGGGTTGACAGGCGCGGTGGGATTTCGCTATACTGCCCTGGTTTCGAGTCAGTTTATCCGGAGGTGGGAACGTGCTTATGTCGGTGGGAAAGTTGGCCGGGGCAGTGGCGCTGGTCTGTCTGATGGGATGTGGGAAGGTGCAAAGTGTACCGCCGGTCAAGGCGGACCCGGAGAAGGCGAAACACGCGGCCCCGCAAGGCGAACTCAAGCCGACCGCGCGCATCCGGCCTGACTGCCCAATACGACTCGGCGGCGTCTTTCTGATGGGACTGGGAGACGGGGGCGACGCCTTCGACGACTCGGCCACAAAAGGTGTCAAGCTCTCCGATGCTAACCGAGACTGGCTGACCGCGCACTGCGATCTGGCGGCACTCAGCCCGAACACCGTGACCCCGGAAACCTTTCCCACCATTCGCCGCCGACAACTTCTCTTCACGCCGCTGCTCTACCTCTACGCCTCCTCGCTCTACGAACAGCCCGACCACAAAGGCAATGTGGGAGGATGGAAGCCGCCTATGGCGGCCTGGACCCTGCGGGACCATACCGGCCACGAGATCAAACACCCCGACGCCGGCGGGCACTGGATGGATTTCGGCAATACGCTCTGGGCCACCCACTGGCGCAAGCAGGCCGCCTCTCTGTCCCGGCATTTCGGAGCCTTCGGCGCGGTGGCGGCAGAGATGCCGCTGGGCAACGCCTTCGTCGGGGACGACCTGGAGAAGTACAAGACGCTGGCGGATCGTGGAACAGCCACCGAAACCTGGCTGTGCGCCGCCGCTGATCGTAGCAAATATCTGCTTCTTCCCTCGGCTCTCGGGTTCGATGTGTCTACCGGTCATCCTACGCCTCCTTTACCGCCGGGAACTGCCGAACCGGAACTCGCCGGACGCTACTGGGACCAGTTCAACGCGCTGACGGATGGAGCCTGGGCCGAAGACTGGGTCCATCCCTACTGGGCCACCAACCCCTCGCGCGACGGTATCTGGGAACTGAATGTCGAAGCTGCCGACCGTGCCGCCCGCACCGATAAGGTCTTTATCGTCTCCGCAGCCTACCATGACGACGCCGAACTGGAGTACGCTCTGGCCAGCTACCTGCTGGTCGCCAAGCGGCAGTCGCGGGTCGTCTTTCAGCCCATGCCTCTCCTCCCCGGCCAGCCGGAGAACGCCGGGTTGAGCCTCGCCGTTCTGCGCCGCGAAGTCACGACGCACGCGGCCTTCTTCGAGGCCCCGCTCGGGGTCGCCCTGCAGGAGCGCCACTCCATCAGTCTGCCGGATGGCACGGTCTGGCGGCGCGCCTATCAGTTCGGCGATGTCTACGTCAACTCCGACGACTACCGTTCCGTGACGGTCGTACTCGGCGGCCCGATGCACAGCGTTCATGGAGAGACCGTTCAGAAATTTGTGCTCCTCCCGCACCGTGGGGCCATACTTCTCCACTAAATCCCCGTGCCGCCTCCCGACTTGCGGAGCGAGTTCCCTCGCAAAGTCACTTTCCGCAAGGGTGTTGCCGCCTTCGGGAGTCAAAAAACCGGGGAGCACGGACGAGACCGCATGGTCTGTCCGACTCCCCGGTGCTTATCTATCTGCCCGTCCTCTTGTGCCTTTTCCGGAGAGGACGGAACCGTCTGAGAAACTACTTTTTACCCGAAAGCGCGTGATTGATGTCTTTGGACTCTCGATTCAACTCATGGTTGACGTTCTTAGACAGATTGTCGGCATGCTTGCCCGGGCTTTTCTTGGGATCGGGCGTGACCTGCTTGACGGTGGAATTCGTTTTTCGATCCTTTTCGAGCTTCGTAATCTCGTTCTTCGGATGTGCCGGCATACCGTGCTTTTTGACGTGTTTCTTGGTATGGTGCCTGGTGTGGTGTTTGGTTGTCGTACTGGTCTGTGCAGTCGCCGGAAGGACGGCAGTGGCCATCGCGAATAGCGCGACCAGTAGCAGAGCGTTGGTTTTCATCTTCATTCTCCTATCGTAACAATGTGAGAAACTATCCGATGGGGCGGCGTAGAAAAAGTCGATTCACCTGGGGCGCGTCGTGACAGCTTCTCCTCGAACAACAGACGGGTTGGGTGTACGATTTGTTCCTTCGCATCTCTAGGCGAACCGGTGACGCGGTCTCGAAAAAGATTCAGCCTTCGATCTCCCTGTCTGGAGAGAGATCGAAGGCCATCGGTTCTGAAGCTGACCTGTCCGGCCTAACGCGGAAGCGAGTGCTTCTCACCGGAACATGAGGGCGGCTGACAGTTCGCCCCGTGCCTTCAAGTTGAGGGCGGCATTCACATCCGCATTCAACTTCAGGCCACAACAAAGATATTCAAAACTCTCCTGACTCTTGCGGTTGCCCCGCTCACAGTGACCGCAGCCCGAACAGGTCTGGCTGCTGTAGCGAGAATCGACCTCGATGAGAGTCACTCCCGCTCTCTGGCACTTGTAAGCCAGGAAGCGTTTGAGTCGATCAAATGCCCAACAATTGAGTTTGGTTCGTTTATGTATCGCGTTGACGAAGTAAAAACGTCTATGGTTTCGGTTTACCGCGCCGTCTAACGTGCCATCTTACAGTAAATGACCATGCAGAGTAAATGAGAGTACGGGAACGAACATAATCGAACAGAGGATTTCCGCTTTCGTTGGCTGAATGTATGTGCAGAACTGTATGCCGCTTTGCTCTCAATGGCACGAAGCGACTACAATCCGCTGTTTCAGAAACGAGCCCGACGATGCCGCGAATCTTTGACAACATTGATCTGCCCCTTCTTCCCGAATTGGATAGCACTCTGAGTCTTTCCGACAGAGCCGATTTCTGCGTCGGTTATTTTAATCTACGGGGTTGGAAGCGCTTGGATCGCCACGTCGAGAAATGGGAAGGGGAGGACGGCCATTGCTGCCGTCTTCTCGTGGGGATGCAACGGGCTCCTCACGACGAATTGCGTGCCGCCCTGTTTTCGACCGAAGACGATGGCATGGACAATGCGACGGCAATACGCAAGAAACGCGAACTGGCCCAGGCGTTCCGAGATCAGTTGATGGTGGGCATTCCGACGAATGAGGACGAAGCCGGATTACGCAGATTAGCCGCACAGATCAGAGCCAAAAAAGTAGTCACCAAACTTTTTCTGAGGCATCCCTTACACGCTAAACTCTACCTGATGTTCCGGCCCGATCCCGTTAGCCCAGTTGTGGGATATATGGGTAGCAGCAATCTTACCTTGTCGGGCCTCTCTTATCAGGGCGAATTGAACGTGGACGTGCTGGATCACGACGCCACCAACAAGCTAGCGATGTGGTTCGAGGCACGCTGGAACGACAAATGGTGTATTGACATTTCCGCCGAACTGGTACAGATTATCGAGGAGAGTTGGGCGCGGGAGATCCCTATTCCTCCGTACCACATCTATATTAAGATGGCGTATCATCTGTCTCAGGAAGCACGATCGGGATTGGCTGAGTACAATATTCCGAAAGTATTCGGCAACACACTCTTTGATTATCAGGCCGCCGCCGTCAAAATTGCGGCCCGGCATCTCAACAAACGTGGCGGCGTATTGATCGGTGATGTCGTCGGCCTGGGCAAAACGCTCATGGCGACAGCGCTTGCCCGCATGATGGAAGAGCAGCAAATGGAGACGCTGATCCTCTGTCCTAAGAATCTGGTTCGTATGTGGGAAGACTATCGCATCAAATATGGACTGCGCGCAACGGTCATGTCCATCACAAGAGCAACGAAGCGGTTGCCTGCCGACAGCCCCGACCCCCTACCCCGCTTCCGCCTTGTCCTCATTGATGAAAGCCATAATCTGCGCAACCGGGAAGGGAAGACATATCGCGCCATTCGGGAATACATCGAGCGCAATGAGAGCAAGGTGATCCTGTTGACGGCGACACCTTACAACAAAACCTATCTTGATCTCTCCAACCAATTACGCCTTTTTGTGCCCGAAGACCGTGACCTGGGCATCCGTCCGGAAGCCCTGTTGCGGCAGGTGGGCGAGGTCGAATTTGTGCGTCGGCACCAGGCGGGAGTCAAGACATTAGCCGCGTTTGAGAAATCGGATTATCCGGACGACTGGCGCGAACTCATGCGCCTCTATATGGTGCGACGGACGCGCTCCTTTATCATGGACAACTACGCCAAAACGGATGTGAAGACCGGGCGTAAGTATCTGGAGTTTCCAAACGGGGATCACTCTTATTTCCCGACGCGCGCTCCGAAGACGGTCAAGTTCAATATCAACGCCCAGTATGAAGGCTTGTATGCGCAGGAGGTGGTGGATACAATCAACAGTCTCTGTCTGCCTCGCTACGGTTTAGGCAATTACGAAGCCAACCAACCGAATCACCCTCCCACGCCCTCTGAAGTGAACGCGCTCAAAGACCTGTCCAGGGCAGGCAAGCGTCTGATGGGTTTCTGCCGCACCAACCTGTTCAAACGTCTTGAGTCGAGCGGATATGCCTTTCTCCTGTCCGTCGAACGGCATATCCTACGAAACTACATCTTTCTGCACGCGATTGAAAATGATCTGCCTCTTCCTATCGGAACACAGGGCGCAGAACTTCTCGATACGAACGTGGGAGATGAGGACGCGGAAGAAGCGGTTGGAGGCGAAGGAATTTTTAGCGAGGAGGACGATGCCGTAAACGATGAGATGCCTGCAAAGCCTCAGGCATTGCGCACGGACGCAGAGTTCCGCGCCCGAGCCGCCGATATTTATGCACAGTACGCCAGACAATATAAGAGACGGTTTCGCTGGCTCACGCCACGTCTGTTTCAGAAGCAACTTGCAGACGACCTAAGAAATGATGCTGCTGCGCTCCTGAAGGTTCTGGCCAAATGCGCGCAATGGGATGCCAATACGGATGCCAAAATGCTGGCGCTACGCCAACTCCTGGCCAAAGATCGCCCCAACGACAAAGTGTTGATTTTTACGCAGTTCGCGGATACTGCCCGCTATCTCTACAGTGAACTGGAAAATCGGGGAATCAACCGCATTGCCGTTGCGACGGGAGGCAACGCCGATCCGACCGCATTAGCCTTTCGGTTCAGTCCGGTGAGTAATGGCAAGCGAGATGCTGTGAAGGCGGAGGATGAACTGCGTGTACTGGTTGCTACCGATGTGCTATCGGAGGGGCAAAACCTTCAGGACGGTTTCGTGGTCGTCAACTACGATCTGCCTTGGGCCATTATCCGCCTGATTCAGCGTGCGGGGCGCGTAGATCGTATCGGGCAGAAAGCGGAAGAGATCCTTTGCTACTCTTTTCTCCCTGCGCAGGGCGTGGAAAAAGTCATCAGACTGCGGCAGCGCGTCCGGCAGAGGCTGGCCCAGAACGCTGAAGTCATCGGCACGGATGAAGCCTTTTTCGAGGGTGATAAGACCAATACCAGGATACATGATCTGTACAGCGAAAAGGTCGGAACGCTTGATGGTGACGACGATGGAGAAGTAGACCTCGCCTCAACAGCTTTTCAAATATGGAAGAATGCGACAGACGCCGATCCCACTCTGCATAAAGCGATTACAGCGATGCCGGATGTGGTCTTCTCTACCAAACCACACACTCCGACGAAAGCTCGCCCCGAAGGCGCCCTGGTATTTTTGCGAACGGGAGAGGGAACAGACGCTCTGGCCTGGATCAACCGCAGCGGCGAGAGCGTGACAGAGTCGCAATATACCATTCTGAGAGCCGCGGAGTGTATGCCCAATACACCTGCTATCCCGCGCCTGAAGACGCACCATGAACTTGTGGCGAAGGGCGTCACACATATCGTTCGTGAAGAACGTAGCGTCGGCGGACAGTTGGGACGTCCGTCCGGGGCGCGCTTCAAAACGTACGAAAAGTTGAAGCGTTATGCCACGCATGTGAAAGGAACCGTTTTCGATTGGCCGGAACTGCATCGCACCATCGAAGACATCTATCGCTATCCACTCACGCAAGCTGCTACAATGCAACTGAACGGTCATCTGCGCGCGGAAATCTCCGATGAGTCCCTGGCCAATATGGTAATCCTGTTGCGTGAGGAAAACCGCCTGTCGGTCGTTTCCGATGAGGAACAGGAAACGCAGGAGCCGCACATCCTCTGTTCTTTGGGTCTCTCAGGAGACGGTTAGCGTGACGGTAGAAACCGCGAGCATCCGAAGCAAGCTTCAAGCCTTTGAACTCAGGCGTCTTTTTTTGGAAGAACTGGGCTGGGATAGGAGCGCTTTACATTTCGATGTGACCCTGATTGAACCAGGGCAGCGTGGGCTGGGGCCGAAGACCAGTGTGCCGTTTGTACCGCCCGCGCAGCTCGAAACGCGCACGTTTGCGCTGCAAGCGGTCGCAGCGAAGCGCGGTTTTACCGTTCTACATTGCCGACCGCAAGCCGATGGTTCCATTCCCAATCCGTCAACGCGTTTCTGGCTCCAACACAGGGTGGCGAAGAGCGTTCGGGAAAACATTATCGTCTACACCGACGCACGACGCACGACGCAAATCTGGCAATGGGCGCGGCGAGGGCATGAGGGGCCGACCACCATTTGTGAGCATGCGTTCACTGTCATCGGCAACAATGATGAGATCGTGGATCGCCTCGCGCTGCTCACGGTGAGCATAGCCGAGGAGGAGGCCGAGGGAATTACGCTGGCCGTAATCGCCGACCGGGTTTCCAACGCTTTCTACGAGCCACGCAAGCATGTCAAACGTGGCCCGTACCGAAGCGGGCAATTAAGTGACTATGATGTCAAGCAACTCGACGATGGCCTGCGTTGGTGGTTCCGTTATGTGCAGTCTCTTCCACGGTTGGGGCGTCGCGAAGAGCGACGCCTTGCCCGAGAGGCGTGTCTGGGCGATAAAGTCGCCAAGAACAGGTTGATCGAAGCCAACCTTTATCTGGTAGCGGGCGCCGCGTGGAAGGCGAAGCCGTCGGGCGCGGCAGGACTGACCCTGTTACCGGACCTGATCCAGGAGGGGAATTTAGGTCTGATCAGGGCCATAGAGAAGTTCGAACCTGGTCAGGGCGTCCGTCTTCAGAGCTATGCATCGATATGGATCCGGCGTTCGATTGGCCGAAGCCTCCTTGATGTGGATGCGCTGGTGCATCTTCCGACTTACATTCATGACGTACTCGCAGGCATAACTCCGCACTATGAACTGGAGGCGGACAGGTTACGCCATCGACTGGAACGCGAACCCACCCATGATGAGGTTTTAGAACGCTTCGATCTATCTCCACAACAACGGGCGACCATTCGCCTATTGCCACTCGAAATTGTCCCGCTTGCCTCGCCACTGGAGACCGGCGAATGGGCTTATCTGACAGAGCGCATGCAAGCAGGCCATGAGTTTTCAGTAGAACGGATTGTTTTCGAGGCGGCCCGCCGCCGCTTAGTCAGCACGATGCTCAATACTCTGACATCACGTGAGGTGGAGGTTATCCGTCGTCGGTACGGCCTTATAGACGATTACACGGCCACCCTGGAAGAGGTTGGGACATACCTACATGTCACGCGTGAACGCGTTCGACAGATTGAACTTCGAGCTCTGAAAAAGTTGGCTGCTTGCATGCCATTGATCGGTACGCGCACGCCACCCCCTGCATTGCCGGGAAAATCTTCGGAAACCAAAGTCATTCTGCCAAACGTCCTTGTGCATCCTTAACGATTGGATTTTTTACAACCATGAGTTTCGACATCGCCGCCGTGCGCAACCATCTGCGAACCTTTGATATCAAAGGGCTGTTCACGCAAGAACTGGGATGGGACAATCATTCCCAGCATCTGACTGTTCCCATAGATGGCCATGCTTATCAACTCGAAGGTATCGCGCAGAAGCGCAATATTGTCGCGTTTGTGTGCGCGCCGGACACAGACGGTCGTATTCCACCTTACCGCCTTCGTCGGAAGATCGAGGCGCATGTCACCAAGTCTGCGTACGAACATATCGTGATTTACATCGACCGGCAGCAGGAGCAAGTGTGGCAATGGATGCGCCGCGAAAAGGGTAAGCCGACTGTCCCTCGCGAAGTGCCCTACTATGCAAATACCTCCGGCGATCTGCTGATCCAAAAACTGCGCGGTATCAAGGTGGAGTTAGACGAAGAAGACGCGCTGACGCTGACGGGGCAGACAGAGAAGAACCGCCGCGCGTTCAACGTCGAAACAGTTACCCAAAATTTCTATAACGGCTTCAAGGTCGAGCATGGCCAATTTGTCGCCGCCATCGAAGCGAATACTCTTCCCGACGCCGATCAAGAATGGTACGCATCGGTCATGCTCAATCGCCTGATGTTCCTCTATTTTATCCAGAGGAAAGAGTTTCTGGATGGCGACGAATGGTACCTTCAGAATCGACTTCGCAAAGTACGCGCAGAACACGGACAGGATAAGTTTTTCACCTTCTATCGGCATTTCCTTATGCGCCTGTTCCACGAGGGGTTGGGGCAGCCGACGCATGACCCGGGACTCCAACTACTGATCGGAAAAGTTCCTTATCTGAATGGTGGGCTATTCTCAGAACATGCTATCGAACGCAAATGCCGCGAACAGGGGATCGAAATTTACATCCCGGACACGGTATTCGAGAGTGTCTTCAAATTTTTTGAGGGCTTCGACTGGCATCTCGATAACCGCAAACATAAACAGGGAGACGAGATCAATCCGGACGTGCTGGGCTACATCTTCGAAAAGTACATCAACTTCAACGAGGCAGGCCAAAAAGAAAATGGCGCCTATTACACGAAAGAGGACATTACTGAATACATCAGCCGCAGTACGACTTTGCCGCATCTCCTAGACAAGGCGATGGTCGAACACGGGCGGGCTTTTAAAGGGCGAAACTCGATATGGTCTCTGCTGCGCAACGACCCGGAGAGATATATCTTTCCGGCGATGAAGCATGGACGGGATCATCCTCTACCGCCCAATATCGATGCCGGAATTGAGGATGTGACCCAACGTGTCGATTGGAACAAGCCTGCGCCTGCCAGCCATGCCTTGCCCACGGAGATATGGCGCGAAGTGGTAGCCCGCCGCCAGCGGTGCGAAGAGATCTGCGTCAAACTGGAGAAGGGCGAGGTCGCCTCTGCCAACGATCTGATAACCTACAATCTGGACATACAACAGTTCGTGACCGACTGTATCACGGACTACGACGATCCTCAACTGCTGCGAGCGTTATGGCAGGCCATCATTGACGTGCGTATTCTCGATCCCACCGTGGGGAGCGGTGCATTCCTGTTCGCGGCGCTGAACATTCTGGAGCCGCTCTACGAGCGTTGCCTGGAACGCATGGAGGCGTATGTCGGCGATAAAGTGCGTGAGGGAGGCATGACATGGGCGGGTGAATTCGCATTCGTCAATGAGGTTTCGGCGCAGCAAGCCTTCGTAGAGGAAGAGGAACGCGAAGCCGACTATGCCCGTGAATTCCAGGCGGAACTCAAGCGTGTCAACTCACCGGAGCATCCGAATCGGCCCTATTTTATCTTTAAATCTATCATCGTCACAACCGGTAGAACCGCATCAAACGGTGAAAATGTGAAAAGTGGGGCATGTCCTTCGTAAGTTTGATTACCACATCCAACTTAGGAGGTTTCCATGCACCCACAACCTACATTTTGCCCTAATCTCGACTGTCCGTCAAGAGGC
>JBBQPO010000043.1:0-28976 GCA_038217285.1 Chthonomonadales bacterium
ACGGCATCCTCGAAGCGGAACAGGTCACGCATGTCGTTAACTTCGCCGCCGAATCGCACAACGACCGCAGCATTCTCGATCCCGGCAGCTTCCTTCAGACCGACGTGTATGGTGTCTATGTGTTACTGGACGCCGCGCGCCGACATCGTCTGGAGCGCATCGTGCATATCTCCACGGACGAGGTTTATGGCACCATCGACACTGGGCAGTTCACCGAACGCAGCCCGCTCGAACCCAACACTCCCTACTCCGCAAGCAAGGCGGGGGGCGAGCTTCAGTGCCGCGCCCATTGGACCACCTACTCGACGCCGGTCATTGTGACACGATGTTCCAATAACTTCGGACCGTTTCAGTATCCGGAAAAGCTCCTTCCTTTCTTCGTTTCTCGGCTGATCGATCATCGTCCGGTGCCGATATACGGAGCCGGTGAGCAGGTACGGGACTGGATCTATGTGGAGGACCACTGCTCGGGCATCGACTTTGCCCTGCACCACGGTGCGCCGGGCGAAGTCTACAATATTGGCTCCGACGGAGAGCAGACGAATATAGCGATCACCCACCGTCTGCTGCAGTTGCTGGACCGACCGGCGTCCCTCATTCGGCATATCCATGATCCACGCGGTGGGGCGCACGACCGACGCTATAGCGTCGATGCTTCGAAGCTCGGCGCGCTGGGCTGGCGACCGGAACACGGTTTTGACGCTGCATTGGCAGGCACGGTAAGATGGTACCAGGAGAACCAGGACTGGTGGCGCACTATCGTGGCGCGCTCCGACTACCAGGCGTTCCTCCAACGTTTCTATGGCCCCTATCTCGGCGCGGAGCTATGAGGGCAGGAGTCAACCATGGGTGAATTTGTGCCCTCTTGGGACACACTTGCGAGAGAACTTGCCGACAGACGCGCGACAGGTGCGCGAATCGTCTCGACCAATGGGGTGTTCGATCTCCTTCATGTAGGCCACCTGCGGTACCTGCAGGCGGCCAGAAGGTGCGGAGATCTCCTGGTGGTGGGAGTCAACTCCGATGCCTGTACCCGCCTGCTGAAAGGCCCGTCCCGTCCGTTTGTACCGGAAGACGAGCGGGCAGAGCTTCTGGCCGCATTGAACTGCGTGGACTACGTCACCCTTTTCGACGACCTGACGCCTGTGCGACTTCTGGAGAAAATTCGTCCTGATCTGCACGTCAAGGGCGGCGACTATCAGATAGATCTGATGCCCGAAACAGCCGTTGTACGACAGTATGGTGGCGACGTCATCACCGTCGATTTCGTTCCGGAGCGCTCCTCAACGGGGATAATAGAGCGGATAGCCGCGGCATACCGGGGTATGCCTTGAAACCCGAACCACCGATCCCTCCCACCGGGGCTGCCGAGACGCCACCCCTCCGCCCGGAATCCACTGGCAGGCAAAACAGTGTCGTGGTGGCCCTCCTGAAGGCGGTGCGCCCCAGGCAGGCGACAAAGAACCTGTTCGTCTACACGGCCCTGGTCTTCGCGGGCCAACTGTTTCTGCCGGGGCAGTTCCTGCGCGCCACGTTCGGGTTTCTCCTGTTCACCGCCGTTGCCGGCAGCATCTACCTCCTGAACGATCTGCTGGACGTGGAGCAGGACAGACTGCATCCCAAAAAGCGCCTGCGGCCGATAGCGTCGGGCAGCCTCCCAGCCCCGCTGGCATGGGTGGCGTTCGGCGTTTTGGGCCTCTGCGGAACCGCCGCCGGTTTCTTACTCTCCCTCTTCTTTGGCCTGACGCTCCTGGCCTATTTCGTCCTCCAGATCGCCTACTGCTTCCGGCTCAAGCATATCGTCTTGCTCGATGTCTTCACTGTCGCCGCCGGATTCGTCTTGCGCACAGCCTCGGGCGGGTTCGCTATTCATGTCCATATCTCGCCCTGGCTGATGCTTTTCTCCCTGCAACTCGCTCTTTTTCTGGGATTCGGAAAACGGAGGCAGGAACTTGTGCTCCAGGGAGAGAATGCCGGGAAAACACGCGCCATCCTGAACGAGTATAGTCTGCCGTTTCTCGATCCGATGATCGTCATCGTAAGCGCGATAACGATCGTCTGCTACTCGGTCTATAGCGTCGACTCACCGACCGCTGTGCTGCACCCACACCTCTGGGTCACGGTGCCGTTTATCATCTATGGCGTCTGTCGCTACCTTTACCTGGTCTATCAGAAGGGATGGGGAGGCGCTCCGGACGAAGTGCTGCTGAAGGATCGGGAGCTGCTGATCTCGGTCCTGCTCTGGTTCGTTACTGTGCTTCTGGTGTTCAAATTCGACGGGACGCGTTGATCGATTTTCGATTCGGGAGGGTTGCAATGAAGGTGCTGGTAACAGGCGCGAACGGGATGCTTGGGATCGATCTGTGCGCGGAGTTGGAGACAGCAGGCCATGTGGTCGTTCGCGCAGACGCCACGGTACGCGACGGGCTCACCGTTCCGGCCTGGGTACACGTCGATGTGACGCATACGCGAGAGATCGAGGAGTGCATTCTCTACCATCAACCGGATGCTGTCATTCACGCCGCCGCCTACACGGATGTCGACGCCTGCGAACGCAATCCCGACATGGCGCACCGGGTCAATGCTCTCGGCACGTGGAACGTCGCAGCGGTATGCGGAGCGCACCGGATCACGCTCGCCTACATCAGCACGGACTTTGTGTTCGACGGCTCGAAGCAAGCGCCTTACACGGAGTTCGACACTCCCAATCCGCTCAGTCACTACGGGGCTTCGAAACTGGCCGGGGAGCGCTTCGTCGCCTCACTCTGCCATCGCCATTTCATCGTGCGCTCCTCGTGGATGTTCGGCGTTCACGGCAAGAACTTTCCCGATACCATCCTGCGCAAAGCCGCTTCGCAGCGCGAAATCGGGGTGGTCTGCGACCAGTTCGGGAGTCCGACCTACGCCCCGGATCTCTCCCGAGCGCTTATCTCCCTTCTCGAATCGCCGCTCTACGGAACCTACCATATCACGAACTCCGGGCACTGCTGTTGGTACGAGTTCGCCAAAAAAGCCGTAGAACTGGCCGGTATCAAAAATGTCGAGGTGAAGCCGATGCCCGCCGAGCTCTGGCCCTCCCCGACCAAACGTCCGGCATACTCCGTGCTTCGCCACTATGCACTGGAACTGCAGGGCAAAGACAATCTCCCGCCATGGTCCCAGGCCCTCGCCCATTTCATTGCCGCAGGAGGCTACGGGAAGTAGCGGTCGAAAAAGAAGGTGTCGTAAAGAAGCTTTCCGAGGGAGACGACAAAGGCGAAAGCGACGACCGCATTTTTGTAGTGCAGGACCTCCCCGGTGCCAGGGTCCGGGATGGCGATCAGAACGCCTGTAACGACGCTCAGGGTTCCCAGTCGCTTCACGAACCGTCCCAACTGTTTGCGGAGAGTCACGATCCCCTCGCTTTCCTTTACACCATGTCTTCGACAGGTGTTCCGAGATTTGCCAACATTTCGACGGCGTCTCGGGGCTTCTCGACCGCCTGATCCGAAATGACCCTGCCGTCCTTGAACCGGATAATTCGACTGGCGTGTTCCGCGATCTCCTGTTCATGGGTTACGATGACGACGGTCTTTCCGTTCCGGTTCAGCCCCTGAAAGATCTCCATGATCTCTTCGCCGGTGCGGGTGTCGAGGTTGCCTGTTGGTTCATCGCCGAAGATGATGGGCGGATCGTTTACCAGGGCGCGGGCGATCGCCACACGCTGCTGCTGTCCGCCGGAGAGCTCATTCGGCTTATGGTCCAGCCGATCTCCGAGCCCGACTTTTTCCAGACAGAGTTTTGCGATCTGCTCACGGTTTTTGGCGTTACTGTAGAGCATAGGCAGTTCGACGTTGCGGATCGCGCTGGTACGCGCCAGCAGATTGAAGGTTTGAAAGACGAAACCGATTTTCCGGTTGCGAATCTCCGCGAGCTGATTGTCGGTGAGCCGTGCGACCTCGATGCCATCCAACTGGTAGGAACCCTTGGAAGGCTTGTCTAGGCAGCCGATAAGGTTCATGAACGTCGATTTACCAGACCCCGAGGGCCCCATGATAGCGACGAACTCGCCGCGATTGATGGTTAGGGAGACGCCGCGCAAAGCCCGGACTTCCATCTTCCCCATCTTATAGATTTTATGTACGTCCGTCGTTACGATCATCGCTTCTGCCATACCCCACCCTTTTTTCCATTCGAAACCGGCTATGGTGGCGCCTGCCACCATAGCCGAACGTTCATAATAGACGAACACAACCTACTTGGATTTTGCCTGTAGTTCCGCCGTGAATTCGTCCATGCTCTTTTTGGCCGCTGGACGCATCTGCTCGAACGGCAGCGTGTCCGGGTTCAGCGGATTGTATCCACCCTTGGGCGGATCCGGGAACTTGAACCCGCCGGCCCCCCCCCCCGCCGGGACGACCTCCGCCGCCGCCAGCCCCGCCGGGACGACCGCCGCCGCCACCACCGCCCTGTCGAGCCCAGGGCGCCTGAATCGTCGTCATTTTTTTGACCTGCTTGTCGGTCAGCATCCCGGTCACCGATTTCATCATACTTTTGGCCTGATCGTCGCTCATTTCGGGCTTAGTCCGCCAGGGCTTCATGATGCCCAGGAGCTTGCCCGACTGCACCTTGTTCAGCTCGTACCCTTTTTCCTTGTCCATCTGCTCGACCTGATAGAAGAGCGTCTGAACATTGCTGATCCCTTTGTGCGCGTCCCTCCACTTCCCCCAGGCCTTGATTTTCGCCGCGATTTCCGGCGGCATCCCCCCGCCCGGCCCCTGCGCTCTTACGCCTGGGACGCTGACTAGGCAACAAACGCTGGCTAGACCGAGCGTCGATATCGTAGTTTTCCAACTCATTTTGCAATACTCCTTCCGTAGTATGGGCTATACGTCTTGCTTAGAGCGATGCAGGTTGCCCGCGTCCCACACCCCTCGTTGTCTGCACCGCAGGCCTATTCGTAACGCAGAGCGTCGATAGGATTTAGTTTCGAGGCTTTCAAGGCGGGATAGTAGCCGAAAAAGATTCCGACCAGCGCCGAAAACCCGAAGGCAACCACCGTGGGAGCAACAGAGAGACTCGTCTCCCATTGAGGTTTGAGATACGGCAGTCCATAGAGCGTGAAGCAGACCCCGATCATAACCCCGATCACCCCTCCTGTCAGCGACAGAAAGAGGGCTTCCATCAGGAACTGCGTGAGAATGTCACGCCGCTTCGCCCCGATAGCCTTGCGCACTCCGATCTCGCGGGTGCGCTCCGTCACCGATACGAGCATGATATTCATGATCCCGATGCCGCCCACCACGAGCGCGACCGCCGCCAGACAGTTGATCAACTGTTCAAAGTCGGCCGCCTGTTCGTTACTGGTCTGTGACGCAGTCCCGGCGTTGAAGATAATGAAGTCGCTCGGCTTGCCCGAACCGAGCTTATGCCGCTTTCGCAGCGCCTCCGTGGCCTCGTCCTGCGCCTTCTGCATCAGGGCTTCACTGCGCCCCTGCAGACTCATGCCGCCAATCACATTCTCCGACCCGAAGAGGCGGCGGAGCGCGGTATTGATCGGCACCAGGACACGATCGTCTTCGTTGATGAAGCCACCGCCGCCACGTTCTGCCACAACGCCCAGGATAGTGAAACTCTGCCCCTTGATATAGATACGATGACCGATGGCAGGGCCGCTGTCGAACAGGTCTTTGTACGCCTGCCATCCGAGAACGCAGACGAGCCGCTTGGCTTTCGTGTCCGCATCGGTAAAGAATCGCCCTTGCTTAAACTTGTAGTGCCGGATCACGGGGAAGTCCGCACCGCAGCCGTAGACCGTGGTGTTCGTGTTCCGGTTGCCGTTCTTCACCTGAAGAAAGTTTCCCTTTTCCGCCGAGACGCGCACAATGGACGGACAGTTGCGCAAAATCGCAGGCGCATCGTCCAGTTTAAGAGTCGAGACTGCCCCGAAGCTGATGCCGCCCTTGCTCTGCCGGCCGGGGAAGACCGAGAGAGTGGTGGTTCCCAGATTCTGGAACCGTCGAATCGCCGCGTCTTTGGAACCCTGACCGAGCGCGACGGCAACGATCACCGCCGCGACGCCGAAGATTACTCCCAGCATGGTCAGGAATGAGCGGAGTTTGTTAGAAGTCAGCCCTCGAAAGGCCGATGTCAGCCCGACAAACATAGTAGCCTCCTTACACCCTTCCTTCGCAAGCGGTTACTTTCGGCCCGGTCCTGGCCCGCCGCCACGTCCTGGGCCGGCTGCGGCTGCAGGCGCCGCTGTGCTGGACTCGATGGTCTGGGTAACGATGGTGTCGCCCTCTTTCACGCCCGTCTTGATCTCCGTCGAATCGTTGCCCTCCAGTCCAATCTCTACCGGTACTTTCGTCACCCGGACACCTACAAACAGAGTGGGATCCGCAGGCGAGTCTTTTTCCGGGGGTGCGGGGGTGCCGCCTGCCGCCGTTTCCACGTAGCGACTGCCATCCGTTTCCGATTTCAGCGCTTCGTTCGGCACACTCACGACGTCTTCCTTACGGTCGATGATAAACTCACAAGTGGAGTTCATACCCGGCTTAAGAAGGCGAAACTTCGTGTCTGTATTATCCACTTCGACGCGCACATGGACTGTCGTGACGTTCTGGTCGATGACGGCCTGAGGCTGCACCTTGATGACCTTGCCTTCGAATGGCACCGTCGGGTAGGCGTCAAAAGTGACATCTACCTTCTGGTCGGTATCGACGTTCGCCACATCGGTTTCATCTACCGTCACGTCCACGTACATGCGAGAGATATTCCCTAGCTGTACGATGCTGGTACCGGTCGAGTTGAAAGAGATACCAGACGTGATCAGAGTGCCCTGTTCGACATACTTTTTGAGAATAATGCCGTCCGCAGGCGCCTTCACCTGGGTTTCGTTCAACTGGACACGGGCATTGACGAGTTTGGCCATCGAGGAGGCCCCGGAGGCTTTCGCCTGCGCGATCTGCGTCTGACGAATCGCGTCGTTCAGTCGATCATCCTTCGCCTGACTGAGCTTAATTTCGGAGTTCTTCACGTCCGCCAACGACTGCTGCCACTGCGCGAACGCGACGGCGGCATCCTGCTCTCGAAGCGGCACCTGGACCCGGTTGGCCTGGGAGCTCCTCAACGCCGCCCGGAACTGAGCGACCCGCGCCTGTTCGGATTTCAGGTCGGCGTCTATCTCCGCATCCATCGTTTCGGTCTTCGTGCGCGCACTGTTGACCTGGGAGACGGAGACGTCGTAGTTGGCCTGTGCCTGATCCACCTGCGCCTGCGCGACGAAGCCCTTCCCCAGGAGTGTCTTCTGCCGGGTGAGTTGAGCCTCGGCGTTGGCAGAAGTCGCCTGCGCCTGTTTGAGGGCCGCCGCCGCATTGGCGCGGTCCTGCGGGTGGGTCGCCGTCTGCATCTGCTGCAGTTTCTGTACCTCCGCCTCATAGGTCGCCTGGGCCGTGTCTACCGCTGTCGAGGAAAGATCCTTCTGTGCGTTTGCCTGCGCCTTGGCCGCTTCATAGCGGGCACGGGCGGCACGCTCGGCCGCTCGAACGGACGTCAGGCTCGACTCCGCAGTCGAGATAGAGTGGATGCTCTGGCTCTTCTGTAGATTCAAGACCGCCTGCGTCTCCTGGACCCGCGCATGATTTGCCGAGATGTCCGCCTGTGCAGAATCGAACGTCTGGCGGGTATCTGTCTGATCGATCTGCACGATCAACTGGCCCTTTTTGACCCGGCTGCCCTCTTCCAACGGAACATGTCGTTTCTTCGGGTCGTCGTTGTTCAGGTCAGGACCGTAGTCCAGAACGCGACCGCCGGCCCGACTTTTGATGTCTACAACCGTCCACGGAGTCAGCGTTCCGGTGGCTGAAACTGTCTTCTTCACCAGTCCGGTCGCAACCTTGGCGGTTCGATACTGGCTCTGCCCTGAGGAAGCCGTGGATTTCAGGCTTTTGGAGATCATCAGCCCTCCGGCCACGAGGACAGCGATTACGATAACGGAGATAAAAACACGTTTTATCATCGCGAATTCCTTCCGCCCGCCGATGCGGGACACGGCTTTCAGCCGAGCGACACCACAAAGTGAGGTGCGGGCAGGCGTCCGCTCACCGAAGGGAGGGCCTGCCCATGAGTCTGTCAGCGTGGTTGCAGGACCGGTGGCTTCGCGCCCGGAACCTTCGGCAGGAATACCGGATCGTTGACGCCGGTAGCCCGCTTCAACTGGGCATCCGCGATGTAGAAATCGTAAACGGCCTGGACGAGCGCCACCCGCGCGTTCACCAGTTGGTTCTCCGCCAGAGTGACTTCCGGAATGTTGACGAGTTGGTTCTTCTGTTTCTCCAGGGCGACTTCGTAACTCTGTTGTGCGGCCTGCACGGCGAGCAGCGAGGCGGTAATGCGCTGCCGCGCCTGTTCGCGGCTTACATAGGACTGTTCCACGCTAAAGCGAATGTTCTGTTCCAGAGCGTCCAGCGATCGATGATCCTGTTCCAGTGCGGCCTTGTTCTCCCTTATCGCAGCGCGTGTATTGCCGCCGTCAAAGAGCGGATAGGAGAGCGAAAGGAGGAAAGAGTGCTCCTCGCCCGCATGCGGGTCGAAGGCATAGCCTTCCGTGATCTGGGAATCCACGGTGAGCCCGGCGTTGATCTTTGCGATCCGCACATTGTAGCCCTGCGCGTTGATCTGCTCCTGCTGCTGCTTCACGTCCAGGCGGTTACTATAGGCGAGGCGAACATAAGGCTCCAGGCCCACCGTATCCGCAGTCGTATTCGGCGTTGGCACGATGTCATCCGGCAGGACGACCGGCTGCGCGGTGACGATTCCCATCGAGTTTTTGAGCGCTGCCTGGGAGACGCCATAGTTGGCCTGGGCGACGAAAACCTGCACACGAGCGTTTGCATAGTCGGCTTCGGCCTGGAGTACGTCGGATTTGGCGGCGCTGCCGACATCGGCCTGGGCCTGGATAACGTCCCGCGTGATCTTGGCACGGTCCGCGTTACCCTGCTGCTCTTTCACGAGCTCACGGTCCCGCAACAAATTGTAGTAGTCCTGTGTGACCGCGAGAACGACCGACTGCCGCTGATTGGCCAGTCCGTACTCGGAGCCAAAAGCGTTGCGTCGGGCCAACCCCACACCGGCTTCGCGCTTCCCGGAATCGTACAGCAACTGCCTGGCGACGACAAGATTGGAGAGGCCATCGGAGTTGAAACTGCCGGTATTTGACGTGCCGTTGCTCTGATTGAATCGGACGCCGGGCGTAAGATTGCTCTGGTACTGAAACGTAGGCGTCACCTGCGGATAGTAGGTAGAACGGGCCTGAATCACGCGCGCATTGGCCGAGTCTATCTGGCTCTGCGCGATAGCAATGGTGTCCTGACGCGCCAGACCGATGCGGACGGCCCTGTCGAGTGTCAGAGGTTTACTCAAGTCGGTGTCCACCGGCCCGCCGAGAGTCGGGTTTCGGGGGAGACCATAGCGGCGTGCCGCAGGATTGAGGTCCGCCACCGCAGCAGGGGTCTGAGGAGCCTGCACTTGCGCGGGTTGCGCCTGCTGACCGGGGACCGGCATCGGCCGAGGAGCGGACGGCGCACTTACAGGCGATGGCTGCTGCGCTCCCATTGAGGTTCCGACCAGAGCGAGTGTTACCAGCGGAAGAAGAGTCGAGGCAGATCGGCAAAGCGGTCGTATCATAGAGTTGGTTCCTTTCAGCATCGAAAAATCGTGTACAGCGCTGAGGATGTCGTATCCTCTCGTCACCACGGAGGATGCAGCGCCGTGACGCGATCTTAATATCAGCGACCCCGCACACGGCGGGTCATGAGATCGACCGGTTTGGTCTGCGGTTCATCGTTCGGAACTTGATTGTCGTCCGGGCACGAGTCGGGGAACGGCAGCACAGGGCGGCCCTCCTGGGCCCGGATCTTCTCCCCCGCCATTCCTAGCAGATCCAGCGCCTGCTCCACCAGCTTTTGCTCCGCAGGAAGGAGGGCGGACCAGACTTTTCGATGCATGGCTTTGCGGGTGGCATCGCTCTGTCCGATGAGTTCCTGGCCATGCGCGCTGGTATGCAGGCGAATCACCCGTCGATCGTTGGCATCCAAGAGGCGAACAACCATTCCACGTTTCACGAGGCGCTAGGCAAGTTGCGTTACCGTCGACTGAGAGACATTGAGCCGTTCGCTGAAATCCTTCATGGTCGAATTGGGGCCGTAGTAGACCGACATCAATAGACGCAGTTGGGCGAGAGGCAGGGCATCGAGTTCAGGGACCGGCTTGTCGTCAAAAACCAGCGTTCGCATCACCCGAAAGAGTGCATGCCCCAGAGGCGGCTCCGGCGGGGGGAGGATTGCCTCCGTGTGGGAACCTTCTGCTTTTGGGGAAATGTGGCGACCTGATTCAGTTTGTTTATCCTGATTATTCGGCATAGCACATAGTTTACACAAACGAAATGTTTTTGTCAAGAGGAGACAAGGGATTTTTGTGTGTCAATGCTCAGACGAAACAGAAGAGGCGAGGTATTCACGAATTTGCAGGCTTGGCGCCGACAAACCCGAAACGGGAGAGGAGATCGGGTCGGGAGGAGACGCTTACCCGTCCTGAAATAGAACGGGCAAGCGGTCACTATGCAAAATCAGGAGGAGGCGATGAGTTCCACCGTATGAGGCTTGGGGGCGTCTGCTCTGGGTATGTCCTTTAAAACACCCAATTCCTGTTGGTCCAGATCGTTCATTTTGGTCTGTATTTCCGGCGTAATCTGCTTTCCGCCCGTGGAGTTAGGCACCTGCAGTACCCGCCACTTCTGGAAATGCAGGTCGTTGTGACGGCGGATCATCGCGAGCAAGGCCTTCGCCTGCTGATTTGGCCCCAGCGCGAGAATTCCCGCCAGATCGACTCCGCTCTGCAGTTGTTCCCGCGATACCGTGCCCATGTCCGCCCCGTCTACTTTCAGTGCGTAGCTCGCAGCAGGAAGGTTTGTCAGCTTTAGCTGATATCGGTTCAGAGCCTGTTCGGTATCGGTCACACCGAGCATGAGCAGCGTATCCTTGTTCTTGTCGGGATCCCGATCCATTGGCCACGGCAACGCACCGTCGGTATGCGTAAAGGCGATTCGCTTCGGCGTGACGCTCAGCCCGCTGATTTTGCTGCCAAGGCTCTTCACGACGTTGCCGGTCACTCCATCGATCTCGATATCGGCAACGGTATCAGGCGCATTCCAGGCTTTCAGAACGGCGGCGGCCATAAGCACATGGCCACCCGGCCCGGGATGAACCCGGTCGCGAATGACCTGGGTCGAGAGATCGGCGTCTACCGAATGCGCACGAGCCAGCGCGGCGACGAGCGGAACATTCGTGTCGGCAACCGTCAGACCGTACTCTTTGCCCAGTTCCCGCACCGCCTCGCCGTAGGCCGTCAGGGTAGAGTTATATCCGCCCAGGAAACCAGCAGGCCGAGTGACATCGTCGTAGGCCGAAGCGGTCAGCAGCGTGATGCGCACCCCTGGCAGCTCTTTTACCAGCCTGTCGAGAATATGGCGATATCCACGAACATAGGTGTCGAATATACCCTGGTCGAAGGCCCGATAGCTCCCATCGTTCATGCCCAGACAGATCGTGACGACATTCGGCTTGTAGACGAAGACATCGCGGTCGAGGCGCAGATCGATGGGGCCTCCTCCGCCGCCGCCGACGCGATCCCCACCCCATCCTGAGTGGATGAAGGTAAAGTGCTTTTTCGGGAACCGGCTCACGCAGTACGACTCGATGTAGGTCGTGTAGAGCCGCTGATCCGTGATGCTGTCACCATAGAATACGACTCGGTCATTGTTATGGAGATAGAATCCCTTGGATGCATTGGTCGTATGCGCCCTCTTGCCTTGGGCACGTATCGCAGACGGAGTTGTGCCGAATAGCAGGCCGACCGCCAGCAGGCCCAGAAGCGCGGCCCTTCTCGTTGATCTCATTGTGTGCTCTCCTTCGATGCGTAACTTATGCCTAAACGACTCGGGGGTCTTCCCCGGTCTCTCCATCGAGAATACGGCGCTGGATAAAGTCGGTGGTTACCTCGCCACGCCGGAAAAAAGCATTGGCGAGAATACGGCGCTGGAAACCGATATTGGTTTTGATCCCCGTGACCTCCATCTCTGAGAGCGCACGCTGCATGCGGGCGATGGCTCCGGCCCGCGTCTTGTCCCACGCGATGACCTTCGCCAGCAGAGAATCGTAGTACGAGGGAACTTCGTAGCCGGGATAGATGTGTGTATCGACTCGAACGCCATATCCGCCTGGCAAAATGACTCGATCGATGCGACCGGCATTGGGCGAGAAATTACGATCCGGGTCTTCGGCGTTGATCCGACACTCGATCGCGTGCCCTTCCCATCGCACCTCTTTCTGACTGAAGGGGAGTTTCTCACCCGCTGCCACCCGAATCTGCAACTTCACCAGGTCTATATCCGTTATGGCTTCGGTAATGCAGTGTTCCACCTGCAGGCGTTTATTCATCTCCAGGAAGAAGAAGTCGCCGCGTTTGTCCACCAGGAACTCGACGGTCCCCGCGTTGGTATAGTTGACGGCCTGCGCGGCGCGCACCGCCGCGTCGCCGATAGCGCGCCGTTGCGCCGCTGTCAGAATCGCGGCAGGGGCCTCTTCCAAGACTTTCTGATGCCGTCTCTGCACCGAGCAGTCGCGCTCCCCGAGGTGAACCACATGGCCATGCTCGTCGGCGATTATCTGGACCTCGATATGGCGAGGCTCTTCTACGAATTTTTCGATATAGACATCGGGGTTGCCGAAGGAGGCCGCTGCTTCTGCCTTGGCCATATCAAGCTGCCTGGGCAGCTCCTCGTCGTTCTGCACGAGACGTATGCCGCGCCCGCCGCCACCGTTCGAGGCCTTGATCAAGAGCGGATAACCGGTCTTCTGCGCGAACTGAAGGGCCTCCTGAACGCTCTGCACTGCCGTTGTTCCGGGAACGACCGGCACGCGCGCCGCGCGCATGGTCTCGCGGGCTGCGGCCTTGTCGCCCATTTTGTCCATAGAGGCCGCCGACGGCCCGATAAACTTCAGGCCGCAGGCTTCGACCGCCATGGCAAAACTGGCGCGTTCCGACAGAAAGCCGATGCCGGGATGAATGGCATCGGCTCCGGTGATCTCAGCGGCGCTTATAATGTTGGGCGCATGGAGGTAGCTATCGCGGGGAGGCGGTGGCCCGATACAGACCGCTTCGTCCGCCCACTGCACAGCCTGAGAATCGGCATCGGCAGTGGAGTGTACGACGACAGTCTTGATACGGAGTTCTTTGCAGGCACGAATAATACGCACAGCGATTTCGCCGCGATTGGCGATCAGGATCTTATTGAACATTCACCGTTCCATCTATTGAAATTTTTCGTGCCCTGGGTAGGGACAGTGGACCTCGCCGGTGATCAGATCATAGACATAAGGCTGATGTCCGACCGGACAAGAGAGCATTTCTGAAGGCAGTTTCAGCTCTTGCAGCGAGGCAGGAAACTTTGTGTCGGTATCGCCGGCCTGGGCCGCCAGAATGGCCAAGTGTACCTGATGAACGTTGTTGATGCACTCGGTATCGTGCGCCCGCTCTATCGGATTATGGGCCTTGCCGGGAGGAGCGTTCTTACTGTGCCCGAACAACACATTGTAAGAAACGGCGCTCAAAATGACGATAATGACCATCACAACGAGGATCTCGATCAGCGAAAAGGCACGGTGGGCGCCTGCGTGGCGGCTGGAATCAACGTTCATGGCACTCCCCTTTCAGCCCTACTCTGTGGCAGGCCTTATCGTGAAGAGGGTATGACCGTATTCGACGGGATGACCATCTTCGATGAACACATCCACCACGACCCCGTTCGTCGGCGACGTCAGATCCGTCAGCAGGCTGACTGCCTGGATCGTCCCGATCTTCTGTCCTTCCTTGACTTTCGCGCCCAGGCCGACCATCGGCTTGATATGGCGAAAGACGCCGACCAGAGGAGCGATGACGGTAATATCCTCCAGAGGGCCAGGCGCGGACGGTTCCGACATCTCTACGTCGGTCATATACTCGCCACCGGACGAATCGTAGGCCACCAGCGCCGTCGATTTCGGCACCCGATTTCGGCGAAGGGTTACTCTGGCATCCCCCTCGCGCAGGGTCAATTCGCTGATCCTCGCGTTCTGCATCAGCGCGATCAGACGCTCCAATTCGGAGACATCCATATTGCTCGCCGCAAACGCCGACCTGCCCCACCCTTTGGCAGCAAGACCCAGGTCGCCTCGATGTTTGCGCCTTTCAGATTTTGATTTTGAACATCGTATATTCGAGCAGGCGCTGTGCCCATGTCATCAGCACCAGCGTGAGGCAGACGATGAAAATGACTTCGATGGGCATGCTGCCGGCGATCTCTTTCGTCATGTCCACCGAGGAAGCGCCGTTGAACGTCACCAGACCCACAAGGCGGTTCAGGACCATCAGGGCGGAGCCGATCAGTTGGCGCAAGTTCTCGAACTCGAAGATGACCAGAAGCGGCACGAACAACGTGACCGGCGCCGAGAGAAACTGGTACTTCTGACGCTGGTGCTCATTATAGATCACGCAGTTGTTGCAGCGCTGCCGTTTCTGCTGTGCGGATAAGTGCGGATTGGTCGGTATTCGTACACCGCGCGGCCCAACACGGGTCGGAATAGAGACTTTTTGCTCTTCCGCATGTTTGCTCAAGATATCGCCGATGGGAACGAATCCCGACTGCTTATTGAGCGGCTGCGTCTTTTCCGGATCGTCGGGACCGGCACCGCCCATCGCGAGCAGAATGATATTCTCTTCGCACATGCAGCCGACCCGCTCTTTCCAGCACTTTGTTTTGGCATGGAAGATGGGACATCGAACTCGAACGCTTTCCCGGCAGAACGGAAGCTCCCAACACTTCGCCAGTGCTCCGATCACCGGCAGCTTCCGCTCGGTCCGCGCGGCGTCTTTGCCGAAATTCAGATTGGCGATGTCGCGATGCCTGCTGTTGAAGATCTTGCCGTAAAGCGTTTTGACCGCCAGCAGAACGCCGGGTACCCCGATGATGTAGGCCATCATCTGGATCTCTTTCAGCGACGCCTTCGACGCGTCGCCGCTCATCAACTTCGCCGACTCGGCGCTGAACAGAGCCCCGATAATGAACTGCAGGCCGAACGCCAGAAACGCGGCGACCAGAAGGTAGATCACCCCGAGCGCTTCCACCTGCATAAAAATCAATCCGCCGGTCACCACCGTCACTAGCAGGCTGATATTCAACCATTGAGACAGGGTTGTGATGGTCTGCAAGGCCGCCGCATGATCGGCGGCGGACATACCGGCGACGTCCACGAGTTTGCCGGAGAAGAGCCCCCACAAAAGCCATACTGTCAGCAGAATCGTTGGGATGAGCGACAGTTGAAACACCTTGCTGAGGATGTCCACCGCTTTGTCGCTCAGAAAACTGTCGGAGCTAAGGTCCACCTTAGGACGGTTGATGCGCACTTTAATTACCCCACTTCTTAATCGGCGTAAGGAGACTTCCTTGCAAGCCAGTCCGTGTGGAAGTCAGAACGGGGGCAATTCGCAAAGAGTCGGGCCTACTTCACGCGCTCAAGGTATCCATCGGTTCGGGTGTCTACTTTTACCTTGTCTCCGATGTTGACAAAAAAGGGAACGTTGATCATCGCACCGGTTTCGAGTTTCGCAGGCTTGGAGCCGCCGGAGGCGGTATCGCCCTTGACACCCGGATCCGTATCGATTACTTCGAGTTCTACGAAGATTGGGACTTCTGCACCGAGGATCTTCTCGTTGTACTCCACGACCTGCACTTCCATGCCGTCTTTGAGATACTTGATGGTGTCCCCGAAGGTGGACGCAGGAACCCCGACCTGATCGAATGTCTGTGGATCCATCAGGAAGTATTCTCCATCCTGGTGGTACAGAAACTGCATAGGATGACGATCAAGAATCGCCTGCTCGACCTTTTCACCGGCATTGAAGGTCTTATCCACCACCCCGCCCGTGCGCAGGTTTCTCAGTTTGGTGCGCATCACTGCTC
Organism: Chthonomonadales bacterium; assembly: GCA_038217285.1. GTDB lineage: Bacteria > Armatimonadota > Chthonomonadetes > Chthonomonadales > Chthonomonadaceae > JANXLO01. The sequence continues at coordinate 16,037 of JBBQPO010000043.1, forward strand.
CACCCTTACCGGGCTTGTGATGCTGGAACCAGACGATGGTGAATATTTCGGTATCAAGCAGGATCGAAACCCCGTTCTTGAAATCCGAAGTGTCTATTTTCGGCACAGTACAAACCTCCTGCGTGGGAAGGCATCCATCGATAACCTCCCTCGTGCACTATAATGAGAGTCGAAAAACTGGCACATTATAGCACAGACGCAAGATCAGGCGCAACCGACCACTTTGCCGCAGGGGCCGACCATACCCTGTCTACAGCATTAGACGCAAACGGAGCGAAACAGTTTCAAAGGTGTCCCTCGTTCCACAGATCTGCAGTGACACGCTCCGAGCGGACCACCTACAGGAACGGGCTTCGCACAACGTCGCATCGACGCCTTCCTCTGGGAAAGCCAGTGACCATCTTCCTACGGTATAATGAGGCATGTCATCTCCTAAAGGTTCACCAGAGCTTCGCGTTCCATTCGACAGCCTCACGCTTTTCGCCGTAGTCGCGGAGCTGCGTCTACTCCTCATCGGCGGTCAAATCCAGGACATCCGGCAGCCGGAGCCTCACGAGTTGTTGATGGCCATTCGCAGCCAGGGCCGCAGCCTCACGCTCTTACTCTCGTGCGAGGCCCGATTCGCTCGTGTTCATCTCACCTCCGAGCGCAAACCGAACTCCGCAACGCCCCCCTCATTCTGTACAGCCCTGCGCCGCCACCTGGATAACGGCCGAATTCTCGACGTTCGACAGCGCGACCTCGACCGCATCTTTGAACTGGACGTTCAGAGTACCACCGAGGATGGAATCTCTGCGACCGTGACACTTGTCGCGGAGCTGATGGGCAAACATAGCAACCTGATCCTGATCAACGAGCGCGGGATCGTCGTCGAGGCGGCAAAACGGATTTCACACCGTATCAACCGCTTTCGCGAAACCCTGCCAGGTAAGCCGTATCTACCGCCTCCGATTCAGGCAGGCCGGCTTGACCCACTCGGCGCCGACACGGCTCTGTTCCTGAACACCTTACCACTGGAAACTATGAATGTCGAATCCCTTGCCCGCACGCTGGCGGCAAGCATTGCCGTGATGTCGCCCTTTTTGGCACAGGAGATCGCGTTTCGCACCTTCCGAAATCCCTCCCCCAAGCCTGACGATCTGGCTGCAGCCGTAGAGAACACGATGGGCGCCGTCTTCAGCGGAATTAACAATCCCTGTTTGCTTGAGAAGCAGACCAGCAGAGGCGCTTACCCCATACCAGTGCAGCATCTAGCGGTCGGATGCGCGGCAGGCGACAGGACACTGAATGCTCTCCTGGACCTTGCCTTCCGGGTGCAGGTAGAACGCGCCGGACTCGACATTGCATTTCACGAGTTGGACGGCAAATTGGACCGAGAACGCCGCAAACTGGAGAAGCAGCGGCACGATGCAGAACGCACTTTACAAGAAGGCGGACGCGCCGATGACTACCAACAGCAGGGGGATCTACTGCTCTCACACCTCTGGAAAATAGAGATCGGCGCCGCCGACGTGACGGTTCAAGATTTCTATTCTCCGAACCAAGCGGAGCGCACCATCACGCTCGATCCCAAACTGAATCCGCAAGAGAACGCCCACGCCTTTTTTCGCCGCGCTCACAAGGCCCGAGACGCGCAGACACAGGCCATAACACAGGTCGCTGGCATCCAGATTCGATCCAAGACTCTCGACGAGGCCATCCAGGAACACCAACGCAACCAAGAAAATCTGGACTTCACCGCAGCAGACGCGTTCGCCTTCCAGCAGCGGTTGATCAAGGCAGGCGTCCTCCGTGAAGAGCAGGCGGCAGCGGGAGCGCAGACGTCCGGCCCCGATTTTCAGGGCTACAAAATACGCCGTTACACCACGCCGGAAGGGTATGAGATCTACTGCGGCGAGTCGGCGACAGCCAACGACTTCCTCACCACCCGAATCGCCTCGCCCAACGACCTGTGGCTGCATGTACGCGCCTCTGCCGGTTCGCACGTCGTGATTCGCACCAAAGGGCAGCCAGACAAGGTCCCGCCATCGGTTCTGTACCGCGCCGCGACTATCGCCGCTCTGCATAGCAACCAGAAGCACTCCGGGCTGGTCCCCGTCGACTACACCCTGAAGAAACATGTGCGCAAGCCGCGCGGAGCCGCCGCAGGAAGCGTCGAAGTCCAGCGCGAGAAAACCCTGCACGTCGCGCCGCACGATGAGCCCGAGGGAAGTTGAGCAGGAGAGGCGGTCGGCGCAGCGTCAGGATGCGTCCCGAAACCGCCCGACACAGTTCCTGCTCATGTCCAGCATACATCCCCGGCTGCAATCGTGTCAAGGTTCCCAGGCATATCGAGCCGGGTGCCCGCAATAGAAATCTATAACCCCAACCTGCAATTTCTGGTATACTCTGGTCGTAAATGGGATAGGAGATGTGCCGTGAGCGAACTAAGAAAACGACTGCGAATCGGCACACGGGGCAGTCTGCTGGCGCGTACACAGACGGGAATGGTCGTGGAGCAGTTGCGGGCCGCAAACCCCCTCGTGGAGATCGAAACTCTTATTATTCAGACGACAGGGGACGTGCAGCACGACGTCCCTTTTGCACAAGTAGGCACAAAAGGTATGTTCGTCAAGGAGATCGAGCAGGCGCTGCTCGACGGCGTGATCGATGTGGGCATTCACAGCCTCAAAGACATGCCTTCCGAACTGCCGGGGGGACTGGAGATTGCCTGCACCCCCGTGCGCGAAGACGCCCTAGACGCGCTTCTCTCGCGCGGCAATCTGACCTTCTCCCAGTTGCCTCCCAACGCAACGGTCGGCACAAGCAGCCTGAGGCGTCAGGCCCAAATCCGCGCCCTGCGCCCGGATTTGAGGCTGCAAGAGTTACGCGGCAATCTCGACACGCGGCTGCGCAAGCTGGATGCGGGCGAGTACGATGCGATCCTCCTGGCCTGCGCTGGCCTGAATCGACTGGGTCTGGGACTGCGGATTACGGAGCGTCTTGCGCCGGATGTCTGCGTTCCTGCCGCCGGGCAGGGCGCACTGGCCCTGGAGACACGGTGCGGTGATGCGGCAACGCTTGCGCTGTTGCACGAGATCCATGATCCGGACACGGCGGCGGCGGTGACGGCAGAGCGGGCATTTCTGGCGGCGCTCGGGGGAGGCTGTTCCGTTCCCGCAGGAGCTCTGGCAACCGTTCATGGCGCTCGCCTGCATCTTGTGGGCCTTATCGCAGCGCCAAATGGCGCCTGTGTGTTGCGTGCCGAGCGCGAGGGAGATCTCTCTGCGGCGGCGCAAATCGGGGCGGAACTGAGCGCGACGCTGCTGGCACAGGGCGGACGCGATCTCTTGAAAGGCTGAAGCGTTTCCATGAGTGTCGAGGTAGACTTTCTCGTGATCGGCAGCGGACTGGCGGGGCTTACCTACGCCCTCACCGTGGCCGAGTTCGGTTCGGTCGCGCTGTTGACCAAAAAGAATCGGACGGATGCCAATAGTAGTTGGGCACAGGGCGGCATCGCGGGCGTACTCGCCGAAAACGATTCGTTCGCACTGCACAAACAGGACACCCTTGTCGCCGGAGCGGGGCTCTGCCATGAGGATGCCGTGGATGTCCTGGTCCACGAGGGTCCGGAGCGCATCCGCCACCTGATGACGCTGGGCGCGCAGTTCAATACGGAAACCAACACGGATGGCCTGGAAGTTCTCTCTCTGGGCCGCGAGGGCGGCCATTCGCGCAACCGCATCGTCCATACCGCCGACTATACCGGCTGGGAGTGCGAACGGACCCTTCTGGAAGCGGTCAAAGCGGAATCCAACATCCAGGTATACGAGCATCTTTTCGTGACGGATCTCTTGATTCTGGAGACCCCCGAAGGCCGGGTATGCGCGGGAGCCTGCGCCCTCGATGGCGAAACAGGCAACCGCAGTACCTTCCGCGCCCGGGCAACATTGCTGGCGACCGGCGGCTGTGGGCAGGTCTATCTGCATACCACCAATCCCATTATCGCGACAGGCGACGGCGTGGCAATGGCATGGAGGGCCGGCGCAAAGGTCGCGAATATGGAGTTTATTCAGTTCCATCCGACAACGCTTTATCATCCCAAGGCGCGCGCGTTTCTCATTACAGAGGCCCTGCGCGGCGAGGGCGGAATCCTGAAACACGAGGACGGTGAGACGTTCATGGAGCGTTATCATCCGCTCGGCGCTCTGGCTCCGCGCGACATTGTGGCGCGTGCCATCGTCAGCGAGATGAAACGGCGGGATGTGCCGTGTGTCTATCTCGACGCCACCCATATCGATCCCGACTTTCTGCGGGAGCACTTCCCCACCGTCTATGAACGCTGTATGAGCGTGGGCATCGACATTACCAAACAGCCTATCCCTATCGTTCCCGCGCAGCACTACCAGTGTGGCGGCGTAGTCACCGATCTGGAAGGCTGCACCAACATCCCGCGTCTCTATGCAGCGGGTGAAGTCGCCTGCACGGGGGTTCATGGCGCGAATCGTCTCGCCTCCAACTCCCTCCTCGAAGCCATGGTCTACGGGTATCGCGCGGCGCTCCATACGCTGGAGTTCCAGACCGACAGTCCGCCCGACGGAGCCCCCTGCCGCTGCGACGACCCTGTCTCTCTGCCCGATACTGTCATCGATCCGCTCTGGAAAAGCATTCGCCGGCTCATGCAGCGGAATGTCGGCATTGTCCGGACGACAGCGGATCTCGAAAACACCAGGCGCGAGTTGGCGCGGATCCGCACGTCCCTTCAAAAGGAGCCGGACACGGTCGCCGCGTGGGAGACGAAAAACATTGCCACGGTCGGAAGTCTGATCGTCGAATCCGCCCTGCGTCGTCACGAAAGTCGCGGCCTTCACTTTACGCTCGACTACCCGGATCTCGTAGAAACCGAACGCCACGATACGATCCTCGATCCGGACACCGTCACTCTGTAGGTGTTTCAAGTCCCAATGTCCAATGCTGAGTGACCCGTTGACTGAAAATTTGAGCCGATGCGACGGCCACGGAGATTGAGATGAACATTCCCGAGAGCTGGCAGCCTTATCTCGAAGCAGAGACGGCACAGCCCTATTTCTCGAAACTGCGCGAATTTGTCGCTGAGGAGCGCGAAAAAGTCAACGTCTTTCCGCCGGATGGCGACGTGTTCAACGCTCTGAAATTGACACCTTACGAGCGAGCGAATATCGTCCTTCTGGGGCAGGATCCGTACCACGATGTCGGGCAGGCGCATGGGCTCTGTTTCTCGGTGCGGCCCGGCGTCACTACGCCGCCTTCGCTCGTCAATATCTTCAAAGAGCTGAAGACGGACCTGGACTGTAGGATACCGAATAACGGCACTCTCGTCCCCTGGGCGGCGCAGGGCGTCCTGATGCTGAACGCAGTGCTGACGGTTCGCGCCCACACGGCAAATTCCCATAAGGGCAAGGGCTGGGAGACGTTTACAGACGCGGTCCTGCGCATTGTGAACGCGAAGGAGACTCCGGTCGTTTTCGTGCTCTGGGGCGGTTACGCGCAGAAGAAACTGCCGCTGATCGACACGACGCGGCATATCGTTATTCAGTCGGCGCATCCCTCCCCGCTCTCGGCCCACAACGGTTTCTTAGGCAGCAAGCCGTTCTCGAAGATCAACGCCGCCCTCATCGCGGCAGGCAAACCACCGATCGATTGGCAGATACCCGACCTATGACTTCACAGTTGACACCACCCACCGGCACGGTCTATCTTATCGGGGCTGGCCCCGGCGATCCCGGCCTGATCACCGTGCGCGGCATGGAACTTCTGCGCACCGCCGATGTCGTCGTCTACGACCGCCTCGCGCATCCTTCTCTGCTCACCCATGTCCGACCCGATGCCGAACGAATCTATGTCGGCAAGGCCAGCGCCCAGCACGCCATGAAGCAGCCGGACATCAACGCGTTGCTCATCGCAAAGGCGAAAGAAGGCAAGTCGGTGGCGCGCCTGAAGGGCGGAGATCCGTTCGTTTTCGGACGCGGCGCTGAAGAGGCGGAAGAGTGTCGGGCGGCGGACGTCCCGTTTCAGATCGTACCCGGCGTCACCTCCGCCATCGCCGCGCCTGCCTATGCAGGCATTCCCGTCACGCACCGTGACGCAGCCTCCTCCTTCGCCGTGATCACCGGCCACGAACGTGACGACGCCCGCGAATCCGGTACGCGCGCCCCCGGTGAGGCGGAGGGCCGACGGAACTGGGCGCATATCGCCTACGCGGCGGACACCCTCGTTTTTCTCATGGGAGTCGAAGCGCTGCCGGAGATCGCAGCCCGCCTTCAGGAGCACGGCCGCTCGCCGGAGACGCCGGTCGCCCTCGTGCAGTGGGGAACCTGGGCCCAGCAGCGGGTCGTGACCGGCACCCTGGCTAACATTGTCGAAGAGGTGCGTCTGGCAGGGCTGACTCCACCCGCCGTCTGCATCGTCGGCGAGGTCGTGAAGTTGCGTCCTGCCTTGCGCTGGTTCGAGCCTTCTGCGGCCCGTCCTTTGCATGGCAAACGCATACTGGTTACGAGAGCACGGGAGCAGGCGAGCGGACTTTCTGATATGCTCCGAGCCCGAGGGGCTGAACCCATCGAGTTCCCTGTTATTCGCATCGCGCGCCTGGAGGATTACACGGCACTGGACGCCGCTCTTGGCAGCCTCACTCGCTACGACTGGGTGGTCTTTACCAGCATCAACGCCATTCCCATACTCGCAGAACGGTTGCATGCGCTGAATCTCGATGGCCGGGCGTTCCACCACACGAAGATCGCCGCCATGGGTCCGGCTACCGCCAACGCCCTGCGCGAACACCTCGGCCTGAGAGCAGATTTCGTACCTACGGAGGCCGTCGCAGAGGCTTTGCTCGCCCAGTGGCCCGAACCCGATATGAAGGACAAGCGCGTACTTTTCCCAAGGGCGAAAGAGGCGCGGGAACTTTTGCCGGAGCAGTTGACGGCCCACGGAGCCGCCGTAGATATTGTGCCTGTTTATGAAACACAGTTCGACGGTGACAGTGCGGACGATGTCAGGCGCCTGCTGCAGGAGGGACGTATCGACGTCATCACCTTCACCTCTGCCTCGACAGTACAGAATTTCGTGCAGGCCATCGCCACCCTCACCCAAACGGCCACGGACATTGTCGGATCGACCCGTATCGTCGCCATTGGCCCCGTCACGGCGGAGGCGGCGTCCGAACTCAACCTGACGGTTCTTCGAATCGCGGACGAACATACTATTCCCGGCCTGATGACGACGCTGGAAAAACTATGGGGTGAAGATCATGCGTAATCTAATCCATAGGCCGCGGCGCCTGCGGCGAACGGAGACCCTTCGGCGTATGGTGCGCGAGAATCAGGTCACGGCGGACGATCTGCTCTACCCCATGTTCGTGACGATGGAGAGCGAAAGTCGCGAAATTTCGTCCATGCCGGGCGTGTTTCGCCACACGCTCGACGATCTCTGCCGGGCCGTCGAAAAAATGCCGGCGCTGGGCCTGCCCGCCATCATGCTGTTCGGCATTCCTGCGGAGAAAGACGATGTCGGAAGCGGAGGCTATGCGGAGGACGGCATCGTGCCGCAAGCGATACGCGCGCTGCGCCGCGTCGTCGGTGATAGTATGTTGATCGTTCCGGATGTCTGCCTGTGCGAATATACGTCGCATGGACACTGCGGTGTGATCCATGAGGGACATGTAGACAACGACCCGACGCTTGAACTTCTGTCGCGCGCTGCCGTCTGTTATGCGGAGGCCGGAGCCGACGTGATCGCACCGTCCGATATGATGGACGGACGAATCGGAGCGATCCGGGAGAGCCTGGATACGGCCGGTTTCACTCATCTGCCGATCATGGCCTACAGTGCGAAGTACGCCAGCGGCTTCTATGGGCCGTTTCGCGAGGCGGCGGACAGCACACCGCAGTTTGGCGACCGCCGGGCCTACCAGATGGATCCGCCCAACCGGCGCGAGGCGATGCGCGAAATGGAACTCGATGTCGCGGAAGGCGCCGATATTCTGATGGTGAAGCCAGGGCTGGCCTACCTCGATATTTTGCGCGATGCCCGCGAACGCTTCGATCTGCCGCTCGCCATCTATAACGTCTCCGGCGAGTATAGCATGGTGAAAGCCGCTGCGCGGAACGGCTGGATCGACGAAAAGCGTGTCGTCGGAGAGACGCTGACGGCCTTCAAGAGGGCCGGAGCGGATATCATTTTGACCTATCACGCGGTGGACTATCTGCACTGGCTGCATTCCGAAAGTTGACCTGCGCCCGGTCGAATCGGAACCCGGTGTTCCACGCGCCGCTGAATCGACACGGGGCGCATGAGGCAAAAGATGATCGGTACCAGAGTCGCAGACCGTTATGATATCGAAGCGCAGATAGGGATCGGAGGCATGGGTATCGTCTACCGAGCCTACGATACTCGTCTGAGGCGTCATGTCGCGCTCAAGGTCATCGCCCCGCATCTCGTGCAGCAGGAAGCCGCGCGATCCCAGTTTCTGCGCGAAGCCCAGGCTCTGGCCGGACTGATGCACCCCAACATCGTCACAGTCTTCGATCTGTCGGAAGACGAATTGACCCAGACCGTCTTTATCGTCATGGAGTTGCTGCGCGGCAGTTCCCTGCGCCACTGTATGGCAGAGTCCGGGCGTCCCCTCTTCTCACAGGTAGCCCTGCCGCTCTGCCGTGCGTTGGAAGCCGCCCATGCCAGGGGCGTTCTGCACCGTGATATCAAACCGGAGAACGTCTTCGTTTGCGACGACGGCACGATCAAACTCATGGACTTCGGCCTCGCCCGTCTGCTTACGACGAACTCTCGAAGCCAGGCCAGCCTCCTCGCGGGAACCCTGGCCTATATGGCGCCTGAACAGTTGAAGGGTGAGCGGGCCGACTTTCGCGCCGACCTCTACTCGCTGGGAATCCTTTTCTATGAGTACCTTAGCGGCGCGACGCCGTTCGCAGCCGACAACCCGGGCGCGATCCTGCTCAAAAATCTGACGGAAGCGGCCCCATCGCTCCAGAGTCGTATTCCCGACATCTCCGCAGAGCTGGACGCGGTGATTCTGCGCCTGCTGGAGAAAGATCCTGCCGGACGGTTCGACTCCGCGACCCTCCTGCGTGAGGCACTGGAGCATCCGACGGCAGAAGGCAATGTGGCCGTCGCCTATGCCGTCGACAGGACGGTTCCCACGCCGCCAAGTCACTTCGCATCGACCGTTTTCGTCCCTCCAACCAACGAAACGCCAACGCCCGTACTGCTCACCCAACCGGTCCTCCAGCCGACTTCTCCCGTCGCCAACTACCCAAGGCGCAAAGTTCGGCCCACGTTTCTCGCGGGAGGCGTCGTCTGTTTCAGTGTTGCCGCGCTCCTTCTGTTCGGACCGGTTCAACGCCATTTTGCCTCGGCGAACGGGAACGAAACCGTTTCCACCACAAAGCGGATCGCCACCCCTGTCGCTGCCTCCGGTTCATTGACGCAGCAGGCCAACGCCGTGCCGGTCCTACCGTCTGTCGCCGCGCAGTTGCCGAACTACCAGAAGAAGATCGAGACATCGCAGGCACATACAAGCGCAGAACTCGACATCCTTATTAAGCAGCAGGAACAGACCCGATCAGAGGTCGAGCGTCTGGAAAAACTGTTGGCACGCGAAGCAGCGAAACGCCAGGTGGCGGAAACGCAGGCTGCTCTCGCTCGTCGGGCCGCCGCCGAGACGCCAGGCATAAAATCGGCCGCACCGCAGAAGCCTTTACTGAATCCGCTCCCGGCAGTCGTTCCCGATGCGTTGGTGAAGATTGCCGCTCTGCATCCCCACGACCCGTTCGAATTCCGAACGAAGCAAGTTACCCGAACAGCCGACGGAACCCTCGATGTCCAGGTACACAACTCCCGGGCCTGTCACCTCTACCTCTATCAGTTGCAAGAAAACAACAACCAGGCTGTGCTGATTCCGAACGCGGAGCGCTCGCTTTCCGGAACTCCGCAGCATAATGTTTTCACGGAGATCGGACTGCGAGTAGAAGGCGCGATCGATAGTCAGACCAAGCTGCTGCTGCTGGCGTCCGGAAATCCGCTGGTTGGACTGCCTTCCCGTTTTCCCCTGCCTTCCTTGCCGCGACACTCGGCCTCCGACGTATCGATCGACCGGCGTTTCGCACTGCTGCACGACTACCGCGATCAGATCGTGACTACGATGCAGGCCTATCGTGTTCAGTCGGATGGCAAAAACGTTCAACAAGACGACATAATCGTGCGCTTCCTTCGCTATAGACCGACGCCGGAGAGTACGGCCCCCGTCGCTGAGCCGCCGGTTCACCGAAAATTTGGCATGAATGAGTCGCACCGATTCGGAACCAGAGCGACCCAGACCGCGTCATTACCTGTAGAACTGTTTCTCTAAAGGACGCCTTTATGACTATCACGGGTATGATCCCCTCAACATCCGAGCCACAGGACCATCTGGCGACGCTGCTTCAACTCGGTCAACTGCTGAATTCCAGCCTTGACCTGCATCATGTTCTGGAAACGGCGATAGAACAGGTCATCACCTTTGTCGGCGCGGAACGCGGCTTCATTCTGCTCGTGGAGATCGAAACCGGAAAGTTCGTCGGGGAAGCGGTTCGGAACATCGACCGCGAGGCTCTTGAAGCCACTCTGGCAGATCGCGACCAGGCCAATCGCGCGGAGATCAGCCGCACCATCGTCCAGAATGTGCTGACCACCCGACAGCCGGTCGTCTCGGTCAACGCGATGGACGACCCACGTTTCGCCGCTGCGGTGAGTGTTCAGTTCGCCAACCTGCGTTCGGTGCTCTGCGTTCCGCTGGTGGCACAGGGCCGACTGCTCGGCATCATCTACCTCGATAACCGCATTCGTACCGCCCTGTTCACGGAGCACCATCTCTCGATGCTTCTCGCCTTCGCGAATCAGGCTGCCGTCGCCATCGAAAACGCCCGACTTTACGACAATCTGCGGCGTTCGCTGGAGGAACGGCTTCATCTGCAGGATGCTCTCCACCGGCAGGAGACCCAACGGCTGGCCGTGGAAGAGGCGAGCCGCCTCAAATCGGACTTCATCGGCTTCGTGGCCCATGAGCTGCGAAATCCGCTCACGACGATCCGTGGGTATGTTCAGACCCTGATGCAGGATACCGAGGGAACTCTGGGCGACGACGTGCGCGACGAGTTTTACGAGGCCATCGAGGCCGACTCGGATCGCCTGCTCGACATGATCAACGAACTCCTGGATGTCTCCCGTCTGGAGGCCGGACGGCCGCTTTCCGTGTCCTACAGCGAGTTCGAACTTCGTCCTCTGCTCGAAAAACTCGTCCGACGCCACCGATTTTACAAGTTCTTCACACGCAATCACGTTCTGGACACGGACATCGCGCCGGATCTGCCGATCACTATCGAAGCGGACGAGGACAAGTTGAATCAGGTGTTTTCGAACCTGCTCAGCAACGCCATCAAATACTCTCCCAACGGCGGCGCCATCACCCTGACGGCTCGGCGCGATGGTGATCATCATGTCAAGATCCAGGTGAAAGACGCAGGCCTCGGCATGACGGAGGAACAGGCCGGTCGTCTGTTCCGCCAGTATGAGCGTGTGGAGCGAGACGACATTCGCAATATCCCCGGCACCGGGCTCGGCCTCTATCTGGTAAAGCATCTCGTCGAACTTCATGGCGGCGAAGTCTCCTGCGAGAGCGCGCCGGGCAAAGGCAGCCTGTTTACGGTTCGCCTGCCCGTCCGCCGAGTACCGGCTGTCGTCCTATAAAAGCGGGCAGGTTTTTCCGTGGCATTGTCGAAATAGTCGAGGTGGAGCGCTCTGCTCCACCTCTTTCGTCATCGGAAGGAAGTCGCCGTGTCGGACACTGTAGCAGAAGCCCCCTCTCCTCCCCCGGAACAGACTTCGTCGCCCTCTGCCGCCCCGCGTCCTCTGTTGCCAGGCCCCCTCCGACAGTTGATGACGCGCATATCGGGCTGGGGCTTCTACCTGGCGACCACGCTGATCGTCGAGGCTTTTCTGTTTTTCGAGTGTACGCTGGATGTACGCATCTACGGGTTGGAGAAGTTGCGGGAGGTGAAGCGCAGCGGTCGAAATCCCCTGCTGGTGATCTGGCATGGGCAGGGAATGCTGCCCATGGCGACCTTTCGCAACGAACAGCTCTGTCTCTACGCCTCTCATGCCCGCGACCCAAACTATAAGAAATATCTTCAGGCGATTCGCTGGTGGACACTGCGGTTCATCGAGCGCATGGGGTACCGTGTGCTGGATGCTTCCCAGTTCAAGAGCGAATCGCGGGGCGTGATGAATTTCATAGACATACTTCGGAGCGGTACGGGCTCGGTGATCGCGGCGGACGGCCCGCAGGGACCGATCTATCATGCCAAGGCCGGACCAACGTTTCTGGCGAAGAAGGCCGATGTCGTGCTGGTTCCGCTCGGCGTGGTGATCTCGGGCGGATTCGAGCTGGACCAGTGGGATCGCTTCGAGATTCCGTGGCCGTTCGCGCGCGGTGTCATCGTTATCGGGGAGCCAATCGTGGTTTCGGCAAAAGCGAGAGATGCCGAGCTTGAGGCCGCGCGGCGCGAGCTCGAAACGCGTATGAACGCCCTGACCGAAGAGGCTCGCATGCGCATCGGTTTCCCCATCGCGGTACGATCCGCACATAAACCGGACGAAACGCTGCAAACGTGACCAATCGATTTAGAGCCGGTGCAGCAGTTGCAAGGCGAGGACCAGCAGCGAGACGAGGGTGAGGCCGATCAGCAGAGGATAGAGCAGGAACAGCCAGGGGGAGCCCGCAAGACCGGTAACGAGAAACAGCCCACCGCCGCCGACCACGACGCCGCAAAGACTGAGGCCAACTAGGCGACCGCGAAAACGGACTTTATGGAGATGGGACCGGCGCTCTGTTCCGCGCTCTTCTTCGGCGCTCATTCCGCTGTCTCCGCAT
>JBBQPO010000044.1:0-28883 GCA_038217285.1 Chthonomonadales bacterium
TGATGTCGCCGACAACGACAAGCACGGCCCCTCGCGGTGTATAGCGGGCCTGGTAGAATGCGCGCAGCTTTTCGGGGGTAAGAGCCTGCACCGCCGCCGCAGTCGTGGAGGAGACGCCGTACGGATGCTGCCCGTAGACGACTTTGTTAAACTGCTCAGACGCCAGGAAACCGGGCTGCTGCCGCTGAAGAACGAGCGACTGCGACGTCAACTGCTTGTAGGTCGCCAACTCATCGGTCGGGAACGCCGGATGCAGCAGGACATCGGCCAGGATTTCGGTCAGACGGTTGAAGTTCTCCGTCAGCGCGGACGCCCCGACGGTCGCGGAGTCCTGCCCGGCTCCTACGCTGATGGTCCCACCCAGCCCTTGTACCGCCTCCTGCAGTTGCAGACTGTTGAACTTGTCGGTGCCTGCGGTCATCTGGCTCGCGACGGCAGAGGCCAGGCCGGGCGCATCCGGCGCATCCAGCACACTGCCTGCCAGGACACCCAAACGCAGCGTCACCACGGGAACCGTGTGACTCTCGACGACCACGATCTTCAGGCCGTTCGGCAGCATCCGGGTCTGCTCTTTCGAGAGAACGAAGGGACGTGCCGGCAGATCTGGCGGTGGAGCGCTAAGGCCGCTCTGCGCCTGCACGGTCTGGGCCGCCAGAGCCGCAAAGAGTCCCCATACGGTCGTCAGGGAGACGATTTTAAGTGTCTGCATCAGCGTTTGCCTCCCGTTCCCGGCATCGGAGCGCCGGCGCCCGGCTTCACTTCCAGCACGGATCTATTTTGCGGTGTGAAATATTTTTTTGCGGCCGCCTGCACCTGTTCCGGCGTCACCGCCATATAGCGCTCCAGTTCTGTATTGACAAGATTGGGGTCGCCCTGAAACACCGCGTAGTCGGCGATGGCGATAGCCCGGCCGAGCATAGTGTCCAGTCCCCCAAAACCGCCTCCGCCGCCCGTATAGCGACCGGCACGAATGCGTGTTTTGATGCGGTTCAACTCGTCTACGCTCGGCGCGGACTGCTGGATCGCCTCGATCTGCGCGTAGATCGCCTGCTCCAGATCCGCTTCTTTGACATTGGGCGGATAGATGCTGGTCAGCGTGAACAGGCTCGGCCCGCGTTGACCCTGAAGACCGCCCTGCAGACCGAGGGCAAGCTTGCGTTTCTTGACGATCTCCTGATAGCCCCGTGAACTCTCTCCCTGAAACAGCAGGGAGCTGAGAATGTCCACCGCGTAAGCGTCCGGGTCGTTAAGAGAGGGGCCATGCCATGCCAGCAAAAGGGCGGGCAGTCGCGCCAGCGGGTCCGTCAGGGTATCGCGCTTTTCGGCGGCCTGGGCCGGTTCGATCAGATCGGGTTTCGGAGGCGTCGGCTGCTTCGGGATGTCGCTAAAGGCGCGCGTCACCATCTCCCGGGCCTGCTTTGGATCGAAGTCACCGACCAGAACCAGGGTCGCGTTGTTCGGGGCATAGTAGGTCTTGAAGAAGGTCTGCACATCGGTGAGGCTCGCCGCGTCGAGATCGGCCATGGAGCCGATGGTCGAATGCTGGTTGGCATAGTTGGAGTAAGCCAGTTCCGGCAGGCGGACAGCGACGGCGTTGGAGTAGGCCCGGTTGTCGAAGTTGAGCCGCTTCTCCTCTTTCACGACCTCCTGCTGGTTTTTCAGGTTGGCGGCCGTGACCGCGAGGGAGCGCATCCGATCCGCCTCCAGCCAGAGGATGGTCGGCAACTTTTCGGCGGGCACGGTTTCGATATAGGTGGTATCTTCGCTGCGGGTGAACCCGTTCATAACGCCGCCCGCTGCGCTTATATAGCGGGGATGTTCGCCCTTACCGACATGGGCGGAGCCCTGAAACATCATATGCTCGAAAAGATGGGCAAAGCCGGTGTGGCCTTTCAGCTCGTTGCGAGAGCCGACATTGTAGGCCAGGGCCAACCCGACGACAGGCGTAGAGTGATCTTGAGACAGAATCACCTTCATGCCGTTCGGCAGTTGAAACTGCTCTATGGGATAGTGAGGGGCCTTCTGCGCCGTCGCGGTCACGGTTGCCGCCAACAGCGCCAGGGCCACTCCCCCGTTCAGGAACTTCATTGCGTGGATGCTCCTTCTATAAATGAGAGGTGGTGTGCGGAGTGCACCCTGCTAGTTTACCATATCTCTGCAAGGGCGTTCGGAGGCCAGAATGAGGCCATAAACGTTCCAATACAAGGCCGTCGCGCCCATTCCCAGTGGTGTATGCGCGGAAGATTAGGGGAAACCCCTGCTGTGAACAAGGGTTTTGCCCGATGCGGTATGTCGTATCAGTAGTGGATAATATATCTGTAAGCGCGTAAGAGTGAGGGAATGCCACCTTGAGGAGACAGTGTGTCCACGATGCAAGCGATTCATATTCTACTGGCTGATGACGATGCCGTAATACGCCAGTGCCTTCGTCGTGCGGTGGAGGCCGATCCGCGCCTTCAAGTCAAATGGGAAGCGGACAACGGTCTGCAGGCGTTGCTGCTGGCAAAGCAGCATCATCCGCATCTGGTGCTGATGGATGCAGAGATGCCACGTATGGATGGTATCGAAGCTACTCGCTGTCTAAGACAGTGCAATCATGAAACACGCATCGTCGTCCTGAGTGTCTATGACCACTACCGTGCTTCGGCCCTCGCCGCCGGAGCAGATGCGTTCCTGGTCAAGGATGCAGGCTGCGAGGCGATACGCAGTACGATACGGCGTCTTTTTGAAGAGATCGAGTAGACTACGTCGCTGTCCGCGAGCGCCTAGATGCGCATTGCCGGCGACAGACAACCACAATGAGGAAAGGAAAGAGAGTACCATGAATACCCTGACTGTAGAATTGGGTTCTCAGCAAGAGTTCGAGCGACTGTTTCAGCGCAGCCAGCGCCGCGCCTACAACCTTGCGTACCGTCTCACCGGAAACGCCGCTGATGCCGAGGATGTCGCGCAGGACGCTTATGTCCGCGCCTGGCACAATTTCGACAGTTACGACGCGTCCCGGTCCTTCGAAGGCTGGCTTTTCCGCATCATCACCAACCGGGTGATCGACCTGCGCCGTCGCCAGAAACGCGTCCCTATGTACTCGCTCGACACACCCATCTACGGCGATGAGGAAGGGCAGCCCCTGGCACATGAATTTGCCGCGCCCAACAGCAACCCGGAGGAGATCGTGATCGGTCCGATCCTGGAAGAGAAGCTGCAGAGCGCGCTGGCGGCTCTGCCAGCCGACTACCGCACCGCCATTCTTCTCTGTGATGTAGAGCAGCGCTCGTATCAGGACATTGCGGCCACGATGCACTGCGCCATTGGCACTGTGCGATCGCGTATACACCGCGCCCGGGTCATGCTGCGCAAGCACCTGGAGACAGGCGCCGCGCGGCCCCGCTCCCGCCGCACCTCAGTTCAATCTGGCCTGAAGCCCGCTCTACTCGCGGTCTGACCATCGTCATTCGGCCCAACGGGTCTGTCTATAGGTTCTCTTCGCGCTCGCCACATCGGACATTCAGTCCGTCGTAGGCGAGCGCGACGTTTGGGGGCAGTTGCGCGTTGACGGTATCGTGATCGAAGGCGTGTGAGAGGTGCGTGAGGTAGGTCCGTCGGGGTTTGAGTTCGGCGATGATTTCCAGGGCCTGATAGAGGCCGAAGTGCGTGGCGTGCGGCTCGAAGCGCACCGCATCGAGGAACAGGAGGTCCAGGTCGGTGAGGCAGGCCATCGCGTCGGGGGGAATGAAGCTGACGTCCGTGACGTAGGCGACGCTGCACGCGGGCCGATCTGCGGTGGCGGGCGCGTCGAAACGATAGGAGAGCACGGGCAGTTTGCCGTGCAGGACATAGAACGAGCGGATCCGCAGCCCGAACAGCGTGAACTCCGGCGCGACCGGATGCAGCGTCAGGCGCGGTTTGCCGCCGCCCACCTGCGTCTCCTTGAAGATATAAGGATAGATACGGCGGATGTCGTCCAGCGTGGCCTCGTCACCGTAGACCGGTATCTCCTGGTTCATCAGGTCATTAAAGCGGCGCAGATCGTCGAGTCCGAAGATATGGTCGGCGTGCGTATGCGTGAAGAGAACCGCGTCCACCTGTCGCACATCGAAGGCCAGGCTCTGCAGCCGCAACTCCGGCGTGGTATCGACGAGAATGGCCCGCCCCTCATGACGTACCAGGATCGAGGGGCGGAAGCGCTGATTGCGGGGGTTGGGGGAGCGGCAAACCGCTCAGTCGCATCCGATCATCGGGACGCCGTGCGAGGTTCCGCTGCCCAGTACGAGAATTTCCATCACATCCCCTAGGGTGCGGCTTCGAACCGTCCAGCGGCGAGGGCGGCTTCTGGGCCGTCCGGCAGGTCGAGGAGGATGGCCTCACCGGTTACGGCGGAGCGATAGGCGGCTTCCACCACCTCCACAACATGCGCGCCGTGTTCGCCGGGGGAGAAGAGCGGGGCGAGGCCCTGGATCGCGTCGGCGAAGTTGCCTACCGGCGTTCCGACGCGTACCAGATCGGCCTCTTTGAACGTCTCCGGTTCGTGCCCTACGCGGGTGATCGTCGTCTCGAAATCGAAGTTTTTGATCTGCACCATGCCGTTGGCGCAGCCGAAGATGTTCAGGACGCGCCGATGGAGGTAGTGGCTGTCACCGATGGAGTTGAGCGACCCGACCGCCCCGTTCTCGAACTCGACGGAGAGCGTCGCCCGCATATCCGAGGGTGTGGCGTCCATGAAAGCGGCCACGCGGCGAATACGCTGCCCGGTGACCCAGATCAGCTCGGAGACCATGTGCGGGCCACCATCGACGAAATAGCCGCCGCCGTTGAGGTCGGGGTCGGCGCGATAGGAGGTCGGCGGCACGACGCCGGGCTGGTTGGCGGGCTGCGGACTGCGCCCGAACAGGTGGCTCGCCGTTCCCGACCAGTAGAGCGAGACGCTCTCCAGCGCCCCCATCGTCTCCTCGGCCAGGGCGCGGCGAGCGCGGTGGCAGTGCGCCCAGTAGGGTGGGTTCAGCGCCACGCCCAGGCGCAGGCCCTTCTCCCGGGCCAGCCGAACGAGTTCGCGCGCATCCTCGCTCCGAATGGTCATCGGCTTTTCCAGCAGGACATGCAGGCCCCGTTCCAGCGCGGCCTGCGCCTGCTCGAAGTGAAGGGAGTTCGGGGTCGCGATCAGAACCGCATCCAACGGCGTCTCGTCGAGCATCTGCCGCCAGTCGGCGAAGGCGTTTTTCGGAGCGACTCCGAAATGCTCCGCCATCCGCGTTCGGGCGGCCTCGTCGCGACGGCAGAGCGCGGCCAGAGTCATATTTCCGCAGTTTTGCACGTCCGGCAGGTGACGCCGCGAGACGAACGAGCCCGCGCCGATAACGCCCAGTCGAATCCGGTCGGGACGCGCCTCTCCCTGTCGCACGGTCTTCTCAACCTCCATCGTCAGCACTCCCGTTCCGAAAATTGCGATGTACTCCTGCCGCCTGCGCCCCCCTCACCGTTTGGGCCATTGCGTACCCTGTAGCTCTGCGGTCGCGTGGTTACCGGCCTCGATGCTGTGCTGCACGGCGGCCTCGACGTGCGCCTCCTGCCGGGTCGTCAACACATTGCAGACCAGATAGAGGAGGAGCAGCGCCAGAGCCAGGATTGCGCTTGTTTCCGGCAGGCTGTTCAGCAGGGTGATCTCCAGTTCCTGTTCGCGTCTTAGGCTATAGAGGACCAGGGAGGCCAGAACCACGAGGGGCACGATGATCGACAGCAGGACGGCCACGATCTGCAGTGTGCCCGGCGTAGAAAAGGCTCCGGGCGGCTCCAGGAAGCGGGCTGGTGAATCGGGATCGCCACCCGTGTAGGAGAGAGTGTGCAGAATGCCGCGCAGGGCACCAAAGCCGCCGCCCCACTGTGTCTGCACAGCGGTTGCCAGGAAAACCAAAGTCGTGGTGACAATAACGATGGCAGGCACATGAGGGTTGTCGCGCCGTTCATTAAGCATAGGCGCATTGCGGCGTTTGCGCCGAACCAGCGCTACTGTGACGACAGCGAGAAGAAACATCTCGATGGCGTTGGCAAGCAACAAATTTCCGGCGATCCACCAGGCGGTCAGGTTCTTGGCCTGACGCGTGGGCGGTATATATTCCGGATCCGTGCTCTTGTCCAGAATGGCGCGAGCACGACGGGCAGCCTCGAACTGCGTCTGCGCTTGGGCTGCTTCCGCTTCATGTCCGCTCTGTTTGAGAAACGTCAGGAAGGCATCCCGGCGAATCGCGTTTTTCTGGTCCGGGGGCATATCGCCGGGCAGAGCAATGGGCGCTGCGCCGCCGGGCCGCAGCCACTGCAACTCCGACATCTCCGCGCCGTAGTAACCGCCCCGGGGCGCATTCGAAAAGGTGCGCACCAGTGCGCCACAACCGATGCCGGCCTGGCGTAGGGCGATTCCCTCCTCGATTTTGCCGCCTTTTTCCATCTGAGCGGCTTTGAAGACGGTCATGCGGGCCAGGTTGCGGAGCTCTTTAAAGTGCGGCAGAGGAAGCGAAGCATAGAGCGCGCTATGAATGACCGCGCTGCGGTTGCCGAAAGCCTGCTTGGCAATTCGCCATACCGCTTCGGTCTCCTCACCGGTATAGTCGTCCCATTTCGATTTCTGATTGGCCCGGCGTACGGCCGCAGCCGCCTCGTCATCGCGGTGGGCCGCGAAGAGTCCGATCGCGCGCATCATGGGGAAATAGGCGTTTTGTGGGTCCAACTGTTCGCCGACTTCGGCGTCATGGTCGAAATTGGTGAGCGCGTCCGGTGTCGCGGGCTGCGTGTCTTCGGTCGCCGTGTACTGGGAGGCATGCCCATTCATAAACTTTTCGTATTCGGTGTCCCGTCGGATGCCGATGTCTCTGGTCGTCTCCAGTCGCAGTATATGCGCGTAGAGGCTGGCGTGGTCCGGAAAAGCCGGAATGATAAGGCGCAGACGTTTGACGCGCTCGTCCTCCTGGTTCGGCTTCTGGAGATAGTCCGCGCGCAGCGCAAAGGCTGTCTGAATAAGGTAGTTGCGGCGGTCAAGGCGCATCACGGCGGCGAGCGCCGACTGCTCATCGGTCGGGTCACTATCGGGCAGGCCTTCCCGCACCCCCATCTGCCGCAGTGTCCACGCCACGCCTGTAGGCGTGGAGACAAGCATCTTCCCCTGCTGCAGCAGGGGAGCGCGCAACAGGGGGATCAACAGAGCCACAACCAGCACCACCAGTGTAAGTTGAAGCAGTATTCTGGTTCTTAACTGGTTATAAAAGGTTTCCAAGCAGAGATCTCCTCGATAGAGTGGAAAGGAGGCAAACGTAGGTGAAAAAGAGGGGCGGCGTCTTGCTCATCCTGCGCAACGGCGCGAATTTCCTTGCCTATACAGGATACCCGAAACGCTCTCGATTTGCGTCGTTCCTGCGGCTAGGCAACGCGCAATGCCCTTTCAAAGTGATTTTTGAAAGGGTTGTCAGGTTCATGCGTGGCCCTTCAGGCAGCGGTCGGTTTGCGCTTTGCAGAGAGGATCAGAGAGACGATCAGGCCCAGAAGGAAGCCAAATAAAACACTGGCGAAAACGGTGGAGAAGAGGGTGATAAGCTCCTGCGACTGCATGCGGCCGAGCGCGAACCCGCTCATACCCCCGACAAAGACGCCGAGAGCCGTGCCGATCAGGCTGTTCCTCAGCAGCGTAATCAGTGTGCCCGTTGCTGTCTCCTGCGCTCGACGGCCACCGCCAAAGCACGCCATGCCTATGCCGCCGAACAGCAGTCCCGCTACCGCCAAGACGGGGGGCAGTTTTGAGGAAAAGGCGGTCATCACCCAGACGCCGTTCTGTGGAAAGAGCGAGACGGCGATCGCGCGAAAGACATAGAAGGCGACAATGCCTTCGATGGCTCCGGCAACTGCCATAGCGCCGCCCCCCAGCAGACCGAAGCCGATCACGCGCATTGCAAGCCCCTCTCTCCTAACCCCTGCCGTACCCACCTTTGAAGATGACATGAGAACCTCCTTGAAATAGAGCCGAAATTTCGGCCATACAGAACATTTCCACGATAGAATGCCGGTACTTGCTCGCACTCTCTGCTCAGAAAAGCCTGCTACGGAAGCAGAGGAACACTCCTATCGAGCGACGGGCCCTTCAGAGATGCCGTTAGGTGGCTGGTCCGGTCTTTGCTTCGACAGGGCAGGCGCAGGAACCCCGCGCATCGATCGTAGGAGCGAACAGCCGGCGCGTCTCTTCAACTGCTTCTCCACGTATCCTCTTGATAAGCAGGGTCGCTGCACAGGCGGCGATCTCACGGATCGGCTGGCGCACGCTCGTCAGCGGCGGTGAGGTGAGCAGGCACTGCGCCGTGGAGTCGAAACCGATAACGGAAAGATCCTCCGGAACGTGGAGACCCCATGCACGCGCCTTCTGCAGTACCTTGATGGCAACGCCGTCGTACCATGCGAAGACGGCCGTCGGACCCTCTTGTGCGCGCAGCAACGCCTCAATCTGCGTGTATACCGTCTCTTCGCTGCCTTCCCATCCTACGTTGACGATCCATTCGGGGCGGACAGGGATCCCGGCATTCTGGAGCGCTTCCCGATAGCCCTGGCAGCGATCGCGCACATAGGGTTCGGCGTGGTCCGCCGTCAGATGCAGAATGCGTGTATGTCCCAGACTAAGAAGATACTCCGTCGCCAAGCGTCCGCCGAGCAGATTGTCGCAGTCCACGAACCAGATGTCGGGATCGTCGTGCGGGCCGAACATCATAACGGCGGGAAAGCCGCTCTTCTCCAAACACTGCGCCATCGGATCGGAAGAGCGCCGCCAGAGCAGCGCGCCATCGACCTGCCCATCGGTAACCGCTGCGATCTCCTGATCCGGGCCGGGCTCGCTGCGGAAATTCAGCAGGACACGATACCCCTCGTGAATCGCCGTTGCGGAGATGCCCTGCATCATCTCGCTGGTGAAGCCGGACCAGACCGACAGGTAGCCGGCCCACTGCGGTACGATCCCAATCGTATCGGTACGTCTGCGCGCGAGCGCACGTGCCACGGCGTTGGGGCGATAGTTAAGTTCTCTGGCCGCTTGCCGAACACGTACCCGAGTCTCTTCGGAGACGCGAATGGTCGTGTGACGCTCATTGAGAACGGCCGAGACAACGGCTTTCGTGACTCCTGCTTTTGCTGCAACCTCTCGAATTGTGACCGCCATTTTCCCCTCAATCACTTACGATACACCGGTTTATCAGCACTGGCTCAGTGTATCCCTTCTTTTTGCATTTGTCAAGGGGGTTCTGTCAACGCTTGGTTTCGACGCGGATCTGTGTGCCATCGGAGAGACAGGTGACGCTGCCGTTCCGGTCGGTGCGATAGACTTTTGCGCCCGCTCCGTGCAGCCTGTCGAGCACTTCGGAGTGGGGATAGCCGGCTCCATTGCCCGCATTCACGGAGATCACGGCGATGCGAGGATGGGCGGCCGCTAAAAACTCCGCCGAGGTGGAGGCCCGGCTGCCGTGGTGCCCCACATTGAGCACGTCGCAGGCCAGATTCTGACCGTCGGCGAGCATCTCCCCTTCGGAGTCGGCCTCCGCATCCCCGGTCAGCAAAAAGGCCGTCTTCCCGTACTCCAGACGCAGCACGATGCTGGTGTTGTTGATCCTGCCGGCGGCGGTGGCTGTACGGGGAGGCGCGAGGGCGCGCAGTGTAACGCCCTCTCCCAACGAGATCACCGTTCCCCGCGCGGCGAGATGCAGGGGCACCCCCCGATCCTGCGCCGCCTGGCGATAGCGCCGGACCTCCGCCGAATCGGCGTCGATGCCGTTGTCGAACAGGACGCCGACCGGAAACTGCGTGAGCAGCGTGGCCGCGCCGGAGACATGGTCCGGATGCGGATGCGTCAGCAGAAGGACGGAGATCCGCTCTCTGTCGTGGGCGCGCAGATAGGGGGCGATCGTCCGACTTCCGTGGTCCGCGCCGTTCGCGAGTTTCCCGCCCGTATCGACGACCACGACCTTCCCCGAAGGCGTTTCGATCACGGTCGCGTCGCCTTTGCCTACATCGAGAAAGGTGACCCGAAGCCCGCGCTGCGGAGACTCCAGGGCATGCTGCCGGAAGGCAAAGGGCAGCGTAACCGCCAGCAGCGCCGCCAGTCCCAACATCTCCAGCATTCTGACCACAGCATGTGTTCGCATCGTTTTATCCTGTTGCATCGCTGCGCACTCCTTCCTGCTACTTATTTCCCTCGAAGGTCTCTGCCTCGCGGAATCGTAAGGCTCAGAACGCCTGGTGTTCCCCGAAGAGTTCATGCTGATCAAACGGTCTGCGGGTGTTCTCGAAACGCTGCCACTTCGCGTGGCCGTCCGCATAGATATAGTTGCTGCCGCCGGTATGCCGCTTGCTCGCCAACGCGACCGGGTTGATCATATCGTTGCTGTCGGCAGGGAGTTCTACTTCGCTGAGCCAGGGATGATAGTGCACGTCGCAGAAGTCCGTATTCTTGTTCCCCTCGCTGCGCCGCTCGACCACATAGATGGACTGCGCCGGGGTAGGGATCTGGGCGAGGATCGCGCCGAAGAGATAGTAGGCGTTGATGACATAGCTGCTCAGCGGGCCGGGCGGCGGCGCTGCGTTACTCAGGCAGTTGCCGCTGCTGTCTAAGATCGCTTTGCCGTGCGGGTCGGGGTCCGACGCGCAGATGAAGAGCTGGGTGCGGCTGCTGTCTTTGCTCGCGACATAGGGCAGGATCTTGTCGAACGGGGAGCCGTAGTCTTCGGCCTCCAGTTGGGCGGTGCTGTCATCGACGACCGGGTTGCCGGTCGCGGGATGCTCCTGCGGGTATTTCTCGTCGTAGTCCTGGATGTACATGAAGAGCGCCGTTCCGATCTGTCGATTGTTGGACAGGCAGGCGGTGGAGCGCGCTTTCTCCCGTGCCTGCGCGAAGACAGGAAACAGGATCGCGGCGAGAATCGCGATAATGGCGATGACGACGAGCAGTTCGATCAGTGTGAAGGCGCGTGCAGAGACGCGCCACTGCATGGGATTTTGCATGAACAGGGAAACCTCCGGTAATGAAAGTGGTGAAGAACGTTGGAAAACGAACGCTCAACGCACACAGGGAGGTTTGTCCGGAGGAGAGAGCGCCGCGCGGCGGACGGCGGGGCAGAGAGAGATACAGCGGGACGCGGCCATCGGCGGGGCCGGAAGAGGCATGACGGCGACTGGCAGAACGGCGAGGAAGCTCTTATCAGGAGCCGGGGCGATGGAGACCGGGGCGCTGCTGCACCGGCAGTTCCCGCACGAGGCCAGACCGGACTGCGCGCGTGCGCCATTCTGGGGACAGTCCGCCATATGGCACTTCCCCGGAAGGCAGCAGCAGGCAGGCCGTACAGGCGACACGATGGGGGCCGCCTGCGCCCGGGCAAAAAGCGCCGGCAGCGCACCGGCATCCAGGCCCGCCAGCAGGCAAACGCATATCCACACCACAAGCCACCGTCGCATACTCGTATCGTACATCCTTGCCTTTGAGAGGATGCCTCCTGTGGGACACCCGACAGAGGCAGATCCTCACCTCGTAGAAATGGAGGCAAAAGGGCTATTTCTGACATGAATTATACCCTCCGGTGAGCCAGACATTCTCAATCGGGATCGGTTCATGTCAAAGAGGAATATACGCTACCGCTTGCCTGCGAGGCTCAGAGCGCCTTCTGATGTCAATCCGAGTTCGGTTTGCATGGAAACCATCCGATTGCGCCCCATTTTTTTCGCCTGATAAAGATTTTGGTCGGCTGCTGTGATCAACTGTTGGACCGTCATGCCGATGTCCTGGAACGAGACGACAATGCCACCGCTGATGCTGACATAGCCCGATCCAGTAGAATGCGCGTGAGGAATTCTCAATCGCGCTACCGCCTCTCTCGCTGCTTCGGCGATCTGAAGCGCCCCGCTTAACTCGGTATCGGGAAGGATCATCGCAAATTCCTCGCCTCCATAGCGCGCAACCATATCGGCGGAACGGTGGCAGCAGGATCATGAAGAGTCAGCCAGAAGTGTCGGGTTGCTTCTGAACCACCAACGGGGCCAAGCATTTTTGTCTGATGCATGCTGCTTGTACAAGGGATACAATAGAGGAAACTGGCTCTCCCCTAGGGAATCTGTCCAAAACCCGTGAGGAGATCCCAATGCGTTTTCTAATTGCTTTCCTAATACTGCTTCCGCTAAGTGTTTCCGCCAGCACTGCCCAGACTGGGCCAGAACGGCCTCCCCTCCTGAAAGGAGTGCATCGCATCGTCTGTCTGGGGGACAGTATCACGCAGGGTGGAGAAGGGCCGGGCGGCTATGTCTGGCTGGTGCGCCACTATCTCAGCTCCCTCTATCCGCAGCAGACTATCGAGGTGGTCAATGCAGGGATCTCGGGCCACAAATCGACGGACATGCTGGCGCGCTATCAGCGCGACGTTCTGGACAAGAAGCCCGACCTTGTCACCATCAGTGTCGGCGTCAACGATGTCTGGCACGGCTTCTACGACAATCATCCCGAAGGCGACGGTCCAAGGGGTATTCCCCTCCCCGAATATCGGCAGCATGTCGAGGACATGATCGTGCAGGCGGAGAAGATCGGGGCGAAAGTCGTGGTTCTCACCACGACCGTGATCCATGAAGACGCCGATAACAAAGAAAACGCCAAACTCAAGCTCTACAATGCCGCGCTTCGCGATCTGGCGAAAAAGCATCATGCCACGTTCGTCAACTACCAGAAGCCGTTCTGGGCGCTCATCAACGCGTACCAGAAAGAGACAGGCGGGCACGATCTGCTGCTGACCGTGGACGGCGTCCACATGAACGCCACCGGCAACCGGGTCATGGCCCACACCCTTCTGACAGGGCTCGGCATCACGCCGGCAGCACAGGCCGCCGTTCAGGGAGCCGTCGAGGCCGATCAGCGCAGCAACAAACAGCCCTGATCTCCTCTTTGGGCCAGCCTGCTTTTCGGCAACATGAATGATACCGTTGCCCGTATGATAGATCCTGCGGCAGATAATTTCATCGCAGGCTGTGAGAAGGTGAGGATAGAGAGTTGGGGGAAGCAGTCGGTGTGGTCATGGACGTGTGGTTCGTCGGGCAAGGCGAACCACGACGGTATACGTTCAAGACAGAGGATTTCAAACGGTTTGAGATCGCCAACCGCGAATGGATGGGATCTTCTCGTGCGGGCGCCGAATTCGGCCTGGATGAGAACGGCAAAATGATCTTCATGCGGCTGGACCAGATCGTTCGCCGGGAGATCATCAGTGTCACCGAAGCGAAACCCATGCGGAATTTTTAGTGCCGGAAAGGGCGCAACGTTATGAGACAGACCGCTTCCTCCTTACCTACGCCTACGTCGAGAAGCACGGCTATCCCAAACGAAAAGCAGCCAGATCACCGGTAGATCCGACTGCTCCGCAGTCTCGATGAAAGCTTAGGGGATCTGGGCGGCCGGCTCGTAGATCTTGTTGTCGATCGCGGTCACGTTCGTGATCGGCAGGCCGGGCGTGGTCTGCGTCATGTCCAGCAGTTTGATGATGCGAATGGCGGCCGTCGGGACAAGGATCATCTCCCCGTTGTCCTTGACCAGTTGGACCCACACATCGGAGATGTGGAGCACGGTGCCGGGGTCGGTACGCTCCTCACTGCCCTGCAGCGTGATGATCGTGACACGTTGTCCGATGAAACTGTTCAGCCAAGTCTCTTCCATTGTCTGCTCCTCGCCTGTCGCCGTGAAGGTGACCTTCCCAGTGTAATTGAAATTAATGAGAGCCCTGAACTCCGAAATCATGCCGCCTTCTGCGCCTTTGCGCAAGGGGCGGTGAGGCAGTTTGCCTTGCTGGCTCTCCTACGTTGGAATAACGTGCGAGGCGGGCGAGTTGTTCCGCAAATGCCGTCTTCTTCTCTCCCGCGAATATTCGGGAACCTCGCTTGGTTGAGCGCCGTCCATTCGGCATGAGCGTCACGACGTTGTCAGGCGATTTCCGAGCACGGAGGTGGCCTGTACGTCCTGGCCGAACTCCCAAGGAGAGAAAACCATCATGGCACATACAATCTACGCGACCTTCCCGAGCGAACACGACGCCGAAAAAGCGGCGGGAGCCCTTCTGGATCATGGGATCGCCACACAGGACATCAGCTTTATTCTGCCGCACTCCACGCTGCCGACTCCCGTCGATGCGGCGGGGCACCCGATCCCGCATCAGGCGCCGCTGACGCACGCCGTCGATGCGGTTCCCCCCATGCAGGTTCCCCTGCCCGGTCAGGTGGCCCTCGCGAACGCAGCGGCGATGGCCGTACCGCCGGTTCCCCATGTGCCCGAGGTCCCGCTGACCTACCGCGAGGTGCGAACCGGAGAGACCGTTCGCCCCGGCTATCGCTACGATGCGCTCGGCGCAGTGGTACCGGACTCGGGTGGCCTCAACGCCGTCTCGTCTGTGCCGCCGCTGGCTCCGAATACGCCGCCTCCGGCTGCGGAGATCGCGGCCCTGCCTGCGAACACTTCCCAGGACACGCTCCTCTACGAGCACCGTCCTCACGTCATCGATATGAACCGCGATGAGCCGACCGCTGTCTCTGGCATTACGACCACGACCCGCGCGGATGCCGCCAAGGGAGCGCTCGGCGGAGCAGGGATTGGCGTCGGACTGGGCATCCTGCTCGGTATGGTCGCCGTCGCCGTGCCCGGCATCGGCTGGGTGGCCGGGGCGGGCATGCTGGTGGCCGGCCTCGCGGCGGCGACCGGGGCGGCGGGCAGCATCGCGGGTGGCGTCTTCGGCTATCTGACCGATCTGGGCGTGCCCGAAGACAAAGCGCGCCTGCTGCACACGCATCTGGAAGCTGGCTCGCCCGTGCTCAGCATCAATGTCACCGGTAAGCTGACCGAGTTCGAGATCGAGGAACTGCTGCGTAAATACGGGGCGACCGCCGCCGAAGCGTTCTGATCAGGGGAAAATCGTTCTATGAATCGTGCTGCACGTTTTGCACTGCTGGCGGGGGCCGCATTCGCCGTCCCCGCCGCCATCAATCTTGCCATCGCTATGCGCCGCCGCCCCCTGGAGCCCGCGTTGCCGGGCGATAGCGGCGAGTACGCCTGGCCGCTGGGCTCTCTCTCCTATCAGGTGCGCGGGGAGGGCAGGCCGCTTGTGCTGGTACACGGCGTCGGGGCAGGCGAATCCTCGTACGAGTGGCGCCACAACTTCGACGCGCTCTCCGAGCATTTCCGCGTCTATGCCGTCGATCTGCCTGGCTTCGGCCGGTCTGCACGGCGCGATGTCGCCTACACCGCCGACATCTATATCACCGCGCTGCTCGACTTCCTGCGAGACGTGGTGCAGGAGCCCGCCTCTCTGCTGACCAGTTCATTGAGCGGAGCCTACGCTGTGAAGCTCGCCGCGCTGCGCCCGGAGTTGATCGAACGGCTGGTGCTGGTCTGCCCGACCGGTCTGGAGCGGCTGCTGCGGCCCTGGCCCCTGCTCAGTCCGCTGGCCTACGGCGCATTCAATATTCCCGCCTATGGCGAGAGTATCTACAACGGCATCGCGTCCCGCGGCTACATCGAGTCGTATATGCGCCAGAATCTCTATGTCGATCCGGCTCGCGTCACGCCTACGCTGGTCGATCACTACTACCGGTCGGCGCATCAACCCGGCGGCCAGTATGCGCTGCGCTCCTTCCTCTCCGGCCTGCTGACCTGCGACATCAACCAGACCTATCCAGAGATCGAGCAGCCGCTGCTGATCGTGTGGGGACGCCAGGCCAAAGAGACGCCCGTCGAGGACGCCCGCGCCTTCTACGAGCGCAACCCCAACGCCCACCTGCGGATCTTCGAGCAGAGCGGTCTGCTGCCCCACGACGAAGAGGCACCGGCCTTCAATTCCGCCGTCACCAAGTTCCTGGTAACCGCCGCCCTGCCCGCCCGCTTGCCCGCTTATTTCGCCTCCGAAGACGTCTCCGACGCGCCCCTGCTCTCCACTTGAGCAGGGGCCGGGGGTGGACAACGAAGTGCAGTCCGGAGATTGTAATCGATGTGTGGAGGCAGGGTAAGGAGTTACGATGCGTTGTGTGCCGACGCGAGGATGACAGCGATAACTCCCCAGGCTACCAGGATCAGGTAGCCAAAGCCGAAAAAGCCACCGACCAGGATTGCGACCCAAGCGTGGGCCTTGCCCTTGATCGCCGGGTTCCGATTCGCCTCTTTCAGACCCTGTATTCCGAGTACGAACGCCGCAATGCCCAGTAGCAGACCCAGCAGAGGGATGAAGGAAAAGACAGCCAGATAGTAGCCGGTCAGCGCTTTGGGGTTGCGCGTCGGGATCAGGGTTTCTATGATGGACGGAGCGGGTGCGTAGGGTGCCGGGCAAGCTCCGGGATAGGGAACCGGCGTCTGTTCCGAATAGCCGGGAGGCATGGAAGGCATCTGCGGCGGAGCAGGGTAGGTGGAGGGGGGTTGTAATGGATCGACCGGAGCAGGGGCCGCCTCGTCTTCAGGCAGAGGGGGGAGTGGAGGAAGCTCGGGGACGGGTCCTGTGCCCGAACGCAATGAGAACCCACAGTGGACGCACTGTGGGCCAGCGGGCGTATTCTCTGTCTTACAGTTCGGGCAGATCATCCTTATTCTCCTGTATCTGTATGGCTGTTCGACTTGAAGGATCCCCATTCCTGCTCTCGATCAGGATGGTAGGGGATATCTTTCCTCCAAGGATAAATGGCCGTGAATTCCACGTAATGAAGATCCGTCTTGCTACCTGACCCACTCCAGTAGGGTAACATGTCTGTGTCCGGTTCAAAACAACCATTGAACAACGGAGGAGATTGGAGGACAATCATTGTCTAATGCAAAGAAGCGGGCAGGAGTTGCTATCCTGGCGTTCTTCGTCCTGGCAGGCTGCCACCATACGACGGCATCTACATCTACCGCAGTCCCGGCGGCTTCGGACGTTACGGAATTCGACTCCGCCGTGCGCGACGGGGATACCGCCATCATCGGTCGTCTGATAAAAGCGAAGCCGGAGATGATCAACGCGAAAGACGAAAATGGCAAAACGCCTCTGACCATCGCGACGGAAAAGGGCGATAGGGAGATGATCGTCTACCTTCGTGATCGTGGCGCTCACTAATCTTACAACGACGCGTTTCTTACGCCCATCTCGAACAGTGGCCGTTGATGCCTGTTTCGAGACCGTCGAGGATAGTTACCCAATCTCGACAGAATGACTGCTTGCTGTAAGCCGTCGTTGTAAGACTAAGCGGCCATCCGCTGAAGGTTCGTAATTTCTACGAGGCCAGCGAGATCAGCGCGCGCGAAATTTCTACGAGCGTTGACCGGACGGCTACTTAGGAACGGCGGGAGCGACAGCATCGTTATTCCCGGTCATCGCGACGGGGGCGATCTGGGATTGGGCCGGTTCCGAGGCAGTTTCTTCTTCAACTACCGCGTCGTTGTCCTCACAGGCGACTACGCGCAGAGTGGCTTGGTGCTGGTGGAGGAAACTTTCCAGGGCGTCGCCGAGATTGCTCAGCAGATGCCAACGATCCGCCACCTGTTGTGCGTCTGGAGCTCCGTCTCGGGCTCCCGCAGCGTACCCCTCGGCACGGTCGCGGCTGAGGATCTCGACGCCCGGATGGGCGAGCAGCCAGGTGGTCAGGCTCTGTGCCGACCGATCCGGCAGGAGGTCGATCACGACATGACGCTCTAAGTCGTAGAGGATGGTGCCGTAGTTACGTCCCCGGCGCAGGGCGAAATCATCCACCCCCAAGACGGTGGGAGCTGTCACCGCAGGGTCAGGAGCGGCGCGTACCAGGCGCAGGAGGGTCATGCGATCCGTGTGCATTCCGAGCGTCTCCGCGAGACGACTGCCGGGTCTACCGCCTTCTGCCCGTGCGATGGCGGCCAGGCTCTGGTTCATCCGCCGCGTGCGACGGGCAGAGGACGCGGCGAATTCGCCCAGGCGTTCACAGAAGAGCTTGATCCTACATCGGGGCGATGTGCAGCGGAAACGGCGAATTCGCCCAGGCGTTCACAGAAGAGCTTGATCCTACATCGGGGTGATGTGCAGCGGAAACGGCGGACCCGCATGTGCGCGACGATGGCCCGCCCAACGCAGGGCAGATCGCGCAGGGTGCGCTGGTACCGACTATGCACTCGGTTGGAGTAGCGGCCATCATCAAAAGTGTGCCAGAACCCTCTTTCAGCGGAATGCGCAAAAGATGGTAGAAGAGACCCCCGGCATTCGCCTGCGCTGGCACAGTCGGCGCGAGTTGAGCTTTCATCCCGAGGAGTGGGACGTTCCTGCCTTACAGTACAGCGGAGGAAAAGACGCCCCGGCGCTCATCTTCCAGTTTCATATTCACAACAGTTCGACGGAGATAAAACTGCTGCTTGAGTTGCGTCGCGCCTCCGAAGAGCGCAGGCGTCCGCTCTTCGATATGCCTATGCGGTATGGCGCACCGTTCAGATCACAGAGAGGAAAATTAACACACTGGAACGCACTCTATTCCAAAACTATCATCTCCAGATAACAGATGCCCCAGTTAGAGCCATCCGAAATCATTCAAGAAGTGCACAAGTAGTGGAGTCTCTTCCTGGATAACGACCTGCCCGTTATGAAGAAGGCGTTGGAAGCGCAAGCCTGGATATGGGAAACGCAGACGACCGATCAACTGGAAAGCGGTACCATGGAAGATCAAGAAACAGGCGAAGAAAATGAGATCGGCGGCGATGACCGCCCGATCCGCGTCGAGGATGCGCTCGCAGGCGATCCCGGCCTGCGCTTCGATATGGTATTGACCAACCCGCCTTTCGGCAAGAAGAGCAGCATCACCATCGTCAACGAGAGCGGCGACGAGGAGCGCGAAACGCTCACCTACTACCGCGACGATTTCTGGGTCACTACCAGCAACAAGCAGCTCAACTTCGTTCAGCACGTCAAGACCCTGCTCAAACAGAACGGACGCGCGGCCGTTGTCGTGCCGGACAACGTTCTCTTCGAGGGCGGAGCGGGCGAGACCGTGCGGCGCAAACTGCTGCACGAGTGCGACGTCCATACCCTCCTGCGGCTTCCGACCGGCATCTTCTACGCGCAGGGCGTCAAGGCGAACGTGCTCTTCTTCGAGCGCAAACCGGCTTCGGAGACGCCCTGGACCAAAACGCTCTGGGTCTACGATTTCCGCACCAACAAAAACTTCACGCTCAAGACCAACCCGCTGAAACGCGCCGACCTGGACGAGTTCGTGGCCTGTTACCATCCCGAGAACCGGCACGAACGCACGTCCACCTGGAGCGCGGAGACTCCCGAAGGCCGCTGGCGCAGCTACAGTTACGAGGAACTCCTTCAACGCGATAAGGTGAGCCTGGACATCTTCTGGCTGCGCGACGAGAGCCTGGAAGACAGCGCCAATCTGCCGGAACCCGACGTGCTGGCGACCGAAATTATGGACGACCTCCAGACCGCCCTCGAACAGTTCTCCCTCATCGCCGCCGACCTGGACGCCAACCGCCTGACCCTGACGCCCTGAGCCTTGAGGCGCAGAGGGAACCGAACAAAGACCTGAGCGGCAGGAATCCAGGGAGCCTCAGTGGAACGTGGAGGCAGCGCTGCACTCTATGCAAGGGGGCGAAGGAGGGGCCGGACGATGCTCAATCATTTACGACGTGCTGCTTATCCCGTATTTTGGGGCCTGCTTCTAATGCTCTCTTTACCTCTCCCGCCCGCCATAACCTCACCGTCTCCGCCGAACGGGGGAGCGCGCTTAAAGGATGCTGTCATGCCGATAGGAATATTTGAAGACCATAAAGACGTAGGAACCGTGCTGCATCCGGGGTCCGTCGAGTTCAACGCCGCCACACAAAGCTACGCGGTGAGCGGCAGCGGCGAGAACATGTGGTCTACGCAGGACGCCTTTCACTACGCCTGGAAGAAGGCTTCCGGCAACCTCTCCCTGACGGCGGATATCGCCTTCCTCGGCAAAGGCACGGAACCGCACCGCAAGGCGTGCCTGGTGATTCGCCAGAGCCTGGACGCCGACTCCGCCTACATCGATGTGGCGCTGCACGGCGACGGCCTGACCTCGCTGCAGTTCCGCGATACCAAAGGCGCGGCCACCCACGAGGTGCAGGCGAATGCCACGGCACCCAGGCGACTGCGAATCGAGAAACGGGGCCAATACGTCCGGATGTACCTGGCAACGGAGGGTGGGGAGCTGAAGTTCTCGGGCAGTGCGGCGCGGATTGCGTTTAGGGCGCCGTTCTATGTCGGCATCGGCGTCTGCGCGCATAACAAGGACGTGACGGAAAAGGCGACCTTCTCCCATGTGGAACTCAAGACCGACCTTCCCGCCGCTGCCGAACAGCCGGTCTTGTATAGCGCTCTGGAGACCCAGACGATCGCGTCCACGGATCGCCGCGTCTCTTATGTCACGCCCACCCGGATCGAAGCGCCCAACTGGCTGGCCGACGGTCAGACACTGATCTTCAACAGCAGCGGTCGGATTCTCCGTGTGCCTGTCGTCGGCGGTACGCCGGAACTTATCGACACCGGCTTCGCCACGCAGTGCAACAACGACCACGGTATCTCACCCGACGGCTCGCTGCTGGTGATCAGCGATCAGTCGCAGGGGGAGCGGCAGTCTCTCATCTATACCTTGCCGATCACCGGTGGAGCGCCCAAACTCGTGACCCCGACAGGGCCGTCGTACTGGCACGGATGGTCGCCGGACGGCAAGACCCTGGCTTTCTGCGGCCAGCGCAACGGCGAATTCGGTATCTACACCGTTCCCGCCGCCGGCGGCCCGGAGACGCGCCTGACGAGCAGCAAGGGGCTGGACGATGGCCCGGAGTACTCGCCCGACGGCCGATACATCTACTTCAACTCGGATCGCACCGGTCGCATGCAGATCTGGCGCATGAGACCCGATGGCGGCGAGCAGGAGCAGATCACCGCCGACGAGTTCAACAACTGGTTCCCCCATCTCTCGCCCGACGGCCAAAAGATGGTGTTCCTCTCCTATGACAAAGAGGTGACCGGTCATCCCGCGAATAAAGACGTGACCCTGCGCATCATGGCCCTCAACACGCAGAAGATCGACGTGCTCGCCCGGCTCTTCGGAGGTCAGGGGACGGTCAACGTCCCCTGCTGGTCGCCCGACAGTAAAAAGATCGCCTTCGTGACCTACCAGTGGATCCCGTAGCAAGGCTTCCCTCGCTGCACTGAAATCGGGAACGGGTACAGGGCTTTCTGCGGCGTGGCTCATCGCGGGAATGCATTCTAAAGCAAGTCTTATCAGCGTCGATAACGATGCGCTGTCCAGTGCCATCGCACAAACGCACCTGGGCAGCGACCCTCGTGTCACTTTTTATGTCGAAGAGGGTGGACTGTTTTTGGAGCAGTTGCGTGGGCAAACATTCGACATGATTTTTGCGGACACATGGCCAGGCAAATACACACATTTAGAGGAAGCTCTGGACCTGTTAGCAATCGGGGCAATCTACGTGATTGATGATATGCTTCCGCAATCAAACTGGCCCGAAGGTCATGCCGCGAAGGTATCTGCTCTCATTACACAATTAGAAAGCCGTGCCGACCTTACGGTGACAAAACTCACCTGGGCGACCGGCATTATCATCTGCACCAAGATTTCACGCTGAAGGAAACGAACCCGGGCCAGTTATTACGCCCCGGCCAGCCCGGCCAATAACGGCGGAGCCCGAGAGAAACTTGCCACGTCCGTCGCTCTTCCACCGGACGGGCATGCCTCTGCCTTCCCTCTCTTCAGGACGCATGAAGAAGCCTCCGGCGGATTTCGCTTACATCCGCCGGGCCGTCGTGCTATAATGGAGCTGTCTGCCTTACCGAGTTAGGGGCGGCGCGGGCGACGGCGCCTGATGATCCCGCTGCCGACGATGCCCAGACCCGCCAGCAGGGCGAAAGCGCCGGGTTCGGGAGTCACAGCAGCCCCCGCTGCCGTGAACTGGAACGTGCCGGCATCGTAGCGATCGGCCGGTCCGCCGTCCAGACGGGCGGGATAGGTGCCGGGACCACTGTCGCCGACACGGCTTACCCCGACGAAAGATATCAACCCGCCGCCTGTGTTGAGTACGGTTGGGTTGGCACCTCCGAACGTGTTGAAGATGCCGTCCGTGGTATTGGGATCCTCGACGATGCTGCCCTGGAACCCGGCATTCAGGGTGATAGGCGTGACGAGATTGACGAACCGGCTGCCGCCGATCAGCGTTGCAGACGTGCCTGCAGGGATGATTAGCGAGGCGACAGGCAACTGGGTGTTGCGATCCCAGATACGGATCGGAATGGCGAACGCCAGACCATCCTGATTAGAATCGAACACGCCCAGAGAGGTGATCTGGATAGGGGCATTGACATCGAAGTCCATGCCCAGTGGATTGGTGATAAATTGGGTGGAAACCGCTCCCGCAGGCACGGCATACGCGGTAAACTGCGCCTGTGCAGGCAGCGCGAAAACGGCGGACGAAGCCGCCAGCAGTCCGGCGAACCATAGCGATCTGGGTGACATAATTTTCCTTTATTCCTCCTTGAGGCGCGCACATAGGTTATCAACAAGGCCAGTGTACGCGACTACCGTATGCGACAGCGTATGCGAGAGGAGAGGAGATGCGTATTCCACGCGGAAAACACGGTTTTTTCGCTGGGATTGTGCACGTTGCGCCCAAATCGT
Organism: Chthonomonadales bacterium; assembly: GCA_038217285.1. Classification (GTDB taxonomy): domain Bacteria; phylum Armatimonadota; class Chthonomonadetes; order Chthonomonadales; family Chthonomonadaceae; genus JANXLO01. The sequence goes on from JBBQPO010000044.1 coordinate 22,681, forward strand.
ATGCCTTTTACTTCGCGAATTCGGCACTGGTGCGTCATTCGGGCCAGGGAATCCGGGCCGATCAGAGATAGGATGTGCATGACTGAGGCGCGTTCCGAACCCCAACCCGAACTGCAAATCTCTCTGATGGGGCCGTTCGATGTGCGTATCGACGGCCGGTCGATGCCACGCGTTCGGTCTCGCAAAGAGCACTGGCTGCTCGCCCTGCTGGTTCTGCGGCATGGCCGGGAAGTGAGACGGGACTGGCTGGCGGAGACGCTCTGGCCCGACAGCCGGATCGACCAGTCGCGCGCCTATCTAAGGCTGTCGCTCTGCCTGCTCAAAAAGGCGCTGGGGTCGCAGTCTGCGCGCCTGCAGTCCCCAACTGTACATTCGCTGCGGCTGGACCTGAGCGACGCCGAAGCCGATGTGATCGCGTTCGACGCCGCCATCGCGCGGGGCGACGCCGCATCTCTGCAGGCGGCTATTGCCCTCTACACAGGCCCCTTACTGGAAGGATGTGCCGAGGCCTGGGCCGAGAATGAACGGCGCGTGCGGGAGCAAAGTTGGCTCGACGCCCTGGAGCAGCTTTCGGAGTTTGAACGCGGGCAGGGCCGTCTGCGCGAGGCGTGTACCCTGCTTCAGCGCCTGATCCGGTACGACCCTCTGCGGGAATCGGCGCACCGCGCGCTGATGGAACTGCTGGCCGATGACGGCGACTACGCGGCCATGACGACCGCTTATCGTGACCTGCGAATCCTGCTGCGAGAGGAAGCGAACGCCGATCCCTCCCCCGAGAGCGCCGCCCTCTACGAACAGCTTCGCTGCCGATCACAACGCATGCCCGAGGTGCAGCCGTCGGAACCAGGACGCAAGCCCTCGCCACTGGAGGTCTCTTCGCGGCAGGCAAAGACAGCTTCGAACGCCGAGAGAGCTTCCCCCCCGCCTTCGTGCGTTCCCGGCGTCACGCCGGTCGTCCCTCTGCCGCGTCCTCTGACGTCGTTGATCGGGCGTCTGGAGGTGGTGCAGGAGATCGCCGGGTGTCTGCAGACCGCGCGCCTGGTGACACTGAACGGGCCCGGAGGGGTGGGAAAGACACGACTGGCGCTGCAGGTCGCGCAGGAGTGGTCGCAGCAAAAGGGGGACGTCTGGTTCGTCGAACTGGCGGCGCTCTCAGATCCGGCCTTTCTGGCTCAGGCGATCGCCACGACCTGCCAACTGGCCGAAGAGCCGGGAAGAGCGCAGCAGAAAACCCTGGAGCGGTATCTTTCCGACCATCCGAGCCTCCTCCTGGTTCTGGACAACTGTGAGCATCTTCTGGAGGCCTGTGCGGACCTGACAGGCCGCCTGCTGCGGGCCTGCCCCGACCTCCACCTCCTCGTGACCAGTCGGCAGGCCCTGGGAATCTCCGGGGAAGCCCTCTTTCCGGTTCCCACTCTGGAGATGCCGCCTGCCGCCCTGACATCGGAGAACAAGGCGGAGGCCGCCTGGCTCGACAGGCTTCGAGACTACGAGGCGATCCGGTTGTTCGAGGAGCGGGCAAAGGCGATAGCGCCCGCGTTCCGCCTGACCGGGCAGAATGCCGCCGCGATCCTGGAGACTTGCCGCTATCTCGACGGTATTCCCCTCGCCATCGAACTGGCCGCGGCCTGGATCTCCGTACTGACCCCCGAACAGATACTGGCACGACTGACAGAGCGCCGTTTCGATCTGCTGGTCAGCCGACGGCGCGATCCGGAGGCCCGTCATCGCAGCCTGTGGGCCACGCTGGACGCGAGCAGCCAGCTCCTGGAACCGTCACTGCGCCACTTCCTGGCGTGCCTCAGCGTGTTTCGCGGCGGCTGGACATTGGAAGCGGCGGAGGCCGTCTGCCTGCCTGCCCCCGTTTCCTCCGCGTCCCCCTCACGATCCGGAAGCGCGCTCGAATTTCTGGCGCTCCTCCAGGAGCGTTCGCTGATCCAGACGACCTCTGCCGACGGCACGATGCGCTACTCTCTGCTGGAGACGGTGCGGGAGTATGCCGACGAACTGCTCACGGCGGCGGAGCGAGAGGCCCTCTCGCAAGCCCATGCGGTCTGCTTCCTGGCGCTGGCCGAACAGGGGGCGCCCCACCTTATCGGCCCGCAGCAGGTGCGCTGGCTGGATCGGCTGGAAGAGGAACAGTACAATATGCGCGCCGCGCTGGGATGGTGCGCTCAACACGAAACAGAGGAGACAGAGACGGGCCTGCGGTTGAGCACGGCCTTATGGCGTTTCTGGGACGTGCGCGGTCATCATCAGGAAGGCAACGAGTGGATCTCCACGTTCGTAGCGCGGGATGACGAAGCGCCCATATCGATGCGTGCGCGTGGGCGAGAAGCGGCGGGACTGCTCTACGCCGGCATGCTGGACTCGGAACTCTCTCACCGGTGGAGTCTGGAGGCGCTGAAGATCTATACGGCCCTTCATGACAGGTTGGGCATCGCCCGTACGCTCTGCACCCTGGGAATTGCCGAAACAAACCTCACCCTCGTCGAATCAGGTCGGGCGCGTCTGCAAGCCTGCCTGCCTGTACTCGAACAGAGCGACGACGCCTACGAGCGGGGCCGCGCCCTGGGCGCCATGGGCATGCTGGAGCAGTACACCGGCGACTTTGAGAAGGCGAGGCCCCTGCTGCTACAGAGTGCGGACAGCTACCGCAGATGCGGGCATCTGCGTGGTGTGGCTTTGACTCTCTATCGCCTGGGTGGGGTCGCCATGATGCACAGGCAGTTTTCCCGAGCCCAAAGCCTTTTTGTGGAAGCGCTCGCACTCTCCCGTAAGATGAAGGATCGGATCCCATTGCCTTTCGGGCTGTTCCATCTGGGACGCAGCAGTGTTTTGCAGAACGACTATGCGAGCGCGCGCACCTATCTCAACGAGGCCATTGTGTGCAGTCGGTCTATCCGAAACAGCGCGGTGGAAGGCACCTGTCTCACGCTGCTGGGGGATATGGCTGTCCAGGAACAGGATGTCGCCGCAGGCCACGCGTTCTATGTCGCCGCATTGACTCCGTACGATCGACCGGAAACCGGCGGTGGTGTGGCGGTGATCGCGGCCCGTCTCGCCGCCCTGATGTTGCGGCAGAATCAGGCCGCCGATGCCCTGCGTCTTTACGCCTACGCCCTTCACAACTGTCCTCCCACCCGTTTGCAGCATCAGCCTCACCGGTTGCATCATCTGCCCCACGCGTTCCTATTCTACATGAGTCTCGGCTATATGTACATCGACCAGGATCAGGTCGAAACGGACCTTTCCACCCTGCGTCTTCTTCTGCCGGAGGAGTTCGAATCGATCTGGGAGGAGGCGCAAACGATGTCTCAGGACGATGGAATTCTCGCCATGCGCAGCCTCGCCCCACCGCTCTCCTGACGTCAGGAGAGCGGCAGCGGTCAGTCTACGCCTTTGAGGGAGGCGATAGGCGTCAGGGTGTAGGCGATGCGGGCGAGACCGGCGTCTACGACCGCGCCGACGACCTCCTTCGCGGACTTGTAGCAGTTGGGCGACTCGTCGATGGGGACGTTGCCGCCCGCGTTGACCATCACGTTCAGCTTCTGCATCTGCGCGTTGACTTCCTTCTGGCTGTACTGCTTCTTCGCCGCAGAGCGCGAGAGACGCCGCCCACACCCGTGGTTGACCGAGTAGAGACTCTTCTCTGCGCCCGGCTGAGCGTAGAGGATATAGCTCGTGTCTCCCATGCTCCCCGGAATCAGGATCGGATGGCCGGTTTCCTCCCACTTCGTGCCTTGCAGCATGGGATGGCCTGCCGGGAACGCGCGAGTCGCGCCTTTGCGGTGAATCCAGGCTTTTCCGCCCAGCGTCGGCGCCTCTTCCTCCTGCACCAGATTGTGGCTGATCTCGTAGACGAACTCCGGCTCCTGTCCGAACACCTTCTCGAACACATCGCCGACACTCTTCCAGATCAACAGACGGTTGGCGATGGCGAAGTTACCGCCCGCCGCCACCGCGTTGCGATAGCCGTCGTAGAGCGGCGTACCCGGCTCGAAATAGACCGCTTCGGCCCCGCCCCGCACGTCGATGCCTTGCTTTTGCAGATACTCCTTGCCCTCCGCGATGAAGTGCGTCGCGAGGCCGTGCCCGAAGCCGCGCGAACCTGTATGCACCATCACCCACAGATGATCGTGCTGATCGAACTGCAGCTCGATAAAGTGGTTTCCGCCGCCAAGACTTCCGAGCTGGCTGATACCGCGTCCGAAAGCCTTCTTGGGAATGTCCCAGGTATCGTCCACCGGAATGAAGTCGCGTTCGGAGTTTTCGCGCGGAATCCCGAGCGCACTCGCCCCGTGCCGCACGATCTCTTCGAAGCGACGGTCATCGACGGGATACCGGCCGCCGTGCCCCGCTCCCATCCCGATCTGCTCCATCACCCGCTCGGAAAACCGCTGACGCAGGGTGTCGCTGAAGCCCTTGCCTTTGCTGACCGTCGATCTGAACGCCATCATGCCGCAGCCGATGTCGAAGCCGACTGGGGCCTGGCAGAGGGTGCCATTGGTCGCGATGACGCAGCCGACCGGGACGACATAGCCCGTATGCACATCTGGCGTGATGACGACTTCCTGCACCCCCGGAAACTGCGTGGCCGCAACGATCTGCCGATAGATCTCCTCTTCGCTCTCCTGAAACAGCTTCTTCGAGAGGAACAGACGCACCGGCACTTTGACGCCTTTCTTCATCTCATAATAACGCCCTTTGGCGTTCCATTCGCAATCCGATTTCAAACTCATGGCTCTTTCTCCTCAACACGTTTACGCCCTATCGGCAACGCATGCACCTCTTATCGTTTCGGGCCGTGTCTTGCTATAATTGTGGCAGCTTTCTCTTCCTGCATTTTTTCCTGTCTTTCTTTCTTCCTGCCTTTCTGCTCTGGCTTTTCCCACGTATGCTACAATAACGATATGTGCGACACCGAGGAAACAGTTCAGGCATGGCACGGCCTGTCGGCAGACCGTACCCTTCATGCTCAGGAGAACAACGATGCGATTACCACACATCTACACCTGTTTGATGTTGATTGGGATCGCAATTCCCAGCTTCAGTCAGGCGCAAAATCGTGCACCCGATTACGCCACGATCATGCGCGGGCTTGAGGCGCATCCTGGTCAGCTGCGCTCCGTCTCTGCCAAGTACACCATCAGTCAAGGGATGTCAGGATCGTATGCGACTCAGAGTAATATGCCAGCAGACTACGGCTCGCAATCGGTAACGGAAGTGGAGTGGGCCTTCAAGGGGCCGAAATACTACGAGCAAGTGACCGACACAAAGGACGAAACGCAGCAGAACGACCATCAGAAAGCCGATGCCAAATACCACCGGATAACGACCAGAATATTTGATGGCGATAAGGAACACCATTTCGACTCCGCTGACACGTTTACAGGCAGCCGCTATCACTACGATGCCGTAGTAAGTCCGCCTCACGTAAACTTCACATCGCCGCTTGATTGCGGTTATGTCGTCAACGGCATATGGATAGCGACCGCGCTAAAAGCCGGACAAGGAGCCCTTGTCGGCACAGAGCAGGATCCTAAGTTCGGACTGCTGTCGATTCTGACCTGCCAGAGTGACCACAACATTACAGTTCGGTTCTGGATTGCGCCCAAATACAACTATATGTCGGTTCGCACGGAGATGACTGCTCTGGTTCCCAATAAGCCGAATGCTAGTATCGTTGAAACCTACCGGTGTCTGGGTGCCGTAAAAGTAGATAATATATGGATGCCTGGCGTCTGCTCAATCGAAGCCGTCAGGCGTACGGACGGAAGTGACGCACTCGAATTAAAGAATGACTACAAGGACATTTCGTATCAGGTGAACAATGTTCCGGATAGTCGCTTCGATACGACGATGCCTGCCGGCTCGGTTTTGTCTGACTCTGCTGCGGGCACACGCTACTACATCGGCGTTCATGGCGAGAAGATCCTGGATGAGACGACTAAAACGGTATCATCGAACGAGTTTCCGTATCGCTGGCTTTTTCTCGGCAGCGTAACGATCCTTCTGGCGTTGGTGATGGGAGTCATGGCAAAATGGCGTCGTCGCAGCGCCAACGCTTGACGACGCTATGTGCGGCTCTCTTTGCCGTGTCTATCCTCGTCACACGGATTCCCCATCCTCACCCTCAATAGGGTGGGTGCGGCCCAACAAGTCTCTATGCGTTGACACATAGGGTGCTCACAGGAGTTAAA